>DOPG01000037.1:354-3508 GCA_003513555.1 Rhodopirellula sp. | reverse complement strand
CAACCTCAGATGCTTTCTGGAGCAAGGGCACCCATGGAGAAACATCCATGACGGATAAATACTCCGCACGTATGCGTCGCGGCACGCACTTCAGCTTCAGCTTCGTGCGCAACCCTTTCGATCGACTGGTCTCGGCATACAACAACAAGATTCTGGAATTGGATGACGTTCCAGGACCAATGCAAGCCATGGGACTCAGCCACAACATGGGCTTTCCTGCCTTTCTGGAGTGCATTGAAGGGACAGTGGATGCTGCAATGGATGTGCATTTGCTTCCCCAAACCAGCATTCTTTGCCTGGATGGGCAACTCATACCCAATTTCATCGGCCGACTGGAAACCATGTCGACCGATTGGCAGCAACTCGAAACACGCATGAAGCGAGAGCGGCTTCCATCACTGGGAAACCTCCCTGAAAAGAATCGTCGCCGGAGCGACGACCATAGTGATGTAAGCCAGTATTTTGCTGACCCAGGTCTCGTCCAACTCGTCGTTAAGCGCTATGGCGATGATCTGGATCTTTTTTATGGCGACGTTGACCTTCAGGATCTCAGTCGTGGTCAGCTGAGCTAAACCAACCACCCGGAACTGGGCCGGGTGGAGGAGAGATGGCTTCAGCGGGACCCAGAGCGCTTGCGCACAACCCGCGGCGTCGAGCGGCTGCCATCAGTCGCTTCTTGCTCAACAGTCTTGTCCTCGCCTTCATCCAGCGGCTTGCTTTCATCATCCGGCTCCTGCTCAGCGATCAGGCCAAGAACCATGGCAGCTTCCAATTGATCACTGACATCACCAATGATCATCAGAGCTTTGAGCACCAGCTGAGCGCGGGGCGCTTTCGGAAGCCCCGGCCGCAGTTTTTTCGTCGTGTTCCACAGCTCCAATGCGACTTCTTTGAGAAGCGCTTGATCAGCGGCCATTCCTTCGCTCGTTCGGTACACCAACGTTCAGCCTACTGAGTGGCGCGACCGTTCAAAGCGATCCGGATCAACCAGATCGCCAAGCAGCATCGTCCCAAGCGATCAAACTGTGCAACCTTGGATGACAGAGGTTGGATGGTCCCTCACCTGGGGTGGAGGGGCTGGTTGGGTGGCTGGTCAGGAGCGAAGCTCCATTATTCACCAGTTAGCGACTAAATCTCTTCCCACCAAAACGTGTGAACCATATCAATTGACTTTCTCTGGACAAAACCAATAAGAACGCAACTGCCAAACCAACCAAAAGCGAGGCAGAAATAATAAGCTGAAGTCACACTCAGGCCTCGCAAGCCGAATCAAAACAGCGCACAGCATTACTGAATACTGGCGCAAGTACAATGACTACAGTGTTAAAATTATATCATAAATCATCGAGCAGGCAGGGAGAAATACAGGCTCCTCAAATCCGGAGATAAATTCTCAGTGAAACCTTTGTGAACTGCGGACCAATCACGCGATTTATAAATACTAAACTCACCCATCAGGCAGGAATTGGTTTTACCCTTGATATTAAATGACTCCGTATTCATTTTTGCATACATCATGGCAATAAGCAATTGAGCAGCAGCCGTCATCCCTCCATCTCCGTGCCGCGACGCGAACCGAGAAGTGTCAAGATATATTTTTTCGTCTTCAGTCCAGCCTTTCATTTTTAAAGCTGCCTGCCACGCTCTGGCGTGGAATTTACCTTTTTCATATTGCCCGCTATCACCCAAGTTCTCGATAATATCTTTACATTTTTTGTGTGTTTCAGCGATTTCCTCAAAGGTTTGAGCCTGCGCTACACATCCCAGACAACTTGCAAGACAGAGAGCCCATAGAAGACTTTTCATTGCGCCTTAAAGCTTTCTTCTTTCCCCATTGTTTCAAAGAGAGATTTCCCTGGCCCCCTAGCCGACACCCCTGTAGACATAGAAATCAGTGAGAAGGAACGATTCATCAAGGATTGACAGGCTGGCTGACCCTTAAAGAAGGGCCATACAGCCCGCATGAGACATTTGGGTATCAGCCATGGTTAAAGGAGGTTGCGGAAGCCAGGAATGACAGGGGTTTTATCAATCCATGAAGTCACAGATTAGATCTTCCGCGTTCAGGGTCAACCGATTGCGATCACGCGAACAGCCCTTCACCTTCATTCTGGCCAAATTCCCAGCAGGGCCATCACACACCTGGAATTCGGAAGAAACACTTGGCGGGCTTGGCCTCTCAGTGGGCCGTCACGCAGAAGTCCAACAATTACGGAGACGACCTCAAGCTCACCTGGTCAGAAACGATGAAGAGCTCCCACGAATCGGTCATCGTTAACGAAAACCGGATCAGAGTCGACACTTGACGGGCTAACGATCAACCGTGCCGGAGGAAGCCATACGGCTCCTAGGGTCAAACAATTGCGGAAGGATTTGCTTACTGCCTGGCACCGGAACTGGATGGATCATGACATCAGCAGATTCGCGGTCCTGGGGCCCGGGGCGATGAGCAGGTGCGACATCGCCGAGCGGAGAGGCGGTTAGCAACATTGCATCGGCCTTACTCACGGCGTGCCTAACCGCATCTCAACTGTGATCAATCTGTCCCGGTGCCAAGCGTTCAACGTTGACGGGATTGCGAGCTAGGGAGGGGAGTGTGGCTTCGAGACCGGCGCATCGACAGGGTTGATCAGACCTTCGCAAGCCAGTCCATGAACAACCGCCGGATCTCGTCCTGATCGGTGATGCATAGGCTTAGTGAGGCTGTGATGGAACCGGGGTAACGCTGTTGCATCAGTTGCTCGACCTCGAAGGCATCGGTCGCATCAAGTGGAGGGATACTATCGCTTACATCGACATCAGGCATCGCGCAATAAAAGACTGGAAAGCGGCTCATGGTCAGCCAGCGGTTCAGGTCCAACCGATAGCCACAGCGCTGCGGTTACGCATCTCCTGTTGTCAACGCGAGCTGATCTTCTTGATCGTTGTCAACGTTTTGTCAACGGGCTGATTTTTGGCAACACGGCGAATCCCTGAGACCGCCTTTGTTTGCAATGGTTGAAGGGCCCTTCCAGGCCCCATGCAGTCATTTGGGTGATAGCACTGAAATCAGCCCAGTCAGCGCAACGCGTTTCAGGAGAAAGCCTCTCCAGCACAGCAGTTATAGATAGCTGTCAGTTGCGCTAGAGAGTCGCGGAGAGAAGTTTTATCCCGA
>DOPG01000037.1:0-260 GCA_003513555.1 Rhodopirellula sp. | reverse complement strand
GCCCCATGCAGTCATTTGGGTGATAAGACTCAAGCAGCTTCAGTCATGCCAGGCGATCTGAACCAGAACCCATTCCAGCACAGGAGTTCTGGATAATTGTCAGTTGCGCAGGAGAGTTGCGGAGAGTAGTTTTAGGCCCAGTTTTAGGCCCATTCTTCTTCGATGCCCCGGCTGAAGCAGAACAAGAGACCGTGGGAGATCGGCCTTCAAGCTGCGGTCAGTAAGAACGGCAAGCGTCGCGGTTGGTCAGTCAGCGAACA
>DOPG01000062.1:38202-45039 GCA_003513555.1 Rhodopirellula sp. | reverse complement strand
TTGCTGAAACAGGCCCGAACAGACGCGGCAAATTACAAGGAAAAATCCGACAAACTTGCTGAATCCCTGCAGGAAACCTTGGAACGGGCAAACGCGACCAACCTACAGCAGGCAATCCGCCAAAACACAGAAGTGATCGCAACGCTTCGACACCGCATGCAGCTTGGCGAGCACCTTGAGAAACTGAAAAGGCACTATCGCGATCTTGAAAAGGAAACCGTTGACCTGACAACAGCCGAAGCCCTGCCAGTCGACCGGTTGGTACTTCTAGGCGTGCCTTTCATCGTGGGCTGCCTGGGCTTGATCTACGGCATGGCGAACGTCTTCGGAATCACATGGCTAGTTTCTAGCCCTGACCCCACGTGGGGCATGCTCTGCATCCTGTTCGGATTCATGAGTTTGCTGACCTATTATTTTGGTAGGGAAAATGGTCAAAGGACAACCTCACGCGACCGCGAAGACTGCGAACGGCAAATTGATGCACTTCGGCGACAGATTCGTGAAGTCGAATCAGAACGCAATGATATTGATTCGACCTTACCGACGACAAGCGAATCGTTGGAATTACGAGTCCGTGACACTCAGAACCTGATCACGGAACTCGAAGCTGCGTTACCCACCTACCACCATCATGAATCCGCACTACAGTCCTACAAAGCAGCTCAGGAACGAGCAGCCACCGCTGTTGAGGGGCTCCGAGACGCAAAACGTGCGTGGGCTGCCACTCTTGATCAACTTGGACTGAGCGACTCCATGTCGCCTGCAAGCGTCAGAAGCCTCAGCAATGGCTATGAAGCAATGCAAAACAGTCGTCGAAGACTCGATGAACTGCTGAGCGAAAAAGATCAACGCCGCCGCGAGCGCCAAGCAATCGCCAAACGAATCGAAGCGCTTTACTGCGAGGTCACCTCAGAGGATGACTCCGAAAGCAGTGGGCAGGACGAGAGTGACGGGACCGAACTGCAACGAAACAAGCCGCACGTTCCCCACAACACACCACTGGAAAAACTTTATCATCTGCAAAGCGAGTTATCCCGACAGCATCACTGGATCAAACGCCGCCGGGAACTCAAAGATCAGGACACACAACTGAAGCGGCAACAAAGTGGGCACAACCGAGCCATAGAGCGAGGTGAACAACAACGCCGAGCCCTGTGGGCCAAGTGTGGAGTCGCCACTCCCGAACAGTTCTACCAAATGGTTGACCGGAAGGCGCAGTTGGTTGAAATGAATCGGCAGCATGAAGATCTGGACAATCAGATTAAATCCATGATTGGTAATCATGTTGCGTACGAAGACGTTGAGTCCGTGATGGAAGAAGCATCAGCCGCTGATCTTGACAGGCGTTGGGAAGCGCTCACGACCAACATAAATGAAACCGAAACAAGAGTGGGCCAACTACGCACACAGCAAGGACAAATCTCACAGGAGATGAAACAACTGGGAGAGGATTCCAGGCTAACCGTGGCACAATTAGAACTCGGTTGTATCGAACGCCGGATCGAATCTGCTGCCCGGCGATGGCAGACCCTATCAATGGCAAGCTGCCTGCTTGAAGATGTTTGCAACACCTTTGAACGAGAACGCCAACCGGAAACACTTCGCGAAGCATCAACATTCCTCAGTCAATTGACTGATGGGAAATACACCCGCGTCTGGACACCACTAGGCACGAATCAACTTAAAATTGGCGATGCCGAAAACAAATCCATCTCATTGGAAGTACTCAGTCGCGGAACGCGTGAGGCTGTGTTCATCGCACTAAGACTATCGCTCGCCGCAGCCTACTCACGCCGCGGTGTCATGCTCCCGCTTGTCTTGGACGATGTACTGGTCAACTTTGATCGGGATCGAGCAGTCTGTGCAGCAAGAACACTTCAGACCTTTGCCGAACTCGGACATCAAGTAATGATGTTCACCTGCCACCAACATATCGTCGACATTTTCGAAGACATCGAGGTACAGGTTCGAATGATGCCAGCACAGGGGACGCCTGGAAGAGCCACCATTATCGAACCTGAGCCAGAACAGGAAGACGCTGAAGCAGCAGAAGAAGAAGTCGTTGCCGAAGAAGAGAACATCAAAGAACCGATAGCTGAAGAGCCAGTGCTCAAGGAACTTACCGAGGAAACCGCCGAGGAAACCGCCGAGCAGAAGCCAGTTGCATTGCAGGCACCGGATCATGCAGCAAATGTCATCTACGTTGAGCAACCAAAACGACAAGACCCCAAAGTCGAGCATAACGAAATCGCTCAACAAGAATCGCCCGCATCACCAATCTTGGGCTGGGCGTGGTTCGAGGATGAGTCCAATGCCCGCGAATCCGTGGAACGACTAGGAGAAGTGGAGGACGCCTTGGCATCCATCACGGGTGGAGCTTGGCGAGAAAATGACCTTCTGCAATCTCCCAATGACGTACCAGAGGAAATTTGGAACCGCGGTAGCTCGTGGTGGGGAGAGTCTGCGTCAGACGCCCCTGCTTCGAGAACAAGTTTCGATCAATAAGATTGCTAGCTGCAATCATTTCCCCTGATGCGAATACCTTGAACTTGAGAAATTGACGGGATCGAAACCACGCAGGAAACCTTATCGAAAAAAAGCGATCTCGCTTTGTTTGGGCAAACTTGGTTAAAGATCGAGATGTCGAGTGTCTTATCTACCTTCCACTCCACAGGTGATCTCCATGTTGCGTCAACTTCGAAAACTATTCTCGTTCGGACGCCAAGAACCAACCGTCATTGATCCAGAACCGGACAACGTGGTTCTCTATGCTGCGGTTGAAAATTCCAAACCGAACAATTCGCGATCGGCTTTGAACCCGGCAATTCTCAAGAATGCCAGATCGTTGCCACACCATCGTGAGCGTCTACTGTCCATGCAATTGCAGCACGCGAAAGTTTGTAGTCCCCAACGATGTCGACGCCTCAATAGCATGGGGATCACAACCACGGGTGATCTAGCAACAGCTGACCTGCCCAAACTCGCTGCCCGATTTGGCGCTCCCAAAAAAGCGTTAAAGGTACTTAAGCAGTATCGACGAGCGATCCGTTTTTCAGCCTCGGTCCCAGGAATGATGCCGAGAGACGCATTACTACTCATCAGCATTCACCGCAGAAGTGTGCGTGGCTTAGCCATGGAATCACCAGCGCGATTGCATCGCGACTTAGAGCGATTTGCCGAAAGCACTCAAGGAAGACAGCAATTGCGTGGGCGACGAATCCCCAGCACCAGACGCCTGAAGAAGTGGATCACCGAGTGCGAAACAGCAACGAGAGGCGCGCGTTTGCATGCTTTGGTGACTTAACCCAAATTTTTTCAAGCTAAACCATTACACTCCGCTCTCGTCGTGGGAACCCAAAGTTGTGTTGCGTTTTTACCCAAGCAATGACGTGAACGACACCTCAATGTTCTACTGCAGAGTTGAAAATAATTGTCAGCAAAGCAGGTAACGACTCACCATGAGTAAAAAAGAATCAGGATGGTCTCTTAAGCATCGCGACAATATTGAGCATGGGCCCTTCGAGCTAGAGGACCTCCTCACAGCAGCTCGATCTGGCAATATCGCAACCGACACGATGTTGCGTCATTCCAAGCACACACGCGATCAGTGGATCATTGCCACACGTGTGGCGAACATCGCACAGGTGCTACCTCAAACAGTTCCCATTTCGGAAACACAGCGAGTTGCCACATCGCAAAACACCACTGCATCAACCGCTTTAACGAAGCCCACCAGTGAAACGTTACCCACGCACCCACCAACGCCCGCAGATACCTCTCCCCCAGCCTCAAGCGCTAAAAGCATTTTCCAGCGCACGCTACCCCGAGGTGCTAATCAAGCTGGAACACCAAACACAAACTCACCAGAAAACACGGGTAAATCTCACCTAGCTGAGAACCAAGTTCCAGCGAAGAGTAGCTCCATCAAGCGAGGTATTTCCATCAGAAACTGGCAGGAAGACAAACTGCTTGTCCCGCGAACGCTCCCAGATGCCTTCTTTGCCCTCTTCGATCTCAAATTCCGATTCTTCATCACACCGTGGATCGTAAAACTCCTCTGGGTCATTGGTATTGCTACCGCGCTATTGATGGTAGTGCGTCTTGGCTTTGACCATTTCTTCAGTCCGGAACTCAATGCCGAAATGGCAACCGACAAAACCACCAGTAGCTGGCAGTTTGAGCCACTGGGAGGAAAACCACTGTTAAGTTTTCCGGCTGCACGTTACTTCGTTTATGTACTGGCAATTTTCTGCGGTACACTCCTGTTACGCGTTGCTTGCGAAGCGTCCATCGTCATGTTCCGTATTGCCGGAAGCCTTGCAGAAATCAGCGTAATTCTGAAAGAAAAGAAGCCATGATGTGATTCACTTCCCCGAGCAAATCCAAAGAGGTTGAATTAACGCAGATGGTTTTTGCTGTGAAAGCAACTAACCTGAACGGCCAGATCATCTGCAACGGATGAATTCGATGTTGGCTGGCTTGTCAAAACATGGAATTCAACAAGATTCAAATGGTGCTTACGTGAGTGACAAGTTTGCAGTGTTGCGAGAGTGCGCGGACCAGTTCGAAGCGCAAACCATTCGCATTCGACTTGCGACGGAAAAAATACCTGTGCTGATTACGGGAACGGATCCAAATGTTGCCTTGAGTCTCGGCGGCGCGCCTACTTCTCGACCCGTGCGAGTTGAGGTTGAACACTCTGATTTTGAGCGTGCTGACACTCTGCTAAAACTGGATCACCTTCGTGCGACACAAGCTGAATCATGGATCTGCTGCAGGTGCCATGAACAAAATGAGCCAACATTTGATGTTTGTTGGTCATGCAACAAAATGCATGAGGAAGCGACGAATAATCACCCCGCAAATCTAGCCCACGGCGAAAAAGAAATCCGAGGGAAGTCGCTTTTTGGAATAGCAGGACGACCAGACCAAACTCTGCTGGGTACGGAAACTAATAACAAAAACGAAAACCAATCGCTCTTCGACAAAAAGCGAAAGACGACTCGTTCAGCCCCCCTACCCGACCACCACGATGAGGATGAGGAAAGTCAAGCAGAATCGCTGTCACGCTGTGCGCGGTCTGCCATCGTGGGTCTGTTGCTGTTCCCACCTGTACTCAACTTTTATTCGATCTACTTGCTACTGAAACTCGATCCAGCCATCTACCGGAACCCAGCTACGCAACGCCGCGTGTGGTGCATTTGGATTTTCAATGCAGCAGTCGTAGGCTTGGGGACGACCCTTTGGTGGTTATTATTTCGTCGGTAGGGTCAGCACAGCGGTGCCCCCAGTGCATCCAAGCCAGCTGTGCATCCAAGCCAGCTGCACCGCTACTTCTCCCGTCCATCCTCATTTCGGCGGAAATACTCGCGGGGAAAGTCCGCCTTAAGTGACTCCTGAGGATGTCGCCATGGAAACCGCGGGCCTCGATCTTCCAACAGCGGAATTTCTCGTCCATCGCTTTCGAACAGCAATTCCCAAAGCCTCTTGTTCAACAGGCCGATTCGCTCTGCCTGCTCAGGTCGGTCGATCAGATTATTCATCTCTGCCGGATCTTGTTCCAGATCATAAAGTTCGTCCCGATCCCAGAGGCCGTGACAGCGAATGTACTTCCATCGCCCACCAATGATGGCGTGCAGCGTCGGCGTGTGGGGATAATTGCGTTCCCAATAATACTCGTACAGCAAATCAGGCCGTTTCAATTGCGAAGGATCCGCAGAACATAAGGCGGACCAGAAACTCTGCCCGTCGACATTTTTCATGGGTTGCGACGAGGTCGCTTCAAGAATGGTGGGTGCCAGGTCAATGTTGCCCACCAGCCCCGCGAACCGCAGCCCCGCAGGGATCTTCCCCTTTGCCATCATGAGCAATGGGACCTTTGCGCTAGCCTCGTAAGCAGTGCGTTTGTCGATCAGTCCATGATCGCCGAACTGAAATCCATTATCCCCCATATAAACGAACAGCGTATTGTCCAAGAGTTCCCGGTCAGTGAGGTACTTTGTCAAACGTCCCACACTATCGTCAACCGCGAGCAAAGATTCACAATAGCGACGGTAATAAACCTCGGGAGAAAATTTTTCGATGTTGTAGCCAAAGTCTGCCCCGTGCCTGCTATTACGTTGATTACGAACCCACATCGGCAGATTTCCCTTTTCCATTTCCGCAACGGTAGGAGTTCGAATGGGCAACACGGCATTGTCATATCTTCCTCGATGACGATCCGCGGGTACAAAATCAGCATGAACTGCTTTATGACTCACATACATGAAAAATGGCTTGTCTGATTCGCGTTCATCCAACCAGTCGATGGCATAGTCGGTCAATTCATCGGTGATGTAACCTTTTTGTGGAACGCGTCGCCCATTCACATTGAACCCGTCGTAGGTGGTCTGCGGAACTTCCCGTGTCGTGCCATGCCCATCAGGCCAATAGGTACCTTGCCCTTTGAATGCCACCCAGTGATCAAACCCGCGCTGACGATCATCAATGTCACCTCCCATGTGCCACTTGCCAATGAAAGCAGTTTCGTAGCCAGATTTCTGCATCTGCTGAGGAAAGAAGACCAGACTGGGGTCTACTGGGTGATAATTGTCAACGACACGGTGATTGTGAGCGTATTGACCAGTCAAGATCGATGCACGACTGGGTGAACACAGTGATGTCGTGACATATGTGTGCGTCAGCATCGCCCCTTGCGATGCCAATGCATCAATATGCGGGGTTTCCAAAAAGGGATGCCCTGCAGCCCCGAGGCAATCAAACCGATGGTCATCACAAAGAACAAAGACGACATTCATCTTTTTGTCCTGAGCAACCAAGTCCGCGCAGGACCACGCC
>DOPG01000062.1:17919-37963 GCA_003513555.1 Rhodopirellula sp. | reverse complement strand
CAGGGCGACAAAAACATTAAAGCGAAATGGTTGGAAAAGCATAGGTGATCTTCAAACTAAAAATGAAATCGTGACTTGCAGAGGAACGGGCATTGCTTGCGAGATTCGGCTAACACGCTGAAGCAACATCCCATACATTCCAAGGGAGACGCCAACTCATGGCAAGCAGCGTCTGAGGCTACCACATCTGAGCAGTGATGCTACTCACGACCGGCTTTGTGCGCTCAACGCCATCTAGTTTTAACACCGGCCTCGCGCTCCAACATATTTTTGGGTTAACAATCAGGCCAAGATCCCATCCACTCGACGGTACTCCCGATCATCGGGGCCAAGACGCCGCTCGGTTTGGTAGGCCTCCAGCATTGTATTATAGACATCGATCCCCTCTCTCCCGACATCTAAGATTTGACCGGTTTTGAACCGGCCATTGGCTCCTGAAATTGCGTGAAATACACCGGACAGTTCCCGTTTCACATCGGAGTGTCGACCATCACCCGACTCGGTTGAAATGGTAATACAGGAATTCTCAAGAATCGATTTTCCATTGGGTTCCTGAACGGCATCGAGTTGGCTCAGAAAGTAGGCAACTTCCCGCATTTTCATATGAGCATGGGCTCGCAGTTGCTTATTTTCATTCTCGGGTTTGAACTTGTGCCACCACTCGTGACTGCATCCCCCTGATCCACTCTTGTTCAATTGTTTTGCGTCGTCAAATAAGTGCACACGCTTACCGTTGTACTGGTAGTCCCCAGTAACTCGAAGTCGCTCACCGGCGGCCAAAAACGTAACTGACCCAAACCTTGCACGATCCAATTCGACCGCGATCGCGTACAGATCCGCCATCAAACGCCACTCCTTCACGAGGTCATCAATCTTCATATCGATCCCCTCGCCGCCCGGGTCGGCGTGACCACCATGTGCGAGCGCAGACCTCGGTGGTATTGGCGGTGAATTCGGGCCAGCATCTTCCATCTCGAACGCCCGCTGCTCAAACTCTCGAATCCGCTCCAAGTGATCTGCCACCCGTCCTCGCGAGACAGTGCCCAACGGGGATTCCTTCCCGGCATAATAACGATACTGTTCTACAACCGAGTCGAGTACACTTCGCCTTAAACGCTGTTTCCTTGCATCACCTGAATCACCGGTTCCCTCAACCACGCCAAAAACACGATTAAAAAGGTCGCGTGGTTTTTCTTGAATAGTCGCCGCCACCGTCCCATCTTCGTTGTAACTATGCACATAACGACTGACGCGACTGCGCCGAAAAAAAGTTCCACCAATCAATGTCGGCACCATTCCCGGTGGCATTCCATCTGGATGGCAACTTTTTCGAATCACCTGATCGATCGAAGCGCCACCTGATTTTGCTTCGCCATCTGGTGGGGTAGCGGTAAATGCTCCGCTCGCACCATCGAAATGTGCATTAATACCGGATTCATCACAACGCAACTGATCAACATTCTTCATGATCAGCAGTTTCTCGCTCAGCGGTTTAAGTGGCTCCAGGACTCCGTCAAACCCCTCCGTTTGAAGCGGTGCAGGAATCCCAAGTCCAAAAAACACATTGAATGCTCGCACCGGAACTTGTGGTTCAGCCGCAGCCACTGCGGGAGGAAGCATTTCCTCAAGTAGCGGCAAACCAATCAAGACACCACTCACTCCACGGAGCATCGTTCGACGGTGAATTTGGGTCTGTTTCATCGCTGTAAAAAAAATCAGGGTAAGTAGGGCTGAAGCACCAAAACCGACACAGCGTCGTATTTCACTAGACTAACAGAATTGATCCGACAACTGAATTTCAGCAAAAAGCCTTCCATGACCAGTCACGTAAAAATTGTTGGCACGAGGTCACTGGTCGGGTTCCCGTTCGGTTTGCGTTTTGCGAACGAGGTCACTGAGCACAATCGCAGTAACCAAACTCTGGTAAGTGCCGCCGCTCTTTTGTGAAGCTTCGTGAATCTCCCGCAGACTCGCAGCATCGCTTAAGTTCAGCGGCCGGCCTAATAGAAACTGGCCCACTTTCCGAGTCAGACATTCCTTGACACGGTCACTCCCTGCAAGCAGATTCATCATTTCCGCCGATGTTTGATATGCAGTCGGTTTCGCATCGCCAGGAAACAGGATTTCTCCATCCTGCCGCAATTCATTGCCATGTTGATCCTCAGTTTGAAACCCGCCGATCCCATTGTAACGTTCGAGCCCAAACGCCAATGGCTCAAAACGCGAGTGACAACCACCACAAGCTTCACTTTTTACACGTTCCGTCGCGATCACTCGATGCGTTTTCCCAAGACTTGTCGGCACAGGCGTTATGTCCAGCCCCGGTGGTGGATCACCGACTTCACTGAAAAGCAAATCACTGAGCACAAATAATCCACGAGTCACCATTGAGGCATCATCACCGCCGATGGTCAAGACACTCGCCTGTGTCAGTAAGCCACCGCGAGAGGGAATCACAGAAAGATCATAGCGATGTGTTCCCGCGCCTGCTTCCGTGATCCCATAGTGTTTCGCGAGCTGTGGTGTCAGGTGGGCAAACTGAGCATTCAACAGTTCCGATAAAGGTCTCTTCTGTTCCCACACTAGCTCCATGAAAAAATCGATTGTTTCCTGACGCATGTCATCCGCAAGCGAATCCTTCCAATCAGGAAAACGCTGTCGATCGGGCCGCAAGTTCCCGAGTCGATCAAGGTTCAGCCATTGAACAACGAACTGTTCAGATTGAACACGGGCTTTCCGACTTGCAAGAAGACGTTCTACCTGCTGACGTAATTCTTCAGTGTCACTTAACTGCCCTGATTCCGCCGCTTTCAACAAAATGCCATCAGGCGCCGATCCACAAACAATAAAGCTGATGCGTGATGCTAGTTCGTAATCACTCACCGGCCAACGCGTTCCATCGCCAAGTTGATTCTCAATGCGATACAGAAACCTCGGTGATTGCAGCATCGCCTCAAGAATCATTTCCACCGCCTCAGCAAAGTCACCCCCAGCGCTGACAACGGTTGTAGAGATCCCACGATACAAGGCAACCTCCTGCGCTGTCAGTGGTGCACGCAAAACCCACTTACCAAGATCGGATATCAATCGACGCATGTTGTCATCCGTCAACTTCTTGCTCTTCCCGAAACGACGGGCAAACTGCACAGCATCAACTTGCTTGACAATTACAGTCGCCATTTGGGCATACGCTTCTACATGCTTCAAATCGACATTCAGATTGTATGCCGTATTACGAAAACCATCCGCCCGCTGATCTTTTGGCAAACTTCTCGCTGCTTCTTTTGAAATATCCACATCAAAGATCGCCTTCACTGTAGCCACATACTCAGGAATCGTGAGACGCTGCACCCAATTACCTGCCTGTCGCACATGCCGATAAATCGCAGGATCCACAAAGTCGACACTCCACACAGCACCGTCATCAATCCACTTCTTGACTGCCTGTTTCTGACTGAGGCTAAGAAGAGGACGATCATGAGGCATCTCGTTTGAATCAATCGACACCCAGAGTGGACTATTGGCGGCTTGCCCCGCGATGATTGACTTACCGGAATCCCCTCCCCGTAGAGCCATCTCCTTATGCGACAAATCGAGCCCGCCCTTATGCGAAGCTGAATCATGACATTCAAGACAGTGGTTCGATAGGATGGGAGCTATTTTGGTTTCAAAAAACTTCGGCCGATCATCCACCGCGGCTGCAAGCAAACCTCGACTCCCCTTGGAAACCCCGTTTGCGTACTGAGTTGTGACGTCACTAGAGCGCCAAGCATGACTATAAACAGCGACCCAATGCAAATCTCCCAACCAGGGGCGATCACCTGACAACTCGTTGCCAATGCCCAACCGATACTCATCACTCCAACCACTAAAATCACCAGCAACTCGCTCCCGCTGATTGAGCCTACCGTTGACATAGATACCAACGTTACCGGCTCGATCCCGTGTATAGACAACGTGCATCAATTCTTCTTTGAGGCCACGGCCTTTCGATGTCACAGCAGGAATTCCGTTCGACGACGTCTTCGAAGTCCGCAGCCTGACCTGAATACTGTCATTTTCCTGACCAAGAGTAAAATTTCGTGCCCCTGAATCCCGCGAGAGCGTCACAATGCGAGCGGGTCCATCCTGCCGCAGCGTTCCTGGTTGCATCCACACTTCAATAGTAATTGCCCCGGTTCTTTGAATTGCCTTGACCAGTCGTTTCGCCGCAACCTTACTCGCAATTTTGGTCGCCCCGCGAATCGTCAGCACACCATCACCTAGTTTTACCTGACTCATTTTTTCGATTTGAAGATCCAATGCAGGACGCTTGCCCGAACGATCAATAATCTGATCACCGCGGGCCCCGCGGAAATCGTAGAGTACCTGCAGGTTTTTTTTCATATCTTCGCTATGCAAAGCGAAAGAATCATCAGCACTCAAGCAACTAGGCCCAGTACAAACAAAAGCAATAAGAACGAAGGCGAAAAATCGTCGAACATTTACAAGAATGTTTTTCAAAACTTGATTCCAAAGCTAGTGCGATCAACCACACTGGTTGCAAAACAACAGACTTCCCGCCGGCACTGACACACCGAGCAACGCGCAAGACGGAATCCCTCGGTCGCATATTCTAACCGACTAGGATTATTACCGCAGGATGCCGCTAGATCCCGCAACAGATCCCCGAGCACTGCGTTACCGGGCCTGATCATCCGGCTCGCCCTGCAAGAAACGGAATTCCTGCACCTCGTTCAAGACGATTAGACTGGCCGTTCTCTGATAATTTGCTGCTCCGATTCCACAGCATGGCCTAGGCTAGTAGTTCCGTGAGGGAATCCGGAACAAAACATCAGAAATCTAATTACTTCCCACAACATCATCAAGAGTAAACCGCTAACAAGATTCAAGACTGTCACGTCACCGGCCCTCAATCCGACGTAGCGCTGTTTGCTCTTCGCCTGCCAACAAGGAAAACCATGCCATTCATCGACATCAAATCCATGCCAGCCACCGAAGTATGCCCGGGATGCAGGCTACGGACACCACACGGAAAAAATCTAATGCTGTCCTACCTGGAAATGGACGCAGGCGCAGTGATCCCACTTCATGACCACATGCATGAGCAGGCTGGCATTCTGCTTGAGGGCAAACTGAAACTCACGATTGGTGATGAAACACGCACGCTCGACTCCGGAGCAATGTTCTTTATCCCTGCTAACGTGCCGCACCAGGCGATTGCCCACGATGGTCCCGCAGTTGTACTTGATGCCTTCAGTCCAATTCGCGAGGACTACGCCAAACTGATGAAAGACAACAACTTCAGCGCATGACAAGAATCTGCACCGCGGATACTGATGTTGTTACTGACATCGGTACCAAAAGATCCGCCGCCGCTGTGAGCCACCATCGAATGATAAAATCCCGAAAGCCGCCCCCTGGGTAAAGCGTCGACGAAAATCCCCCGCGAGTTTCATCTATCCAAGGCGGCCCAAAAACGAAAGGCCAGTGCCTGAGGTACACCAGCGAGAATACCACCCGACAAACCACAAAATCAACTATAATGGGCCTCTCGCCTTCCTTGGTCGCCACCCACGCTCTCTTGTTAGTGCCCCACGTGTACCGCACCACCATCATTTCGATTTTCATCGCAACAACGATACATTCCTACTGGGCAGCACCCGTTCATTCACAGCAACTCGCTGAACAGCATTCACCATCCAAGTCGATCAACTACCTGACGCAGATCAAACCACTGCTAGCAGAGAAGTGCTATTCGTGTCATGGCACCTTGAAACAGGAGTCCGAACTTCGGCTTGAAACCGTCGACTTGATGCGATCTGGGGGTGACAGCGGCCCCGCCATTAAACCTGGTGAGTCCGCTGATAGTCTATTGCTGCAGCGCATCAGCAGTAGAGACGACGACCGAATGCCACCACACGGTGAAGGATCACCTCTAAAACCGGATCAAATCAGATTACTTAAAAAATGGATCGACGAAGGTTGCAACGCTCCAGCAGAAGTCGTGCCCGTAAAACCAGCAGACCATTGGGCCTTTCAGAAGCTTGTGCTTTCAAAACCACAAGCAGGCAAATCAGGCAACCCGATTGATTTGTTGATCAAGCAAAAACATTCCAAAGCAGGTATTCAGACTGCACCGCCTGCATCGCGGCAAACGCTGATTCGCCGATTGTATCTTGACCTGATAGGCCTCCCACCCACGCCATCCCAGTTCAATGACAAAAGGGCGATCACGGAAATCATTGATGAGCTCTTGCACAGCCCGCAGCACGGTGAACGCTGGGCAAGGCACTGGATGGACATCTGGAGATACAGTGACTGGTACGGCTTGGGAAACCAATTGCGAAATAGCCAAAAGCATCTTTGGCACTGGCGGGACTGGATCATCAACTCGCTGAACAAAGACAAGGGTTATGACAAGATGATCATTGAGATGCTGGCTGGAGATGAAGCAGATCCAGAAAGCATCGAATCAATCACTGGCACCGGTTTTTTGGCCCGGAATTACTATCTGTTCAATCGCACGACATGGCTCGACAGCACGATTGAACACACGAGCAAAGCATTTCTCGGACTCACAATGAATTGCGCGAAATGCCATGATCACAAATATGATCCCATTACCCAGCAAGATTACTACCGTCTCCGAGCGATCTTTGAACCGCACCAAGTCAGGCTCGACCCACTGCCAGACGAAACCGACTTTGACCAAGCAGGACTACCTCGCGTTTTTGATGACGACATCAACCGTGTCACGTACCTTCATGAAAGAGGCGACCCCAAGTCACCGGACAAAACAAAGCCAATTCCACCAGGTGTGCCGGCAATACTGTCCAGTTTTGAACATAAAATAAACCCGATCAACCTTCCACGCTCAGCACATTCACCAGGCACCAGACCTTATGTACTTGCGGCTCATTTGGCGAAGGCACAAGCCCAAACCAAGGCCAGCCAGCAAAGATGCACCGAGGCCAAGGCGCGTCGCAAAGAATTGGCCAGCAAAGCCGAAACCAAGGCCCCACACAACATCCAGCCATTCAAATTCAAAGATGACTTCTCCACACTCGACGCAACCAGATGGCAACTGACGGGAGATGGTTGGAAGCATCGAGCGGGCACCCTCAGTCAAACCAAATCAACGCGTGATCCACAAACAGCCCGACTGCTCATTACCCCACCGACCGATTTCGATTTGCGTTGCATGTACACCACGACGGGTGGCAGCACATATAAATCAGTCACGATCCGGTTTGATCAAGCAGAACAATCCGGGTACGCGAACTATGTCTACACGAGCGCCTATGCTCCTGACCCGAAAGTGCAAGCTGCCTTTGAGCGTGACAAAACATCGGTTTACCCAACTGAGGGCCGTAAAGCGTTTCCAATCACTGTTGGCCAACAACATGAACTCCGCTTCGCGATCCGAGGCACCTTGGTGAACATCTGGATTGATGGCAAGTTCATGATTGCTTATCGGTATCCCAACAGACGCAAAGGCTTCATAAGCCTGTCTGGATTCGATGCAACCGTTGATTTCGATTCGATTCAGATCGAAAACCTGAACAAGGATTTTGAGTTAACAGAGGTAAGCAACAAGAATGCCGCAACGGTCACTGAAGCCGAACAGGCAGTCAAGGTTTCCAATTCACAGTACGAAGCAAACATCGCCTACGAGAGAATGCTTAAGGCAATGCTTCATTCTGTCGAGGCAGATCAATTGCAAAAGCTGTCCACTGCCAAACTCCAAACACTTGCAGAAACCGCAGGGCAACAGCAAGCAGAATGGAAACTCGCTGCTCTTAAACACGACGCTACAGTGAATGCATCGGACCCAAAGAAACTCGCTACGATTACTCAGAAAATCAAACAGGCTCAAGAGCACATCGCTGAAATCAAAGAATCGCCCATCCGTTTCACCCCGATCAAAGGATCGTTCAAAGCCCTTGAATCACCTGCAGACAAGGAATTCGATTACCCCGCCACTTACTCTCCCATCAGCACTGGGCGACGACTCGCGTTGGCCAACTGGATCACATCAGATCAAAACCCATTAACTGCGCGAGTTGCGGTAAACCATGTCTGGATGCGACATTTTGGTCAACCACTCGTCGACTCAACCTTTGACTTCGGACTTCGCGCCCCCGCACCTGTCCACCAAGATCTGCTTGACCTGCTGGCCACTGAGTTTATCAATTCCGGCTGGAGCTTCCGACACCTGCATCGGCTGATCGTGTCTTCGCAGACGTATGCATTAAGTGCTTCCACCGCAACGGCTTCCTCAGAAAACCTGATCAAAGACCCCAACAACAAGCTTCTTTGGAGAATGAACTCACGTCGCATGGAATCGCAGGTCATCCGAGACAGTGTTTTATTTTTGGCTGGTGAGCTTGATACCACGATGGGAGGACCTTCAATCAACCCTGAGGCAGAAGCACGGCGCCGCAGCATTTACTTCAAACACTCACGCGATCAGAAGAACAGTTTTCTGGAAATGTTTGACAATGCAGACATTCTGCAATGCTACCGTCGATCTGAAAGCATCGTTCCACAACAGGCACTGGCACTTTCAAACAGCCGTCTGTCTATCGAGATGTCAAATCAGATCGCACGAAAGCTGCACAAAGAGCTCAAATCAAACAAAACCCTAGACTTCATTAACGCCACGTTTGGTCTGATCCTGGCGCGTCCACCTTCCGACTTGGAAATAAAGACGTGTGAGAAGTACTTTACTGAAATGGAAAAACTGGAGCAGGAACCGGGTGCTGATCAAATACGAGCCCGATTTGTCCAAGCAATTCTAAACCACAACGATTTCATTACCATTCGCTGACCATAAACTCTGATCACTTATCATCCCTGTCCGACACTCGTGGACACGCCACGCATGAAATCCACCCGCCAGCAAACTGACCTGCCATCTCGTCGAACATTTCTTAGATCTGCGACAGGATTAGGTGGAATCGCCTTGCAGTCACTATTTACCAAGGAAAATGCTTCCGGTGCGACGTCAGGCAACACACCGCCCGATGGTCAACCTCACTTTACACCTCGCGCGAAAAATGTGATTTGGCTATTCATGCGGGGCGGTGTTAGCCACATGGAAAGTTTTGATCCGAAACCAGATTTGACGAAATATGCGGGCAAGAGCATTTCAGAAACACCTTTTGCGGAGGTGCAATCTCCAGAGAAGCTGAAAAAAGTTCGGGTGGTTGTAGTGAATGATGCGAACGGCCAACAACGAAACAAAATCTATCCTTTGCAAATTGGCTTCAAAAAGTATGGCCAAAGCGGGATAGAGGTCAGCGACTGGTTCCCCCATATCGGTTCACGAATCGATGACATCGCAGTGATCCGGTCAATGTGGACCACGGATGACAACCATGGTGCGCAGGTCCAATTTCATTCGGGCCGCCACATGCTGGACCCGAGGGTTCCAACGATAGGTGCGTGGGTCAACTACGGCCTGGGAACTCTGAATGAAAACCTGCCACAATTCATCAGCATGGGCCCCCGTTTCTTTGACCGAAGTGATGGTCATTACCTAGGTCCAGCCTACGACGCCATCAAGCTCAAAGTCGATCCCAAAAAACCGCTCGCATTCGCGCAGCCCGAAGGAAACATCAGTCGTGCTGAGCAGGAACTGGGTTTTGGCTTGGTCAACCAACTGAATAAAATCAGCGGCATCAATTACCCCGGCGATCCCGCATTAGACGCTCGAATCAAATCGTATGAGTTGGCATTTCGAATGCAAACAGCGGTACCAGATGTGATTCGGTTCGATCAGGAGACGGCTTCAACCCATAAGCTATACGGCTTGGACCAGAAAGAAACACGGGCGTTCGGTGAGCAACTGCTTGCTGCGCGACGTTTCGCAGAACAGGGTGTGCGTTTTATCCAAATCATGCACGGTGACGGAGCTGCCGGCGCGTGGGACCAACATTCCAACCTGAAAGCAAAACACTCTGAATTAGCAATGCAAGTCGATCGCCCCATTGCCGGCCTGTTGCAGGACCTTAAACAACGTGGAATGCTTGATGAAACATTAGTCGTATTTGCCACTGAGTTTGGCAGAACGCCTGGTTCTCAAAGTTCCAATGGTCGCGATCACCACCCTCATGGATTCAGCATCTGGATGGCGGGAGGTGGTATTCAAGGGGGAATCGCTCATGGCAGCACTGATGAGATCGGCTTCCATGCGGTGGATTCACCTCACTATGTCACCGATGTCCATGCAACGCTGCTACATCAATTGGGATTGCATTCACACCGACTTCACGCAGCCGGACACCAGCGACTTGAACAGGACATTGGGCACGTAATCCACGACATCCTGACCTGATTTCGAAGCATTTAGGATGTGTTTCAAATCGCACCGAAACCTATGGTCACGCAAATGGTTGGTAACGAGTAGACTAAGCTTAGTAGTTCAACACCACCTTCATTAGAAATAATTCACTTGGCTGTCAGTGAATCCACCGCATTGCGTTACCAGCAGTCCGATCCGGACGTGCGTCTGATGCTGCGCGTGCGTGATGATGACGCTAGTGCTTTTGCTGAATTAATGCAGCGTTACGAGGGCAGGTTAGTCAGATTGATGCACACCATTGGTCCACGGCATGACTTGGCAGAAGATCTTGCACAGGAAACATTCATGAGAGTTTTCCGGGCAAGGAAAACCTATGAACCGGGTGCAAAATTCTCAACATGGCTATTCACGATAGCAGGCAACGTGGCTCGCAATGCTGCCAGATCTCTTGGGCGAAGAAAAGAAGTCAGTGAAGTGGACGCACCGAGGCCCGAAGACTCACCTAGCGGGCCTCAACTGCTGGCAGCCACCGCGCTGGAATCAAGTGGCATGATGCCGACCAGAATGGTTGAAGGTGATGAGAGAGCCAGCGTAGTTCGCGCTGCGGTTTCGGCGCTTAGTGAGCGTCAGCGCATGGCACTCATGCTTTCCCGTTTTGAAAACATGAGCTATCTGGAAATCGCTGAAACCATGGACCTGACTACCAAGGCCGTCAAGTCTTTGTTGAGTCGCGCCAGGGTCAATCTGAAAGAACTGTTGCAACCGTATATCGATGCCGGCTTAATCAATAGTGAGATTGAAAAAGTAGACTTTGAACGCGCACGGGAGGAAAAGCAATGAGCGCATCAACTATTTCAGACAATGCTCCTCTCGATCCCGATGATGAATTGCTGGTCGCCTATCTTGATGGTGAGCTTCAACGACAAGAGCAGGCTGATCTCGAAAATCGGCTACTGACCAATCAGAAATTGAGGTCGAGACTTCAACAACTGCAGACGGGCTGGGACCTACTTGAAGACCTACCTGGTTCCTCACCAAGTATGAAGCTGGTTGAGTCCACTCTTGAACTCGTTGTCGCTGATGTTCTCAAAGAGCAGCCAAAAGTTAAGACAAGCCGAAAACGGTGGCAACTGCCAGTCGGCCTGCTATTGCTCTGCCTGGCCGTTGGGTTGGTGGTCTACTTTACTGAGAACGCACTCAGATCCACTGCGTACCAGAAAGAACTGGAAGACTTGGCAATCGCTGGCAATTTGAGTGCCTACAACTACGGCGGCGATCTCAAACTGATGCGAGAACTTTCTGCCGATAAAGACTGGGCACAGATGATATCCGCCTCCAAGGAGATCGGAGACATCAGAGTTGACAGTGCCGTCGACCAACTAACACAAGCTCCCGCTGCCGAACGAGAGGTCGCCCTAGGAGCGATGACCCTTGAGCAGATGGACCAGCTCAACTCTCGCTGGGACCAGTTCAACCGACTCAATCAGTCCGCCCAAAGTCGGATCCGCACAACAGCTGCAAGTATCGAGGCTCAACCTGATTCGAAGCTCCTGCTCGAAACCATGCAGGTGTACGCAATCTGGCGGCAAACTTTACCGACAGAATTGCGTGACCAGATCGAATCAGATGATCCTGCAAAACGCCGAGCAGCTATCAAGCAAGCGATTGATCGCACGTATTTCAATATTTCACGACGCTCAAGCATGCAATTGGATAATGAAACCACCGATTGGATCAACTTTTCACTGGGAGTCATTCTTCAAGAAAGACTCGATAAGGGTGATGCTGTCACCAAGGCCTTTTATGATGACCTACGTTCGCTTACGAATGTTTTCCGGACGGCCGAGGACGCAAAGCAGGCAACCATTGCAACCATGGTGGTTGGCGGATCACGTTCGCAAAGTCCGACCATCACCGAACAGAGCAAAACAGAGAGACCGCGTAGTCCCCCCCCCGGCGACCCGAACCGTCGCTTGCCCTCGTCACAGTTCTTTTCGCGTCTGGAACGGCCTGCCCCTCTCAGTCGAGAAGAACTGGACACGATCAAACTTCCCCTACCAGAGAATGCTCTGGAAATGCTTGGTGTCGTGTCCATGGGCAACCCACTGACTGAACTCGTAACACTGCGTGTCTGGTGTGAAGAAGCACTGAGACGGAAATACATGCAACGCTTTGAAGACAACTTGAGCCTGGAAGAGCGTTACAACAAACTTCCGTCGGAACGCAGGAATCGCATTGATCTGCTGTCGCCCGAGGATTTCCTACGTGAAATGTCAAAGCCCAGTCGGTCACGTCGTTAAGAACAGCATTTCAACATAATTCATATTGTTTGCATTTACCGATCAGACAACGACAGTATTTCTTTTCCGCCTTTGCGAAAATGCTGTTCGCCTGGAAAATGCAGATCGAGTGGGAAATGCAAATCGACTTCAATCATCGCAAGGCTTTAAGAAGGTTCAGGAAACGTCTTCATCATGAAAGCAGCCTACATAGAAAACACAGG
This sequence comes from Rhodopirellula sp., assembly GCA_003513555.1. GTDB lineage: Bacteria > Planctomycetota > Planctomycetia > Pirellulales > Pirellulaceae > Rubripirellula. The sequence goes on along the minus strand of DOPG01000062.1, from coordinate 25,151 downwards.
CGATCCGGATGTAATCCGGATCGCTGAAATCCCGCCAACATCAGCGAGAGCGGGGGAAGTTCGAATCCGCGTGCAAGCGGTTTCCGTAAACCCTATCGATACCTACATCCGCAGTGGAGCCGTTGCATCCGAAATCAAGGACCAGTACATCATTGGCTGTGATGCAGCTGGGATCATTGAGTCCGTTGGAGAAGGTGTTCAGAACTTCAAGACCGGAGATCGCGTCTGGTGCACCAACCAAGGCTTACAGGGCCGCCAAGGAACCTCAGCTGAACTCATCTGCGTTGATGAAGATTGGTGCTACCATCTACCTGAAGGAGTGAGTTTCGAAACTGCCGCAGCGTGCGCCTTGGTCGGCATGACTGCTCACCTTGGTCTCTTCCGTGAAGCAAGACTGCAAGCTGGTGAAACGGTACTTTGCATTGGAGGAACGGGAGGCGTGGGATCTATGGTTGTCCAGATGGCCAAGGGCTGCGGTGCAAGAGTACTAGCAACTGCAGGCACAGAGGAAAAACAGCGCCGCCTAATAGACTTAGGAGCCGACGTCGCGATCAATTACAACCAGACCAACATCGAAGATTCGGTTCTTCAGGCGGCACCCAAAGGGGTCAACATATTCTGGGAAACGCGTCGCGAACCCGACTTTGACCAGGCCATTCAATTACTTACGCCCCGAGGACGGATGGTTTTAATGGCAGGTCGCGATGCGAGGCCAGTGTTCCCTGTTGGACCTTTTTACGTCAAGGAATGTTCTCTGCACGGCTTTGTCATGTTCAAGGCAACGCCACGTGAAATGAGAACTGCCGCCGAAGAAATCAATCGATGGATGGCAAGCGGTAAACTGCAACCCAACATCTCGCTTCAACTGCCACTGAACCAGGCTGCCGAAGCCCACCGCCAACAGGAAGCCGCCACTCTTCGCAACGAGGGCAATTTGGGCGGAAAGATTGTCTTAACACTTACGAACGAGAACTAACGCAGGCAGGCTGAAACAACGTACTGCAGAACCGCAGTTCACGCTCCAACCAAGCCATGCATAGTGACCATTATCATCAGGCGATCAAATCATGAATCACTTCACCACCAAATTGTGATAATTGCTTGTAGCGACCACCATGAAAGTAGGTGAGTTTGCTATCGCTGAGTCCCAACAAATGCAACAAGGTCACATGCAAATCACGGATGGGATGGACACACTCAACGGCTTCGGCACCAATTTCATCAGTGGCACCAATGATCGTTCCTTTTTTAGTTCCACCGCCCGCCATCCACATATTCATGGCATCCGCGTTGTGACCTCGCCCGAGTGAAGTGACACCACCACGATAATTATTATCGGGAGTGCGGCCGAACTCACCTGTCCATACGACCAGCGTATCGTCCAACAAGCCGCACCTCTTCAGATCTTGTATCAAAGCTGCAATTGGCTTATCAACGCTTGCGATGCGCGACGAGTGGCCGCGTTTTAGATAATCATGACTGTCCCAACCGCCCGAAAAAATTTGTACAAACCGCACGCCTTTTTCAACAAGCTTTCGAGCCATCAGGCACTGCCGTCCAAAGGGCTCAGTAACAGGATTATCCAGTCCATACATCCGCCTTGTCTGCGTTGTCTCGGTTTTCAGATCCACAATGTCTGGGACAGCCGTCTGCATCCGATACGCCAGCTCATAACTTTCCATTCGGGCTGCCAGAACATCGTGCTGCTGATGATGTTCAAGATGAGCGGCATTGAGCTTAGCCAATTCATCCAGCGCTCGTCGCTGATGATCCCGTGTCCTGAAGGAAGGTGGCTGCAGATCCAGAATAGGAGCCCCTTTACTCCTCAGCCTTGTGCCTTGGTAATACGCAGGCAAAAACCCATTGGACCAATTGGTTGACCCCGCTTGCGGAAGCGCCAACTCGGTCATCACGACGTAACCGGGAAGATTCTGATTCTCACTGCCCAGACCGTAGCCGACCCACGAACCGACAGACGGATCCTCACCCAAGCGACTACCTGTGTTCATATGCAGCAACGCTTCTGGATGGTTCAGCGACTCAGCCTGACAACCACGGTAAACACATAGTTCATCGGCAACTTCTTTGTTCGCCAAGTGAACGAACTGATCACACATATCAATTCCTGAGTCGCCCACTTTTCGACTTTCAAAGGGGCTCCCCACATAAAATCGCTTACCTGTTGCGAGTCCCGCAGTCCGTTTGGACTCGGTCACATTCAACCTGCTCAACTCTGGCTTGGGATCAAACGTGTCGATGTGGCTGGGGCCACCTTCCATGAAAAGCATGATCACGGCTTTTGCCCGCGCAGGGTGCATGGGTTGCTTGGGAGCAAGTGGTCCTGCCGATGACTCAGCACGCACCTCCTTGTCGAGAAGATCAGTGAGAGCCACAGCTCCCAAAGAGGCACCTAGGCCATACAAAAAATCTCGACGGCTGGAATTATCCATAGAACACACGCTTCGCATCGCGAGGAAAGCCTGACAAAAATTCAGTAGACGTAAACAAACTCATTCGAATTGAACAACAACATCGCAAGATCAGCTAAAGCGCGAACTTCCGCTGAAACACCAGCTGGCTGGGTGTCCGGTACGTAAGCTTCGAATACTGGCAAGATCTCATTAAAAGTGAACGTTTCGCCCGTAAACTCTTCCACAAGTGAACGGGCCACGCTTGTTGGATAAATCTTAGCCTCAGGTTTGTGCTGTCGGTGATATATCACCATCTCCTCGACATAATCGGTTACCGACTTCAGTTCCTGCGGCCGCGGCTGCCGCCCATAGGCAAGCTCGAATGCATTTTTGATCTGCAGCTCCCTACCTGAATGTTCAACCTGCAAACGCTGTGCGAGTGCGATCGAGCGGTCTGTCATCACGTCACTATTCATTAGAGTGAATGCCTGAGGTGACACCGCAGCCATGTCCCGCACCTCGCAAGATTCATTGGGGTTGGGCAGATTCATGACCTCCATGAAAGGATCGGCCTGTCCTCGCACACGATAAGCATAAATCGAGCGTCGATTACGTTCCCGGGGTGTCCGCGAGGGCTGATAGGCTGGTGCGATTGAAAACTGGATCATTCGGGGTTCCAAAGCAACCTCAAGATTGATTTCAGGCATGATTGGCACTCCCCCCATTTCGGGATTCAGCTCCCCGGTGACCAATAAAATTGAATCTCGCAATTCCTCAGCGGTTAGACGTCGAGGCCTAAAACTTGCCAACAACTGCCCGGTTGGATCAACCGCTCTCAACTTTTGAGGGTCAGGGTACGTCGTAGATCTCCGATAAGCCTGAGACATCACAATCAATCGGTGCAGTGGTTTTGAGCGACCGCCGTTGGCAAGAAATTGCCTCGTGAGCCAATCAAGTAACTCAGGATGAGTTGGCTGATCTCCCTTTGCTCCAAAGTTATTTGCTGTCCCGACGATTCCTGCGCCAAAATGATGTTGCCAGATTCTGTTTACAAAGGAGCGTGTTGAGAGGGGGTTCTTTTCATCTGCAATCCATTTTGCAAGAGCCAGACGGCGTCCCTGTACTGCGTCATCAATGGCGAACGGATCCTGATCAGTTCCGTCTCGTGCCGGAAGCCCGCACGCACTTAGCACCCCAGGTGACACGGGATCTCCCGCTACTTGATAATCTCCTCCAGTGAAGATACTGGTGGTCGGCTTCCATTTGGTGTTCCATTTTTCAGGCTTCCGCAACTTCCTTCCATTCTGATTTTGATCGGGACCATTGAAAACTGTTTGAACCATGGGTTGGTACCGTTCTTTACGCCGTTCCCAAATCCACACGTCCTGCTCTCGGACCTTCAGCCGACCTTTCTCCATCTCACTCAGACCAACGTGACGAGGTGGCTTTTGATCCTCAGGATCTTTCCGCCTCGCATTCACACCCTTGTAAGTCAGATCGTGCTCCTTGTACCACGCTTTTGCAGCTGCCTCCTGCTTGTCGACCAATGCCTGACGCTTTCCATCGGCAAATTCATACAGTCGATCAACCAGCTTTTGCCCATCCCGAAATCCTGCAGTGTTCTCTTCTGGCAGAAACGCCGCTGACATCTCTGCTGGCTGAGTCCCAGCCAACGCAGCATAAAGTCGGTAATAATCACGAGTTGGAATTGGATCAAACTTATGGTCATGGCACTTACAACACCGCATAGGAATCGAAAGAAACGACTGCCCGATACTATGCACAACATCATCTCGATAAAGTTGCCGTGCCTCATCCTGCGGAATCATGGCTGTTCCCCATGGTCCCATTCGCAGAAAACTCGTCGCGATGAGTGATTCAGAATCCTCGGGTCGATATTCGTCGCCTGCAATCTGCTGCAGCACGAACTCTTCAAAAGGCTTGTCTTCATTGAACGCACGAACGACATAATCACGATACCGCCACGCGTTCGATCGCTCATAGTCATTGGAGAAACCCGCAGTGTCGGCGTAACGAACCACATCAAGCCAATGCTGTGCCCACCGCTCCCCATATTGAGGGCTTGCCAACAAACGATCAACCAAATCACCCCATGCGATCTCGCGATCCGCTTCCCACTCTCGCATGAAACGATTGACTTGCACCACTGTCGGTGGCAATCCCGTCAAATCAAGCGTCACACGCCGAATCAGATCATGTGGCTCCGCCTGTGGTGCGGGCGTGAGCTTGGCATCGCTCAAGCGAGCATTGACGAACCCATCAACCGAATCGAACTGAAACGTTTCACGAAGGGGCTGAAACGCCCAAACATCACGTTTTTCATAACGACGATAAGTCCATGTATCCGAGAGCCCACCGCTGGTTTTGACCAACACACCTTCATCATTTTCAGGAACAAGCCGTTCCGCCAAGAGTATCTGCTGCTGCACCTTTTCATCCGGCCATGGCGCACCAGCCGCAACCCAACGTTCAACGACGGTGAGTTGTTCAGCGGTCAATCGGTCATTTTCTTTCGGTGGCATTTCCAGACCATCCCACCTGACAGCCTGAATCAATGTACTGCCGTCCAAATCACCTGGCATCACTCCAGGCTCCCCCGACTCTCCTCCTGATAACAAGCCAGCACGGGTGCGAACATCAAATTCGCCCTTGATGTCGTCCTCTACCGCACCGTGGCAGCCCAAACACTTCGACTTCAACAGCGGCAACACTTTCAGGGTAAAGTGTTTTTGCATGGCAGTGGAACCACTTTTCTGATCAAGCCCATGTCCCTCATGCCTCACCTGCGTCTTGGGCTGCGAAGATTCTTGGGTTTGGGCTTGGACCTGCATTCCACCGAGGAAACAAACGCACTGAAGACAAATCAATGCAGCAAGCACTTTGGAAGACCAGTACGGTTTCATTTGAGAAATGTTAGTTAAGGACAATGCAGTGAACTTCTGGATGCTAAAGTATAGATTGCGGGACGCAAATCAGGGTCTGCCGTGGACGAACAGGTCGTGGATTTCCTCCGGCTTCAGTGCGTCTCGAAACAGCACAAATTCATCCATGCTGCCATTGAGATTGCGGATCGCAAAATCCGCCTCTGGTCTAGTCGGCGATGACCAATTTCCAATGGTTGCCTTGCCCACGCAAGTGTGCTGGACAAACAACTCATCTGGTATCCGCTCTTCACTAAGTTTCTCGCCGTTGAGAAAGTGAGTCGTGGTCTTTGTTGCAACATCATAGGTCGTGGCCAGATGCAACCACCGCCCGCTGAGGGAAGCGTCCCAGAAGGGTGGTGAAAGAACTTTGTAATGGCCCCTACCTGGCCCTTCTCCCAGACGCACAGAAAAAAACAACTGCCCCGTGTCCAGAATTTGCCAGTGCGGCTCACCTCGCTGGTAACTATCAGTGAGAAAGAGCGAGTTATACCAACGATCGAGACTATCGATTTTGACCCAGCAGGCAAAAGTCAGCGATCCGAATTGCCCCGGAATATTCACACGAACCCGATCACCAGGCCTTTTAAACTCGATCCCGCTTTTTTGCGGCCAGCGTCCAGCGACACGCTTGGCACCAACAATAGCACCATCGAGGTCTCGATTCTCCGGGACTGCCGAACTCGCCAGCTTCCGCTTCCAGTATCGATCCTGTTCCATTGAATAATAGGTAATGATGCGAGGATCTTGCCGCAGTTCCATGGAATGGTCCAGCCATCGCTGATATCGATTCTCTTTTTGATTCCGAACTCGGTCATCAAGTGCTTCAAGCCCGAGGAATTCATCCGGCGTAAGCTCTGCAGGTTCAACGCCCCCACTGGCAGCGTGAGAGATCGCATTGCCAGCAGTCACCAGATGTTGCTTGCCGTTTGACTGATACAACTCCACTTCACCATCGAAGACTTGCACATCAGCCTCACCTTCGTTGACTGCAACGCCGAACTCAGTTCCCAGATCCACAACTCGCAGCTCATCAGTATGAATCTGAAAGCCTCTGGCAGCTGGCGGTACCTGTGCCCGCAGTCGCCCCGACTGCAAGCGTGCAACCGTCGATGATTCCAAAACCAATCTTGCGGGACCTTCAAGTATCACCGTTGCTCCACAGAAAAATTCGATTTGGGCGACACCACGCTCAAGCCCAACAACCCCGTCAGACACCGCATCTCCCACGTCGAACTGATTTTCCGATTCCTGCCATGTGACATCGACCAAACGAGTTACCAGAGCGATTCCAGCTGAAGTAGCTTCCTGCTTTTCCTGCAATGCTTCACTGGCGGAAGGCTCAACCAGATCAGCTGACTGCAATCGCGACTCGACAAGCAACCAGCGTCCCAATACGACACAAAATAGAATTGACGCAGCAACAACGAACAAGAGACTCGTGTTACGACGGTGGGCAAGACCAACCGAATTTGTTGCCCCCCACACGCCCGCAGGCACGTCAAGAGCATCCTGCAAAACGGCAGACGGCAGCAGTGGTTCTCTGTCGATTGTACTTGAAGTCGCAACTGGTATCCCGCCATTTTCTAAATCAGGGGATCTGATTCCAGCATCACCATCCAACTTCAAAATCGCTCCGAACATCTGCCTCTGGACATACAAACGCCGCACCTCTGGATTTATCCGCAACAAATCTCGAAGCCGCATGGTGCCCGTTGCATCAAGTGTCCCATCTTCCCAGTCGAAAAGCAGACTCTCAAATTCTTCAATCTCTGGTGATGCCAACTTCAACTCTCCTGCATTCGACGGTGCATACAATCAGCAAGTCCACGTCGCAATCGAAGCAGTCCAACTTTGACCGCGTCTGCTCTGCGTCCGA
>DOPG01000062.1:1965-17638 GCA_003513555.1 Rhodopirellula sp. | reverse complement strand
TTGTCAGGCGGCAAGTCGCTCATGCACTTTCGCAGCGCAAGTCGCATGGTTTCCAGTTGATCAGTCTGCCGTTCGGTCTCCTCCGATAACGCCGCAACCAACTCCGTATCCAACAAGCACTTATCTCGACCCTGATCACGCACATGCGCCAAAACTTGAAACCTGGCGATTGCCAAGGCCCACGGCATGAAGGGAGCCCCGTCACGAAACTCAGCTTTCTTCCGCCACAACACGAGGTTCGTCTCCTGCACTACGTCCATCGCTTGTGAATGCTCACCGAGCATGGAGTAAACATATCCAAACAGCCGTCCCTGAGATTCGGTCAACTGCTGGACAAAATTTTCGGTTTGCTCTGTATCGCTCATGGACTATTGCGACTATCGCTTTAGGAATCTCCGACTTCGAGGAGTTACCCGAACCACCGCGAAGGTTACATGAAAAATCGAGAAAATTTTTCCTTGCGACCAGACACGGCACATCACACGCTTAAATCAGCAGAATGCGAGCGTCCCATGCTGAGCTTGTCAGGCCGCGTTACTGCGACTCAAGCACCATCGCCATCGCATTTCCTTCGGATGTGTGGGACAGGCAGAGAACGTGATTTGAAGACATTGCTTCCGGTGCGTCACGAAATCCTATTTGGGCGTTCGCTGCATTCCACTGAACTGTCGGTGGTATCTGGCGTTTCACCAGTGCCAGAGCACCTGCAACAAGATCGACCATTCCACTAGCTGCGCCACTATGCCCCAGCGATGCGATAGTAGCAACAACAGGGGTATTCGGTGCAACTTCAGCCAGTGCAGTGCGTTCGGCCAAGTCGATTACAGGATCCCCCATCCCATGCGAAACCACCAGACCGACCTGCGAAGACTCGATCCCTGCATCCGACAAAGCAATTTCCATCGAACGCTTCATTGCCTCTGCTGACCCCCTGAGTTGTGGATCTGACTTCGAGGACCTCTGGCCTTCTCGCATCCCACCGGATGCGACAAAGCATGACGCGTAAGAAGCAATTCTTGCCAAGGCGACTGCTTCTCTTTGCTCCGCATCCTCACGACGTTCAAGGATCAACGCAGCTGCGGCCTCACCACCGACCACTCCTGGCGACTCAGGGTCATGCGGTCGCGAACTGAGTGCCACTGGATCTGCAACAGCAGCCAAGGGCAAATCAGCTCGATAGTTCATGCGAGTTGTATTGATGCGAGTACCGGTCGCACCTGCAATCATCATTTTGGCCGTACCCCGCTCAAGACAGGAAATAGACTCGACCACTGCAGCCATACCCGATACATCACCAAGCACCAGCGTATTGTTTGGCCCCTGTGCGTTGATCGAGATACCAACATGACAAGCTGGCATGTTGGGCAAGTGTTTCAGCATCCAAAGAGGTGTCACCTTTTTCATCGCCGCGCCACCGAACATGGCAGGGTCAAATTCCCCCTGCTCGGTCACACTGGCCTTGATGGCATCCTCCATTTCAACGGGCGAGCCATAAAACATCTCACTGCCAAAGACTGTTCCCACATCAGCCGGCTTCAGACTGCCGGTATCGCTCAATGGCAGCACAGCGTTCAGTCCTGACTGCTCAATTGCCAAATGGGAGGCTGCAAACGCAGTCTGTATTTCCCGGCACATGACCTTCAGCGACTTACGGGGTCTTACATACTGTTTGGGCTCGAAATCGACGACAGGACCACCGATCCAATGCCCGGTTAGCGAATCCGAGGAAGACGGCACAGCACAACCATCGGTCCGCTTAGCCAGCGAAGTGATTCCAGAACGCTTCTGCAATAAGCCGTCAAAGAATGCATCACCACCGATGCCGATAGAAGACACCACTCCCAATCCGGTGATAACAACGTTGCTGCGGGGCATTGTGAGGATGGAGCGAAGAAGTGACGGGGCTAAAAGCCAAAGTATGATTTGCGAACACAGAATTGGATAGGTAATCCCACCCAAATCATGGCGATAGTGCCATCAATCGTCCAACAGCGACCGGTCGTAGAGGCGATGCACTTTAGTCCGAGTGGCTCCCCCTCGCTCGATGGTACCGCGGGACAGCTGATTACTTTCCAAAACCCAGGAAAACTCGCCGACTTGGATCCCAAAAGCGATGGCATCTGGCAATACTCTCGCCAAGGTCACGAGCCCCAAGCCCCATTTTTGATACTCAGGCAGCACATTCGTACTGATCATGCGAACCCGATCGATCGTATGTTTTTTCGTCTTGATTTGATACCAGCCAAACGGGAACAGCCGCCCATTGATTTTTTTGATGAGCTGATTGAAGTCCAAAAGACCGAAACCGGCCCCAACAGGCTTACCGTCAATTTCTGCGATGCTGGTTAACTCGGGGACAATGAGGTGCTTGAGACCTTTGCCCTGATGGTCAATCTCAGCCTCGCTCATGGGGACGTAACCCCACGTTTGCTGAAGAGACAGGTTATAGATTTCGAGAAAAGCTCGCACATCGGCGGTAAAATTGCTGCGATCGATCGGTCGACAATTCACCTTGAATCGGCGGGTTGCCTCATCCACAACGAACATCAATTTCGGATCAAGATCATTCAAAATGTCGATGTGGGCATCATAGCTGTAAAGATCCTGTACTTTGCTGAAGCCATAACCTTCAATCAGCCGCGGGTAGTACGGGTGATTGTGGGGGATCATGTAAGTCGGCGGGGTATCAAAGCCTTCGACCAGCAGTCCACACTCATAATTCAGACTTGGGTTCACCGGCCCTCTGACATCCGTCATGCCCTGCTCTCGAAGCCACTTTGAAGCGGTTGAAAACAACTCGTTACTGGCATCAATGTCGTCCGCACACTCATAAAAGCCGAAGAAACCCCGCTTCTCCCGATAGCGACGATTATGCTCATGATTGACAATGGCGAGCAAACGTCCGACAACCCGATTCCCACGGCGGACAAGAAATGCTTGCCTGTCAGCCTGATCATAGAACGGATGAGGTTTAAAACCCACCATTTCACGACGCACTCCCCACAGGGGTGGAACCCAGCAGTCGTCGTCTTTGTATAAATCCCGCTCCAATTTCAGGAACGCTTTTTCATCTCGCCGGCTCAGGACCGGTTCACATCGAAGCACATCATTCATAATGAATTCATTTTGCTGACGGTCCAATATCCAACTAACTGCTCCACGCAGGCCATGTCAGCTTTGGCCTACCCAAACCGTCTGGTCCAAAATCATAGAGAGAATGGATGAGCGAGTCTAAGCCTGTCATTTTCCGAAGTTCTGCCAACCCAACCCTACGTCACTTGATCAGGATGCGGGATAATCGTTCTCGCAGGAAAGCAAATCGTGTCCTCGTCGACGGATGGCGTGAAACATCCCAAGCGATACGAGCGGGCATGGAATTGTGCGGGATTTATGTCCCAGAATCGCTCATACACGGTAAAAAAGACGAATTCCGAGACGCGACCCAAACAGTGCTGGCCTTCGCCGAAGGCCAGCATAAGCTAAATTGGGTGGCCGAATCATTGATGGAAAAGATCAGTTACGGACAGTCCACGAGGGGCGTCGTTGCAGAATTCGTCAGGCCCAATGCTTCCCTAAAGTCCCTGTCTTTGCCAAAAAACCCACTGATTTTGGTCTTGGACGAAATCGAAAAGCCCGGAAATATTGGGGCTGTATTCCGATCTGCGGATGCAGCCGGGGTCGATTGCATTCTCCTGAGCGACTGTGTGGACCAGTACAACCCAAACTCCATTCGCAGCAGCCTGGGAACGATTTTTCAAATTCCCTCATTCAATGCGACTGAATTGGAACTGCGGGATTTCTTGGTTTCGAACTCGATCAAGATCTTCGCGGCCCGCGTGGAATCATCTCAAAACCTCTGGAAGAGCAAGCTAAATGGCCCCACCGCCATCGTTCTGGGCAGTGAGGCTCGGGGTTTGAAGAGCCGCTGGCGGCCATCTTCCACCACTCCTATCGATGGAATTCGAATCCCCATGGCTGGGGAAGCCGACAGCCTGAATATCGCAGCTTCCGCCGCCATCATCGCCTTTGAAGCGGCTCGACAGCGGTCTGAGCGTTAGCATCGAACGCTCCAAACCACCGTTACACGTGGGGGAAACGCGAGAATCGTTAATGTCGTGCCAATCGGCACCCGATACCAGTCATACAGATTGACAGCTCCCATGGGCTGGTTGTGAGGCTTTTGCGCTGCCCCGGCGTAAACAAAGTATTCGTTCGGATGCAAGGATGCGGCATGCGTGAACACCAAGAAGCAAAAACCGATCGTGTGAAGCGTAGCCGCCGCCAATGGCTAGTCGCACTCATCTTGGCCGGCTCACCATGTCTAGCTCAAGAGCCACAGAGCGGAGGGTTGGGAGTCCTTCCGCCGCTACCGTTGAACGCTACCCAAGCGGCACCGGCAGTAAGCACTAATCCGTATTGTGCTCCGCAAGACGTGGCTCCGCAGCCGAATATCCTCCTCACTACAGGTGCAAGCCAAGCGGCACACTCTGCGCAGCTCCGTCCCATCGGCGCCGCAATCGGACTGAATCCGATTGGAACACAGCAGAGCAAAACACGCTCCGCCGCACGAGGCCCGATCATGACCATCGAACCAACTCATGAATCGGTGATCCAGTTCAATCCGCTACTGCAATCTGTTCACCACAAGAACAATGATCTGGTGGAAACAAAACTAACTACCACACACCCGGTATCCCATTCGACACCGCAGATAGCCGCTGCAGTCCCCATCCCAGCTCGCAAAACCGTGCCCACACGCACGACTGGCGAGGCTTCTATCCTGCTGGTCACCCCGGCTCCAAAGCCGCTGCTGGTAGTCAAACCGCAACCGGCGATCATCCCTGCTCCACAGATTTCATTAAAGTCACCGACCTCAGTACAACCAGCGGGTTCGGTAAAGCCTCTCAATACGGCGACCACTTCTGACAAGACAACGAACGCAGATGTGCCATTGCCGCCAGTGAAGTCGGAGAAAAAAACAGCTCCCCCACTGGCGAAAACAAAATCTAATGCACCGACGCCGTTGAAGCCCCCCACAACGGCGGCTAAGGGTAGTGCGAAGCCAGCATCGGCTGCCGAACCGCATCGAAAAGCAGAACTCAAGAAGCACGTCGAGGGTGCATCCATTGCCTCGATGCTCTCTCAAACTCCGCAAAGCCCTGCGACAGTTTCTGAGAAGGAAAAGGCCGCACCAATCTTCTTTTCGTTATCGGACAACACCGAAGTTGCTCCTTCCGAAAAAGTCCTGCCTCGCCGCACGACGATCACTCTGCCAAACCTGAATACGACTCAGGATCAGAATGAGGTCCCTTCAGTACCTCTAACGGTGACGGTCAAGGAGGATGGCAGCGTTGTTACTGCGGTAAGGCAGAAACCGATAACATCCAAAAACAAGAAAAGCACGATCCCCCAACCGATCTTGGCAGGGAAGAACACACTTGGCACCGACTTAGATCTGCCTCGCCCTAAGGCTTTACCTAAAGCGGTTTCTGAGCCTGAGCAGATGCCAAGCTTAACCAAAACTGCCAAGCGGATAACTCCTGACGGAAAATCCATTTTATCGACTGCTGGCCCATCGTCATCAGCTGATCACAAGAAGCTTTCCGTGGCAACGGGCAAGGAGTTCAAGCCAAGAACTGGCTCCAGTGCCGTAAAAGCCATCACACCAGCCAAGCCTTTCTCAATATTCGGCGTGAAGGCCAAGCCGATGCCAGAGACGATGCCATCAGGAAAAGCAGGATCGATCATTGCTAAAGCACCAGCAACTGCCAAACCTGCTCGGTCTACCAAACCAGACAGCGGCAAACTTACTCTTCCGACCCCAATCACCCTCGATAATGAGGTCGCCTCGTCCGAATCAACTGTTCAGTCAGGCCGCTCTGTCATCAAAGTTGAGAAGCCTTCAACGAAGGATAGTGCCAAAAGCAATCCACATGTTGGGGTGGGAAGTACAGAATCGGAGCCTGATCTGGTCAACCCATTCAATCGTCAACAGGATGCTCGCACGGCGGCATCCAAGAAGAGTCAACTCCCTCCATCAACGGAAATGAATCAGGTAGTACGGGTAGAAAAGTTCAAAATCAGCAAAAGCAGGCCAACCGTTCATGTGAACTTGGATTCATCCCTCGAAACAGAAAACAAGACGCATCAAAGTCCGATTGCCAGCGGTGTCGTTGCCCCCATCGCTTTACCAGACTCCGTAGAGCCGCAACAGGCAACTTTGAAAACAAAACCATCGGCCCCCCCCCTGAAGACAACCTCGAAAGCTATCGTTGCAAATCCAGCGATCGGCAGAGAAGAAGCGGCAGCATCCGTGGTGAACAAAGCAAAGATTTCTGCCGAACAACCTGCCGAGACGACAATTCTTCGAAAAAAGTATCGTCCACCTGTCGCAGTCCCGGCGATTTCAGAGACAGTCCCGAGACACAACACCATCGCGTCGAATGACTCAGCCAAAGTTCAAGCTGTACCAGAAATGGTGATCGGTGATAACAAGACGCTGCCCCCCGATGTGGACCTGCAGCAGGCAATGAGTCTCGACACGGCCGGCGAGCTGAAAGACCCAAGCCTGGTTCTTGGACCTGACGTCAAAATCACCCGACTTCACATGAATCAGGCACAGGTGCGTTCACTCACGCTTGGCGGCTCAGTCCGTGGAGTTCGAGTGGGTGACAAAGGTGTTTGCCAAGCGTTCGCTTCCGGCCCCAACCAGCTCAAACTGATTGGCACCGGGATAGGTACCACTCAACTGGTAGTGTGGGCTCAGAAGAATGATGAAGAAGATGAAGTTCTCATGCGTGCTTTTGAGATACACGTCAACGAATTTGTGCCCAGCGAAGGTAATGCGATTGAAAGCACAACCAATTTGTTGAATCAGTCCATACAGAAAGTTTTCCCACGAAGCCAAGCCAAGGTTCAACTCGTGAGAGGTGAATTGTGGGTCACGGGAACCTGTGAATCACAGGACTCAGCTGAGAAGATCATACGAATGGTACGTAAATCGTGTCTGATTCCAGTTCGAGATCAGCTAACAGTTAAATAAGTAATTAAGTCAGTCCGTTTCCGTCTCCACGTGGGAAACTATTTTGGTTAACCACGCCGCGGCATACCGCCGTATCGATTTAAGAGGTTTGATCATGAGGATCCATTTGAATCTCCCAAGCAACGCTGTTGCTTCCGGTGAACACGGTAATGGTGTCTGGCACATAAGTATACAAACCATCGCAATTTTGATGGCGATTACCGTTTCCAATGCAGCTTTGGGGCAAGACGGCTTGGTCGAGGTAGTTCCAACGCAGGTCGCAGTTGCCAACACAACCACCACTGGTAGTGGAGTCATCACGCTGGGAGCGGAAAGCTATCAGGTGGTCAACGCCAGTGACTTTGCCGTTACGACCGCAAGCGGGATTACACAAGAGGGCCACGTTGCACAAGTAGGATGTCAGTCCTGCCAAACACCAGCCTGCCGCGGCAATTGTCGTGTGGGACGAGGATCTGGCTACCCCTTGGGTAATCTCTGTGCACCCTGTGAACCCTCCTGGTACGCATCGGCTGAAACTCTATTCATGCAGCGGCAGGGTGGAAGTTACTCTGGTAGTCCCAGTTTTCTTATGGATGGCTTTGACTTTGAAGCAATTCCACGGTTAACCATTGGCTGCGTCCCTGACTGCATCAACGGGTGCGAGCTTACTTTTACAGGCGTAGCGGAATGGAAACAGTCCGGGTCAGCAAGCAATCCGGCCGGTGGGATTGGGACAAACTTGACCCCAGTGTCACCATTTTTACCCATTGATATCTCAGCATTTACTAACTCCACCGATCAGATCGAGACTCTTGAGTCTCAGTATTGGTCGATCGAAGCCAACAAGACAATGGTGGGTTACGATGTTGCAAAATGCGTCTGCGGTATTCGTTACATTGACTACCGAGAGACTTATAACTACCAGGCCGAAGACGCGAACACCGCAGGCGGCATCACCCCAACAGTCCTCGGCTCACTGAACAGTGAGACCAAGAACCACCTCATCGGTGGCCAAGTGGGAATCGACCTGCTCTATCCGATCTGTCGACGTGGATCCACAGACTTTCGGGCACGTGCAGGAGTCTTCGCGAACTTCGCAGACATGGACTTTGATTTCCGCAACAATTTGGATACGACTCTGTTCGTAGACGACGATACCATCACCGTGTCTGGAATGGTCGAGGTCGCTGGTGGACTTCGCTTTCAAGTCACGGATTGCATCAGTATTCGTGCCGGAGGCGAATTGTGGTGGCTCGGTGGCCTCGCAACGGCGACGGATCAATTCCGTAACACGGTTGGCGGGATCAGCAGTGTGCGAACGGGGAGTGACTTCTTCATAGCAGGCGGCACCCTCGGGGCTGAATTCCGCTACTAGAAATTAGTGAGAACACAAGTAGTTTCTTGTACTCACTGATTGCTCACGACATCCAGCTCGAAAGAAAAACCTGTTCAAAATCATCCCTAGAAAGATGATACTGAACAGGTTTTTTTGATTCGATACAGATCATTGATGTTCAACGCTAGCACTTTAATGCTGGGTCACTCACTTTGATTCGTTATCCCGGTTCTTCGCGATTCTCTTTTTCTTGAGCCAGTTCTTGACGGAGCTTCCCGCATTACCCACGAGCGATTGATCCACCTGATTCACAATTGAATTCTCGGTGATCTGCGTGAGTGCCTGTTGAATTTCTCGACCGCACTCATGGCAGGTTACCGGTGGTTCCTTGACTTCCGTCTCGCATTGTGGGCAAAAATAGCGAATCGTGGGGCGCATAGCAGCTTCAAAGAGACCGCCAACGCTGGAAGCTGAGAACCAGTTCGAATCATTTTTCCTTAGCATTGAGTCGGACGTGACCTGTCCGGCGCGAACCATCTCCAGTAGCTCGCTCGGTCGCAGCGGTCCCAGGTCTTCCTGACTGCCGCCCTGTTGCACAAACCAGCGGGTCACCTGATCAATCCTCCAATGCCTGACAATGCTCAATCGGACTTTTCGCCACTAGATCGCCTCGATGTGCAGACTGCGTCGACGTCTCTCTTTTCGTCGCACATCATCAATCACACCAGCCACGTTCTTCACATCTGCGATACCAATCATATGCAAAAGCGGGTGTGACCGGTCGCTACTGGTGATGGTAATTCTACCAACTCCCAACAATCGCTGTACGGGTCCTTGCGTGAAGCTGACGTCATCGATGTCAATCACTTCGATTCGATCTGTATCTCGGGTCAGAATCCCGGTTTGGTGGATAAAACGCTGGCTTGTGAGTTCATAATGCACCCCAAACCGCCTCACGCCGTACACAACAGCACCAACCAACCAGATCACCACGATCACGCCGAGGGAAATTGGCACCGTCAGGAAAGCCAAAAAAGCGACAAAAAACGGCAGGATCAAGGTGGCTACTGAAAGGATTCCTAGGAGAATCCACGTTCCAACCATCGCCTTCGCACTGTATCCGCCATTCCAAAGCTCTTCCTCGGGTTCGTAATCTTCGACCGGTTCCTGTGTGCTCTGAACCTGCTCACGAAACTTGTCAGCCGCGTTCATCGTTGATGGTTGCGTTATTTTCTCTGCCTCGGGTGCGTCTTCCTGAGCTTCGTCGCGTTCACTTTCGTTATTCACCGAGCGTTTCCTTTCATGGAGAGTTATTTTTGCACCCAAAATCGTAATTGTTCAAACCACGAAATCTTTGGAACGGTTGCAGGTTTTGGACGCACCTCTGATACTATACAGACTCCGGAGTTGCCCGTCATTTACCAGGTGCTGCATGCGTTGCCCCTATTGCCATGTCGATAATGACCGTGTCTTAGACACGCGAGCCGCCGAAGGCGGTTACATGGTCCGCCGCAAACGACTCTGTAGCTCATGCCAACGGAAGTTTGCTACTGCCGAGAAAATCGAAAGCCTCAGCGTCCGGGTCGTCAAAACCGACGAAACACGGCAACCACTGGACCGTGAGAAGATTCGTCGCGGGATCGAGCGGGCCTGCTCCAAACGCCCCATCAAAAGCGATATCATTGAAAGGGTTGTCCAAGATATCGAGACTGATATCTACGCAAACTTCGATTCTGAAGTGACCTCGTCGCAAGTGGGCGACATTGTCATGCGACACTTGGCGAAACTTGACGAGGTCGCCTACATACGTTTCGCGAGCGTCTATCGCGATTTTGACGATGCCCAAGACTTCGTCCGAGCAATCTCCACAATCATGGGCCCAAAAGTGAACCCGCCGCGTCGCTAAAACTCATGATCTTCTGGCGGCCATGGGCCTTCCCCGCCCCGGTTCACCCCAGCAAACAAATTGGGATTGCCACAAAAGCTCATTTATTCTTAACAGAACAGGGTGATTTGTCTCGATTCCAGGCTGGCACACCGACGTCACGGTGCGCATCTCGAAGGATTCCCATGCTCACACACCTGAATTTCCCTATTTTCTGTCGACGCTTTTCCAAATTGTTGCTCTTTGTTGCAGCAATCTTTCCATCCACGGTATCCAGAAAAGTTGCTGCGCAAGGCAATACACAGCGGGGAGCCACCGTAGGCGGCATCGCCGGGGCAGTTGCCGGTGCCGCTATCGGTGATCACAACGGCGAGACCGGTGCCGGGGCAGCCATCGGCGGAATCATCGGCGCCTTTGCTGGCGGCCTGCTTGGCAACGCCGAGGACAAGCAGCAAGCCTACCTAAACCAGCGGCAATACCAACAATCCCAGCGACAACTGTATGAATACCAGAGAACCGCCGTTTCCTCGCAGGATGTTATCGCTATGACCCGTCATGGCCTCAGCGAGCAAGTAATTATCAACCAGATTCAACAACGCGGCGTCGAAACCCAGCCTCAGGTCGCCGACATCATCGCGCTACATCAGCAAGGTGTCAGCGAAAATATCATCACAGTGATGCAGCAAGCTCGGCACCGCCCTAGACCTCGCAGCAACTTCACAGCTAACGCCACAAGAAATCCCAGTCCACAAGCTTGGCACGCGCCAGCCATTACCCCCACGCACAGCTATCCTGTGGTTCCGTACTATCCTCCCCCAAGATGCTACTACTACCCCGAGTCGATCTACCATCACCATGGTTACTCGAGCAGAATTCACATCCGCTTCTGAGAACACGATGCACGGCGTGGATCGCGCGTCAACCTATGTACTACCATTGGCTAGCACCTCGTTAAGGCTGTTTCTGTCGAATACCATTTTCGAACTTTTTAATCTGCGTATGCAGATGCCATTCTCCAGGCTCGTCGAGAAGACACGCCTGCTCAATTTGCAACGCTTCTTCGTTTTTTCCCTGCAGAAAAAGTACTTCGGCAAGCGTATCTCGATAGGTGGTGCTTTCCGGCTCCGCTCTCACTGCGAGCGTCGCAAGGTTCAATGCGTCATCTAGACGTCGCTGGTTTTTCGCTGCAACCCAAGCCACGTTATTGCAGGTCATCGCATCGTGTGAAAAACGCTCGGCATGCTCTACACCAGCATCGACAATCTGATCCAAGACACTGTCCGCGAGTTGTTGCATACCGACGATACGCATCAGGGGCAGTTGTTCCTCTGAAAAACTGATGTTCAACGGATCTAATTCAAGAATACGCTGCAAGCTTTCAACGGCGGCATTACGCTCTTTTGCGTTAACCGCAGCCTCCAGTCGCCACTCTTGAATCATCAGTGGCAATGCCACATAGGCCCTCGCTCGATAGCGCCCAGAATCGACCATCGTAATCACGGCAACGTCAAATAAACGAGCGGCTTCCGAAGGCTGCGTTTTCTCGATCGTCAACACATACTTGAGGACAGCGTCATACAAACTTACTTGTGCATTGGACGTTTGCGCGTCATCCGTAGGTAAGGCTGCAATGGGAACCAGTGTCCTGTAAACCTGCATTGCCAAATCCGTTTCACCTTGCAAACGAAGATAACCAGCGATCTCCATGCGAAAATCAAGCGATGGAGAAAACAAAACAACCTGCAACTTATTTTCCAGAGAAGTAGCCAGTGCTTGATCTCCAATACGTCTGGCACAGACCAAACGTCCGACGAGTGTTTTCACCGTGGCGACATCCAAGTCACCGATGCTTCCAAACTTCCGACGTTGATTCGTTGCCTTTCTTTTTAAAGCCAAAGTCTCAATTTGTGAGAACAATTCCTTGGCCTTTGCCATGCTTCCCGTCGACAATTCGCCTTCAGCCAGACGCAACAACGCATCAACCCCACCCTGTTCAGCGTGTCGACGCAAGTAAGCAGCTGCAAGCTCATGCTTACCATGCTTTAGAAACAGACCGTAAACATTTTCGAGAAAAGGAGCGGGTACCCGGGCATTCCCCCGAGGCTCGTTGAACCGTTTGTTGATACTTGACATCACTGACTGCAACACCATGTCAACATTGACGCCTGCATAAGCATCCCCTCGTGCAATCTGGCAAACAGCCGCAATTTGATCACTGAGCGTTTCTGGTTCCCGAAGCCCCCGCACAGCGTCCAGCAACAGCGACAGCATTGTGTTGTCACAATCGCTAATTGAATCCGCAAGCGAGGATTTGTCAGAAGAAAACAACTTTTTGGGATCACCATTCGAATTGCCGAAAAGCACCAACTGCTCAATCCACTGCTTGCGAATCACCGGTGAAATACTCTCCACCAAATATTTCCTGATTGCAGGGACCGCAATTGCTCCCGAAGTTGCACCTTCCCACCTTCCACATAATCGTTTAGCCATAATAAACGCGACGTCGTCGCGACCAACCGCACTTAAGCAGTTGATCAGCTGCACGACCTTCTCTACTTCGGCACAAATCACTTTGGATGAACGCCCCTGTAAACCCTCAGATAACTTCTGCTGCTTCAAAGCTTGGTCAATCCACTGAGCGTATTGCGCATCCACCAAATCAAGAGGATGTCCTAACAGATCAAAAGTGCGTTCTGGCCGAGAGGCTGCGAGCGATACATCAATTGAAGAGTAGATGCGATGCTTATCTAAAATCGCCAAGGCCGCCTCAATCTGGCCATGCATGGCCAACGATCTCCATCGAATCCCGCGAACATTGTCCGATTCATCGAACACACCTTTCGACAGTGTTTCAATTGCTTCACGACGGAGTTTCTGATTTCCGATTCTATCGGCAGCTATCAAGATTCGGGACCAAGCTTGTGTAAAATCCTCGCTGCCTGCTTCGGAGTCCTTCACAACAGCCATCGCATCCTCTGCGAGCTCACTCCAACGAGATTCAAGAATCAAACAGGAATGAAGAAACTGCTTATTTTCCAGTTGTCTTGCTTGCGCAATCGCTTCATCGATTTCGCCCATGTGATAGAGCAATAAAACCAGGATTTCATCACGCTGAGTTGCGTTCCAGTCTTTGGCTGACTCGGGTAACAGTCCTTTCACTTTCAAGTCAGCTCCCATCCATTGGAGCAACTGCAAACGACAAACAGCAAGTTCACGACTCTCAGCAACCAAGTCGATAATTTCGACCAATTCAGAAAGCTGCTGACTTTCCACGGCCCGTTGCGCGAATGCCGCGAAGCGTGTTGAGAGCAAATCGCCAACTTCGGTTTTTACATCAGGGGATCCTCGCCCACGGTCTGTTCCAAGAGCAAAAAGCACAACGTCAAAACGTCCCCGATCAAGCAGCGACTCTAGACGCGACGCAGCCATTCCATCTGCCAAGCCCACGTCATCTTCCCCCAACAAAATCCCTCTTTGCCAAGCTTTCTCAATCCATGACGCGCGTGCGACAACTTCAGGGACAAAGCTTTGCTTCGCTTGCTCGACAAGGCTAGCTGTCTTTTCAGGATTTTTCCCAAGAATCCACATCGCACGCTGACGATCCGCAAATTTACTCGACGACAAAGCCATCTCGATGCTCCGAAGATCCAAATCGTCGATTGCACCCGTCTCCTGCACTAAAGATGGTCGGTCAGCCCCCGAAAGCTTCGATCTCTGCCCAAATAACTGCCTCGCGTGGACAGAGAATAAAAAGCTGATCAGCATGGCAAGGATTGCAATTCGATTCATAACTGCCATCTATCCTGAGCTCGTTTCATGACTTGAATCCCGACTACTTGAAAAATGCAACCGCCATCCCACAGAAGCAGCACGCGACCAGCCGATACCTCGAGTATAGTTTAGGCGGCTACCAAGAGCCGATAGCAACACATCACTACAACACTCCTCGGATGACGAAAATCTATTGAATCACGTCTCCCCCGGAGCGATCGCCTGCCACTATGATCTTACAACGTGCGTCAGCCGTTTAGACCGCACGCCCACAAGATAGCATTGCAGATTGTGCTTAGCACAATGACCCTCCCCCCCAAAAAAACCGGAGAGAGATCCCCACCATGCGGCGCCGAATTTCCCAAACTTTTTTCGCATTCATCTCCATCACAACCGTCTTAACAACGACCGCCTCAGCGGAAGACTCGTGGCCGCAGTGGCGCGGTAAATTTCAAAATGGTGTAGCAACTGGAAATAATTTCCCCACGCGATGGTCTCAACACCAGGGAATTGCATGGGAAACGGATCTGCCCGGGCTTGGCGGCAGCACGCCGGTCACCGCCAACAAAACTGCTTACCTAACGACCGGCATGCAGGACAAGAATCAACTGCTTGCCTTTGCCTTGGAAACGGGGAAACAAAAATGGTCAGTGGCGTTGGGAAGTGACCGAGGTGGTAAGCACCGGAAAGGTAGCGGCAGCAATCCCTCACCGATTGTGGACGGTGACCATATTTTTGCTTACTTCCGCAGTGGCGATCTGGCCTCAGTCGACTCCAGCGGAAAGGTCCGCTGGTCAAAGAATCTGCAATCACTGTTTGGTGAAGATACGCTTTGGTGGGACCTCGGATCGTCGCCTGTTCTGACGGAATCAGCGATTGTGGTTGCGGTCATGCAATCTGGCCCAAGTTATCTAGTCGCATTCGATAAAAAGACCGGTGAAGAACTGTGGAAATTTGATCGATCTCTGAATGCGCCCGAGGAAGCCGCCCAAAGCTACTCCACACCCATCCTCGTTTCCGTCAAAGGTGAAGAGGCTATCGCAGTCATGGGCGCGGATCACTTGACAATCAATCGCGCCAGTGACGGCAAACTGCTTGGAAAACTTGGGGGGTTCAATCCGAATCAAGAGCAATACTGGCGATCAATTGCTTCACCTGTGGCAGACGGCAACATCATTCTGTGCCCCTACGCCAGAGGAGATACACTGACCGCAGTGGATATTGACTCACTAGCGCAGGGTAAGGGTGATGATGCAATCCTTTGGTTCCGTGATGATCTGGGCAGCGACGTTCCCACACCAGCTGCTCATCGGGGTCGCGCCTACGTCGTATCAGATGGAAAATCATCCAAGGGCACAATCACATGCGTTAATCTCGCAAATGGCACAACAGAATGGGAATTAAAGCTACCGAAATCGAGAGGTGGCTACAGCAGTTCGCCACTGATAGCGGGCAATCATCTTTACGTCACTCAGGAGAATGGAACGACATTCGTGCTCGGACCACTCAATGCCGGTGAACCCTCGATCATTTCAACAAACGTGATCGCAGATAACGAACCATTCACGGTCGCAAGCCCGATTCCCTACCAAGAATCACTGCTGCTTCGGAGCCGTCACAAGCTGTATCGCATCGTGAATGGATTCAGTAAAGTGATTCA
>DOPG01000062.1:0-1751 GCA_003513555.1 Rhodopirellula sp. | reverse complement strand
GATTCAGTAAAGTGATTCACGCAGGTGGGAACCTGGCTCCAACACCCGAGATTCCCAGATTGAGCGTCCCGCTGTCTCTTTGATCCCGTGGCGCTGACGATGACGAGCCGAAATAAGTTTTTCAACGACACCCGTGACTACAGCGGGAGGAGTATTTGGCGCAATGCTTTTTCCAAACCTCCTGCTGAAACAACACCGTAGCCGAGAATCACTGTGAACCAGGATCGCCTTAATAATCTCTGGTGCCAAAGTAGATGCAATTGATCATCAACATGACGCCAATGAAGAGCGAGCAACTGAAAACGGGCCGAAGGATGTCATAACGCACCACTTGTTCTTCACCGGATGCATCGCGAACCGTTATGGCCGACTTGCCACTTACAATCGAGCCAATCGTTTCTCCCAGCTCGCCAGTCTGTGGAATAACAAAACGCAGGGGACTAATGAGATATTTGTCGACCCGCCGCCAAACGCCTAACGAGGGGTTAATCTCCCCCTGCTTAACCAAGTCATCGGCATTAAGCATGTCCACCTGATCCGTGTGGTGAGCTACGTAGACAAGGTTTTGCTCCGAATCATAGGTGATTGCTTCGACCGTGCTGGGTCCTACGCAGTCACTTAGGACAAACTCATTCTCTGCACCATCTTTGGGGGCGACAATTCTGCATCTGGCATCGCTCGTGAGCAGCATGAATCGGCTTTTCCCCATTCCGACAACGGAAGTTGGCAGCAAACGATCGGATAAATCCACTTCGGCAACCGGTTCGAACGTTTCGTTGTCAAACAGCTCAATGGGTTGCTCAGCCCGCGAAACCATCACATGAGCGCCCGAAACCGCAATCACTCCCGCTATCGAAGGATCTCCCTCCAACTCACGCTCAGCGGCTTGACTCCATGACTGGCCATCCTCTGACCCTGTAAAACGAAGCAATCTCGCTCGACTTAGAATATACAAATTGCTTCCACTGGAACTCACAATAATGACGCTTGGTGGGGCAACTGCCATTCCTCGTGGAAGCACGGACTTAAAGCCGGCTGGCGCCACCCCCAACATGCTGCTCAGCCGACCAAGCAATCCACCCGCCAAGCCAGGCGTTTCAGGCATTTGTTCTTCCTGATTCTCGTCTGCAGACTCTTCACCCGCGGCCGCAAGCACCCCGGCGATGCCCGTCTGATTCAAATTGCTTCCACTCAATGTGAGCAACGAGTCATCAGCCTTGTAAAGACGCACCGTAGCAGGCGGCAGCCCCACGCTCGGCTCTGGCTCCCAATCATTGTCTGCACTTAACACCAACAAATCTGAAGAACCTGAACCGAATGGATTCATCCGCCCTCCAGTGGTTCTAGATGTGACAATGGTGTCTTGATCGATGACGACCGGTGGGATGATACGGTCCATACTGATCGCGCCACTGCTAAATATCTCGACCCACTCATTGCTATTTTTGTCATACCGAACCAGACCACTGCCCTGAGTACTGGCAAACGTCACCTCTCCCAAAACCGCCATGGATTTGATCCGTGCCGGCCCAGTGACGAATCCGTCAAATACCCCACCGATGATGCCCACGACGAAACAGATTCCACCAAACATGGTCGTGACGCCAATTGCCAAAATGGGCGATCGCCAACGCATGCCTGCAAGTACGGAGACACTGTAGAAAACAGAAAACAGAAATACAGAGACAGGAATGCACCACAGCAATCTCGCATTCCAAATATCAAGTCGCAGCACAGCCACTAACTAACGC
>DOPG01000266.1:61443-62306 GCA_003513555.1 Rhodopirellula sp. | reverse complement strand
GTCATCGACAAATACAAGAGGCAGTAGCTCGAGCCGGTACGTCGCACCATCTTTTGCGCCCCCCGAAAACTGAGGGCAAAAGATGGGGGGGCAGACCGCATTGAAACGTTTGAATGCGGCATGCGGCCATGCTAAAAATGAGTTATTTAACCACACACCCGAAATCTTAAGGCGCCAATATTGAAGACAGTTCGCTTTCTTGCGTTATCCATTCTACTTGCATTCTGTCAGGATGCCCGATCGATTGACTTCACCGCGAAGGAGTTAGTAGTCCAAACCACGTCCGGTGCCGTTCGTGGGACATCGGTCGACGACCATGCCTGTGCCTGGCTGGGGATTCCCTACGGCCGTCCACCATTCGGACCTCATCGGTGGAAAGCTCCCGAAGACCCGGCACCGTGGGATGGGATTCGTCTGTGTAATACCCCTGCCCGAGGAAGCCGTCAGCGCGGAGGTGTTGAGGATCGGTTGTATCTGAACGTCTGGAGACCACAGACAAATGAACGCCTGCTCCCCGTGCTTGTTGATGTGCACGGCGGAGGCAACATTGCCTATGACGGGATGGCCAATGTCATGCATACAGTTGCTATGAATGCGAACTGCATCGTGGTGACGATGAATTATCGAATCGGAGCGTTGGGCTGGTTCACTCATCCCGCGCTTCGAACCGGGGATCCTGGAGATGAATTGAACGATTCAGGTAATTTCGGATTGCTAGACATCGTTCATGCTCTTAGGTGGGTTCAAAAGAATATTGAAAGCTTCGGTGGTGACCGAACAAACGTGACGCTGTCCGGTGAGTCAGCAGGCGCCTCAAATGTTGCCCTTTTGCTACATTCAAAGCTAGCCGAGCCGTACTTTCA
>DOPG01000266.1:49290-61252 GCA_003513555.1 Rhodopirellula sp. | reverse complement strand
TTTTGCTACATTAAAAGCTAGCGGAGCCGTACTTTCACAAAGCCTTCCTCGCGAGTGCGTATCCATTCGCGGCTCCACATTCTCGGGGTGACAAAGCCAGTCGGCTGGCGATGATCAACATGCTCGTAGATGCTGAGATGGCGGAGACTCACGATGTCGCCGGATCAAAACTGGACGGCATGAGCGATAGTGAAGTTGTAGAGTTTCTAAGGAGTCGAACACCGGCACAACTCAATCGCGGCTATCGACGTCCAAACGGCAAAGGCTCGATGGACTGGGGCGATTTCGACCAGCCGAACATTCCCACAAAGTATCGCAGAAAAGGAAAGCCTGAATTTGTCTACGGATTTGCGGATGGACACTTGGTGTCGAAGGATGTGGATTTCGGTGAGGGAAACTGGTTTCCCAAGCCAGTCATGATCGGTACGGATCACGACGAGAATAAGTACTTTCATTATGGCCATTTCAAGTCGGTATTCGACAATGCCATGAAGGGGGACGTGTCACTCAACAAAGCCATCGAGGACGGACTTGATGGGCAGTCACGCGTCAGATTCGAATCGGTCCCGGAATTCAAGACAGGCTGGAACTTTATTAACCGCATGACCACCGGTCTGTTTACCTGGTACGGTGCCCAGAATCCGGCAAGGGCCATGGTTCATTCGAACTCGGCCTCTCCCGTCTATGTCTTTCGATTCGATTACGGGTCGGGAAATTACGATCTCAAGTATCCCAACCAGGAATCGCATCGATTCTTTCTTGGGGCCTCCCACAGTTTCGAACTGCCTTTCTTTTTTGACTGGATGGACGTGGAGCCACCGAAGTGGATGCGTTGGCAGAAGCACCAATGGAATGACCGGAATTATCCGGGGCGAAAATCGCTCGTGCGAGCAATGACAGCTTATCTGCGTGCATTTTTGCATTCCCCTGACGGTGCAATTCGCAAGGACGCTGACATGCCAATTGAATGGCAGGCATGGACGGCTGACGAAGAGCGATTCATTACCTTTGATGCTGACGCCAAGTCACAACAAATCCGGATGAATAGCACGGAACTGGTTCCGTCACCGGATGACGTACGACGCGAACTCGAAGCGTGGAACCATCCACCAACAATTGACTACATCAAGTACTTCATCATTTACTCGTACCAGCACAACTGGTACTAAGCCTGTACTCTGTCCAGACCTGAAGGCTTCTTCCGAAGATATATATGCAATTTCTACCTTTAACGCTGCTTTTAATCTGCATTTCTCAGCAGGTCGCACTCGCAAGTACACCTAACGTTCTGTTCATTCTTGTCGACGATTGGGGATGGCGCGACGCTGGAGTCCAGGGGAGTGATTTCTACGAGACTCCCAATATCGATCAGTTCGCCAGGACGTCGCTCCGCTTTACGCAAGCTTACGCAGCCTCGCCTGTCTGTTCGCCAACGCGAGCAGCTATCATGACCGGCAAACATCCAGCTCGTCTGGACATGACGATATGGCACGAAGGTGCTCTTGCAGGAGGGCCAAAGAATCGCAGGCTGTTGAACGCGGTCGCCAATCCCGATCTTCCGCGCACGGAGGTCACCATTGCCGAGCTCTTCAAACAGCAGAGTTATTTTACAGCTCACGTTGGTAAGTGGCATCTCGGTCGGGCGGCGTACTATCCTGAGAATCATGGCTTTGACATCAACATCGGCGGGACGTACTGGGGTGCTCCCAGCACATTTTTCTATCCGTATCGTGGAGCCTGGTCGAAGTCCGATCCGGAATTACGATATGTCCCCGTCGGTACAGGAAAGTCAGGCGACTATCTGACAGATAAACTGACCGATCACGCGATCCAGTTAATCAAGGAGCGGAAGGAACGCCCCTTCTTTGTAAGTTTGTGGTACCACACGGTTCATACACCGATTGAGGCGAAGCAGGAAGTAATTTCCCACTTTAAAGAGAAACATCCCGGGGTGATTCATAAGCACGCCGTCTATGCTGCCATGCTGACCAGCCTTGACGAGAATATCGGCCGTCTTCTTGACGCTCTACGGCAATTGGAACTTGATCGCGACACAATCGTGATCCTAACCAGCGATAATGGCGGAGTGGACTTTCCGTCGGGAAAATCAGCGGGAGGTCCTCCAACCAGCAATAGCCCGTGGCGTTCCGGCAAGGGAACCCTTTACGAAGGAGGCATTCGCGTACCCCTGATGATTCATTGGCCTGGCATTACTCAGCCCGGAAGCGTCTGCAATGAGCCGGTGCTGTCGCAGGACTTCTATTCGACACTAGCCAGCGAGATTGGAGTACAGGGTGCTGACATCCCGCAGAACGATGGTGTCAATCTGCTCCCTCTGATAAAGGGTGAGCAGCAGAAATTGCCGTCTAGAGCACTGTTTTGGCACTATCCCCATTACTATCCACGTATGACGCCAGCTAGTGCCGTCCGTGATGGGAACTGGAAGCTGATCCACTATTACGAAGATGATCGCGTCGAACTATTCGATCTCGCAAACGACAGAAGTGAACTTACGGATCTCGCGACGACATACCCCATGCGAGCCAAAGAGCTGAAACAACAGCTGGACCAATGGAGAGAGTCCATTGGCGCGAATGCACCAAAACCAAATCCCGATTGGCACGAAAAATGACCGACCGAAATTCAGTCCATGACCCGAAATCTGAAGGGCACCACGTTACCATTAAACCAAAGTTGTTTGTTGCTGTAGCGATGTGCCTTCACGCCCCCCGAAACGAGTCAGAGAAGGACGAACCCATGCTGCAAAAAATGGTGAGCATCAACGGATGCCTTTTGTTGTTCCTGGGACTTCTGTCGAGCATTGCTTCGGCTGAGGAAGCAGAGGTCAAACGGGTTTCCTCCGGTGGTGTCAGACTGCCTTGGCATACAACCGACCTGTACTGGAACGCAGGCAAGTCGGTTCCGAACGTCAAAACGATCGGCGTGACTTTCACGATCGATCGCGATGTTCCAGACACTGTGAATCTTTATGTCGCACCCATGGGAGGTCAGTACCTGAACAAGATCATGTTCTATGGCGGCATTCAATCGAACGTCAACGGCTGGCCGTCGCCGACCGAAAAACGACGTGTGCATCCAGGTCCGGGTGCGATCTTTTCGCGTTGGGGCGGCGATCCGGTCAGCATTGATGCCGCCCAACCGGTGGAAGGCGGGCTATGCGAAAGTGCCGGATATGAGGGTGAGTTTGTCAGCGTCCGAAAACCCTTGCGATGGAAAGCAGGCACCTACACTTGGCAACTTCGCAAGGAAAAGATGATCCAGATCAAAGGACAACCACACACTTGGTTCGCATGCTACCTGATTGACCGTACACGTGACAAAGAACATCGGGTCGGCGCACTTCGATTCGAGGGAGAGACATTTTCATTCAATGGACGCTCTACCTCGTTTGTCGAAATCTATGCCACGTCAAAAATTCCGCGATCAGAAGTTCCAAAGATTTCCGTGACTTTTCAGCCACCAATCGTCAATGGCAAATCACTCACGTCAAGATCCGTTTCGGTTTATCATCCTCGTGCGGGCGACCGAGGGTCGCCATCACCAGCAATCGGGCGCGCGGAAGTTGCTGACCGTGGCGTCAAAGTCGAACTACACAACGAGGTTCTTACTGGCGACGCCGCACCACCATCGCGTTACCAACTGGCTTTTCCTGCCGAGTAGCTGGTTAGATCTGCACATCGCAGGCTACGCGTACAGACACCCAGATTATCCGGGCTCGAGCTAAAAACAGAGAATCCTAATCCTGTTCGCTGGGATGTTCGCCACAAGCTATCAGCAGACGGTGAGAGCAGACAGCGGCTTTGAAACCTGTCTTGATAGCTTCAATCAAGTTGCCATCGCACCGAAACAGTTCTTGACGACACCTCACTCGTTTTGCCCTTGAGCAAGCCGACACTTGACCGCGACAGAACTGTCGTCGGTATCAATCCTGTCGATACGTCGACGACGAAGGATTCATTTACAATCAAATACCATTCACAATCGATCAACATTCTCCCTAGGCCCAACAAAAGAATTTGTTGGGCAGCCAAGACTGGCTTTACTCCAGACTGGAAGCATCTTGCGACATTGTCTGGAAAGGCAACGCCTTTTCACCGTACGCGTTAACGAGATTTGCGGGCGTTTGCTGCTTACCCTGCGCATAGCGGATGTACAAAGGCTCCGGCACCTGTGCAGACTTCAGATTAATCCAAGAGACGTTAAGTTTGCTATCCTCAGTGATTTGATGGCTAATTTTGGCCGTAGCTTTTTTGAATTCGCCGTCTTTACCTGCCACTTCGAAGCCTCTGAGTCCACCGTTGCCCTCAACCTTTAGAAGTAGCCCATAGTTAAATAACGCAACATCGATCGCGTCGCTGCCTCTGACCCAAAAATAGTTCCAATACCGTGGAGTGGTTGTACCTGTTTGATTTGGGTTGAGTTGGTGCTTGGCTAATTCCTCGTCAGAAAAAGGAATCAACTTGCTGTCTTTGATGTGAAACGCCTCCACCGTTTCTCTGGCATTCGCAGTGTACACAAAGATCTTGTCAACCATTCCATTGGGCGTGGAGTGCAGTTTGACTGCATGTTTCAGGTCCGCGAAATTCAACCGTTGAAATGAGGCTCCGGACTTCGAGGTCTGGTATTCGTAAAGTGGTACGTTGTCGACGATGATTTTGTAAGTCGTGTTAACGTAAATAGCCGGTGCATTCTTCGTTGGTGATGACACCTCCACGATCTTACGGTCACCTCGATAGACATGCTTGATCACAATTCCTGCGACATTTGACTTGACCTTCTTCTCAATTAAATCAGCCCTCAACACTGAAGAAAGAAGAACAAGCAGCAACGGTATTATTCCGTAAATTTTCATTTAGATCGCTCTCTAGCTTAAAATGCGTTTCTTGGCCAACCCAATGACTCCCGCCCCGATTGCGGAACAGATTTCATCGCGTCCTACTTTTACACCTGCCTTGATTTGCATTCACTCTTGACGACGCAGGGACTGTTGTTGTCTCTCCCTGTCGAGATCAAGAACAGCTACGGAGCTGAGGCAGCCGCTGTTCTGCTGATTCATTTCATTATTCAGAGAAAAGACTACGACCTTAACCCCTCTTTGCTTTTTAGATCGGGTTTGTTCCGCGCATTCATGGAAACCTTGATTGCCAATGGTAGATACAAATCCAATGAGGTGAAAAATTACATCTGCTAGATTGTGTCAGCGTCTGCTTTCAGGCCACTTCTTTAGCGGCGGTGAATTAGCGACCAAGGAACTTCTTCAGAACAGCAAATTAATTCTGTTAGAAACACTCTTTCTGTGACATTATATCCTTCAAATTAACAATCCCGCTTAAGCAGGCCTTGTCGAGCCGAAGGGTGATGACTTGAGTGTGCGTCAAAGCACGGTAGTTGATTGCCAGAATTTTGCAAACAGATGCGAAGCGGAGCAACTGAAGTCAGAAATGGACACCTGTGAACTTTCAAGTCGTCAATGTCATCCCGGCGAGAAGCCTGATTCACGAGTGCAATCCTCGATTCTCATTCGCATACACATTGGTTCATACAGCTGAGTTGTGATTAAAACCAGTATTTTTTTTGCAATAAAAGACAAGACAAGCAAGCCGAAACCGTCGTGACAGTCTCTACGAACGGAGAGATTTCCGAACACGAACCGTGGAGTAGCTTGTCCGATGATCACTCAAACCTGTCCATCTGATCCCAAAGCAGTAATTCTGCGTTGGTTCCATGCCCTTCCCATTGCTGCGTCACTTTTTATCTTTGCCAATTTGGCGAGCGCGGGCTATTCAGTGCTATCGGGGATCCCGATCACGCAGGGCCAGATGCGACTGAACGAAAGTGACTTTGAAACGGTCAAGGCCGCAACTCCGAACGCTAGCCCCTGCTTTATCCTCGAGGAAACACGCGTTGAGACAGAAGTTGCGGGTGTACTGGCAAGGGTCAGAGTGTCGCAAGTTTTCAGAAACCCATATTCCAACCGCCTGGAAGCATCTTACGTCTTCCCCATGCCAGAAAACTGCGCAGTTGACGCTTACTCCTTTCAAATCGGCGACCGTGTCGTGATGGGCGAGGTCAAAGAGAAAGAAGAAGCTCGTCAGGCTTACCAGCAGGCCCGCGATGATGGCCGCAAAGCGGCTTTATTGGAGCAGGAACGAGCCAACATATTCACGCAATCCATTGCCAACATACCTCCCAACAGTGTGGTGGTCGTCAACATCGAATACGTACAACCTCTCGAGATCGACGAAAATCGCTATATCTTCCGTTTTCCCATGACGGTCGCTCCGCGGTACATCCCAGGAACTCCAACGAGTCACCCAAATGTAGGTCGGGGTTGGGCATCGGATACCGACCAAGTACCGGATGCATCTCGCATCACGCCTGAACGATTGCCAGCTGGGCAACGAAATGGAAATGATGTTTTTGTCACGGTCAAAATCGATGGAGGCATGCCAATCCAAAAGATCATCCCTGTAACTCACGAACTGGACATACAAAATACTTCTGAAACCGAGGCTATTGTTACCCTAAAAAATCAGTCGACCATTGCCGACAAAGACTTGGTGATCGAATATCAGTTGGCGGGCGAAAACAGCACGCTTGCTTCATTGACGCATCGTGAGTCGGAAGAAATGGACGGCTACGTTATGCTTGCACTACAACCCAAGTGGTCAGTCGAGGCAAGCGAAATCACTCCGCGTCAAGTTCACATCGTGCTCGACACAAGTGGCTCGATGCGAGGCGTAGCTATTAGTCAAATGCGACAATTCGCTGAGCATGTTTTGGATCATTTAAACCCACAGGATGAGTTCCAGTTAATCGCATTCAATAACCAATCAAAAGCATTTCAGCCTGCCCCCGTCCCGGCAACGAGCGTGAACATTGAAGCGGGAAAAGACTTCATCCGTGGATTGAAGGCGGGCGGTGGTACCCAACTATTGCCTGCATTGCAACTGGCACTCGGCGATGAGTGTGATGAGTCGACCCCACCTCGCTATCTCATGCTAATGTCAGACGCACTTGTTGGAAATGATCACTCCATCCTCCGCCACATCCAGGAGGCCAGATTCCAGGACGCCCGAGTATTCCCGGTCGCCTTTGGAGCAGCCCCGAACGACTACCTGATCAACCGTGCCGCCGAGCTTGGACGCGGATTCTCGTTGCAGGTCACCAACCACGACAATGCTCCCGCACTTGCGAATCGCTTCAACGAATTGACCAGTTTGCCCTACATGACAGACTTGCAAATTGACTGGGGTGGATTGTCGGTGCGAGATCAAGTGCCGGCGCGTTTGCCGGATCTCTATGCCGGAAAGCCGTTAATCGTTCTTGGACGCTACGACCAAGCAGGAACTGAAACAATCACCCTCAAAGGCAACGTCCTTGGTCAACCCGTTCAAATGGACCTCGAATTGGAACTACCGCCAAAGGAGCCATCGCATGACGCCATTCCATCAGTCTGGGCGCGTCAGCGGATTCGCCAGATTTGGAATCACAACGTCGGAAACGAAACGCCGGAGAGTCGCTCAAAAATAACGGAACTGGGAATGAGGCACCAATTGGTAACGCAATACACATCATTCGTGGCCGTCGAAAAAGAATTGTCTGAAGTCCCGCGGGGTGAGCTCATCAGCGAAACCATCCCAGGCATGATGCCAGAGGGGATGACAGAGAAGCCCGACGGTACTGAACGCACGACTACAAACAACGCCACAGCATCGACTCGGCAGGCGAGCCATGTGCAATCCAAGGCAAACCAACCCGCAACAAGCAACTCGCCTGCTCATGCAGTCGCGTCTCAAGCCGCGGCACCGGCAACAGCCTCATCATCGCAAGCGTCATCGCATAGGCCCGCCAACGCCAACAATTTCCAAAGTGGCTCCAGCAATGGTACAGGCGGCTCCCCTGGTGGCGGTCCGATCGGCCCGTTCACTGCCCTTTTCTCAATCGCCGGTGCCGGCGCAGCTACCATGCTCCGCAAGAAAAAAGCACAACGAAAAACTGAGGCAACATCGTGAACAGGGCCGAGCCGGCTTGCCCAGCGCAA
Source organism: Rhodopirellula sp. (assembly GCA_003513555.1). Classification (GTDB taxonomy): domain Bacteria; phylum Planctomycetota; class Planctomycetia; order Pirellulales; family Pirellulaceae; genus Rubripirellula. Next base: position 53,187 of record DOPG01000266.1, on the reverse strand, counting down.
GGCCCGCAAACCGGCGTCTGGTTGCATTCCGTGCAACACTGGGCCAGCGAATCGTGGAAACACAGCCGATACACTATGGTGATCGCTGTGTTGACCACTGTGATCTTCGCGTTTCCCGCACTAACCGTCAGCCTGCAATTGGATTTTGATTCCCTAGTTGGCGGCCAATGCTGGCGCATACTTTCCGGACACCTGACACATTACGACGGTCAACACCTCTTTTGGGACCTGCTGATGTTCGTGGTGCTCGGGGCGATCTGCGAACATCAAATGAGACAATCATTCGGTGTCTTTCTCGTCATCATGGGCACCACCGTGTCACTCACGGTAATGTTTGCTTGTAGCAACATTTCTGAGTACCGAGGCTTGAGTGGAATTGATACAGGATTATTTGCGTGGTTGACCCTAACCCAGTTACGAACTTGCATCGCAGGTCGGGATCGATACTTTGCTGCCTTCTGGGCAACAAGTGTCTTTCTGCTGATCGGTAAACTCGTATTTGAAGTGATCACCGGAGATGTTCTGTTCGTTCAAGCTGACGGATTCAAACCGATACTGGAATCACATTTAGCAGGAGCCGCCACAGGTGCGTTGGCCGCAGTAGCCGCACCTACGCGTGGCAATGACTCTTAGACCGTTTCAAGCCATCACCTAGGCGACTGGTCGTTTCGCTCCAAACGCACAATGAGTCGAAGCCGGCAAACACAGCCTTGTGAATCGAAAAAACTTGCGACTGGATAAGATCCCCAAGCTCGAAGCTGGATGGCAATCAGTCCTGTAACTCACTGCGTTCCGGGAAACGGCTCGTCACAACCGCAGAAGTGCCTAGCCCTGAGTTGGTTCTGATCCCTTAGTTCACTGTGAACGGCGAACGATCAGGTGTCAGCGCAGCGGTCGTCAGCGGCAGCAAAGTACACCTCAACCTGCGATGGGCCTCTCCTTTGGCACATGCCGACGTCATCACAGGAGACGGTCGCGACACCAAACGCGCCACCTTCGACCTGTCCCAAACCGGAGCCCTCGAATAGATTTCGCTGCAGCTTGCACGAGATTTGCCGGGCCAATGCGGTATGCGAGAGAAAGTTTGGGGTAGTGCGACCATTAGAGTCTGCACTTAACGCGTCTGGATAAGAGTGAATGAGACCTCTCAGCAAAGCTCGACTCATGCCATCCAGAACTAAGTCTACCGAAAACCGGCAATCAACTTAGTACCAAGCCTGAAACGGTCTACCCATCCTTTGGCCAACTCCCCCCACATCCCCAATCGCAAAGAAACGCCAATCATGGCCGAGAATGGTCGCGACGACCGGTACAACGAAAATCGAAGTCTACCTATTTTCAAACTGGGGACATTATGCCGTCTCTCGTTAAAATCCACAGCTACTCCTCTGCTGAAATAGAATACAGCCCCGATACGAGCTGATGTGCGGGTTACAATGACGCCGGTTACAAATGACGCCGGTTACGAATGACGCTGGTTACAATTAGCCTGGCCCCAACGTGCACGAAATGTCGCTTGCCTGAAAGGAAGTGCCGATTTCGGCTAAAAGCTGACGCACAAAGCTTGAGCAATCAAAAGCAGCTGTAAACAAAATGAGCAACGAAACACTCAAACAATCCTTAGCTCAACTGGACTCGATTTCGACGAGAAACTTGACTCTGGAAGCAACGGAACATTTGCTGAGCCGCACGCGTGCGGCGATGGTCGATCTTTCAAAAAAAATTGACGAGACATACAAGCACTTAGCTGAGGATTTCACCAACGCCGACCCATTTTCGATTGGCAAAGCAAGGCGTTTATTGTCACGCTTTCAAACTCAGGCAGACTATTTGACAAACCTGGAAGAGAGTCTCGAAATACACTTCCATCAAAAACAGATCGAAAATCGCATGGCCGAGAGACTCGGCGGCCCGCGAAATCTGAAAGCACTTGAATACGGCATCCTGTTTCTGATTGTCGCTTTGCTCGGATTATTGATTTACGACATGACAGCCGGCCCAGACGACCTTCGGCCTTGGTGGCTCACATCGCGCAGCATCTTTTTCATCGACGCATTTTGTTGTGCGATCTTTATGAGCGAATTTGCACTCCGGCTTAGCTGTGCTGAGTCAAAACGCTTTGTTTGGAAACACCACTGGGTTGATTTCGCCACCTCGATCCCAATTCCTGGCGAAGCGCAGCTTTCCCGATTCGGAAGACTCGGCAGACTGGCAAGATTCGCCAGAGTCCTACGATTACTTCGTTTTGCACGACTCTTCTTTTTCCTATGGCGAGGGATGGACAAACTTCAGGATGTGATGGACGTCAAGATGATGAAAAAGACGATTCGCTGGTCGGTCATGGCAACCCTTGCCGGAGCGTTTTTTATCTACCAACTTGAAGGTCATGGCGTGGAGGACAATTTAGCCGCCAATCCTGTGTCAACATTTGGCAAAGCAATCTGGTGGAGCTTTACGACCGTGCTAACAGGTGGATTCGGTGACATTCACAATCCCAGCTCAACCTCAGGCCAAGTACTGACAGGACTACTGGTCGTTGTGGGCATGGTGCTCGTCGGGGTTTTCACTGCTACGCTGACCACGATTTTTGTCGGCCAACAAAGCGAAACAGAAAACGAGAACATTGACTCAATCCTCACGAGACTTGATGAATTCACTGCCTTGCATGAGCAATCCAAGGACGATGATGGAATCAGCCAATCAACATGATTCATCACACTTCGCAATCTACCATGAGCGTTCATGAAGACACCTTCTGATTCTTCAGCGTCATCACTCCTGATCGGAATTGCGGGTGGCAGCGCTAGCGGCAAGACGACCCTTGCCAAGGAACTCATCGCTGCATCAGGGAACAACGTCGCGATCCTGGAATTGGATCGCTTTTATCACTCCTTGGAAAACACCAAAGACTGCGACCAAGCGAACTTCGACGAACCTGCGGCCTTCGATTTCAAGCTCCTGCAAACAGTGCTTGAGCAACTGCGTAAGCACGGCACAGCGTTGGTGCCCATCTACGATTTTGCTACTCACAGTCGAATCGGATATGAAACCCTCGAAACAGCTCCTGTGATCATCGTTGAAGGCATCCTGGTTTTGTGGAACAGCAACATACGCGATCTACTGGATTTCAGAATCCATGTCGACGCGCCAACGGAATTAAGATTTCAACGACGCATGAAACGGGACATGCTGGACCGAGCACGTAGTGCTGCATCAATTGAACAGCAATGGAACGAAACCGTGCGACCGATGCATGACAAATACGTTGAACCATCAAGACAACATGCCGACCAACTCATCGATGGCACCGCCAATCTGAAATGTACCGCCAATGAATTACTGAAGGTGTGGCTCGATGCATTGCAAGACAAAAGCAGTGATTCAAGAGAAAGTCAAATTGACTGAACAAACTTCTGCAGCAGCTTTTGCAGGTCAGTGACCCCACACTTCTGTACAAAAACATCAATGGTGTCGCCCGTGATCGCCTCAACATACTGTGGATAAGCCTTCACTCGCTCAATCAAGGATAAGCGATTTAGCTCGGGATGAAATTGAGTGCCGTAAATTGGTTTGTCTGCAATCTTGAATGCCTGATTCTGCACTTTATTTGAAAACGCCATTCGGATCGCATTGGGCGGCAATTCAACCACACAATCCTGATGCCCCATCGGAGCAAGAAAACAATTCTCCAGAGACCCAAACAACGGATCCGCTTGCCCCTCATCAGTAAGACACACCTCCACTGTACCCAGCTCTGCTCGCGACAGATCAGTGATGACTTGACCTCCCAAAGCTGCTGCCATCGCCTGAAACCCCCAGCAGGAGGCAAAGGTGGGGATCCCCAAATCGTAGAGTTCTCGCATCGCCTGCAACGCAGGCGGCAGCCACTCGCCGCCC
>DOPG01000266.1:48093-49077 GCA_003513555.1 Rhodopirellula sp. | reverse complement strand
AAGGCGGCAGCCACTCGCCGCCCTCGGCCACCGAATAATCTCCACTACCGCCAAGCAAGACGACATCAAAACGGGAAAGATAGTCGATGGTCGGGCAAGCTGACAGCAGGTCAAACACAGTTATCTGTGCAGGATCACACTTCAGCGAATCGGAAAAACAGCCGACCTCCTGGCCCAGCATGGGATCATCCTGATCTCGAACCTGAATCAAAAGAAACTTATGCATCTGACTCGCCACGTCGAATTCCGGACGGTTGAAACCGTCATTATGTGCCGCTCACATGTCCGCGTCGATGCCCATTTCCTACCACAACCGATGCAAAGGAATTCCAAATTCATACGCTATAGAACAACAGCCCGCAACTGAATGCAGGCTCATGTCCAGAGCAGCATTCAATTTTTACGAATTTGATTCGCTAAGTGCAGCGGGGAAGACATGGAGTTCCAACTTGTCGAGGCCTGCACACCGCCGAATTCAATCAGAGGTTTGCTGCTGCATAAAGCACCAGAGACAGTATGCTCTTCGTTTGAGCGAAGTCCCCTTGATGCCGAACCTTCCGAATTGTCAGGCATCAGAGCAAAGTCCGTCGGACCGTAATACGTGTTGCGATCAAAGGCGTTCGAGACGCTCCAATCCGCCTCATTGCAGTCAAGCCGCGGCACTGCCACGCTGTCGCCTGATCCCGTCACAACCTGCGTCCTCGCCTGCATGGCGAAACGTTCAGTCGCCGATGTAGAAGATCGATCACCACAAGGAGAAGTCGAGCGGTACCGTTCGACTTTGCCTTGCGATATCACTTCCCCTAAGGATGCATTTACATTTTTCTCTTCGTGATGGCGTTGCAGCATTGGAGTCGGGATTGGTAATGGTTTCAGAACTTGCGTGCTACCTGCGCCTTGGTGCCCCCGACTCGCATCATGCTCATCGGAATTATTCTCAAAGCAATCACTTACATTGCCTGTTATCGCCTGCAGACGCCTTCG
>DOPG01000266.1:40180-47752 GCA_003513555.1 Rhodopirellula sp. | reverse complement strand
GGGAATTTTTGAGCTCGGAACCATTGCCAGGTCTTTTGGGTGCATTCATCAAACGGTTACCTCCACCCCATCACCATGGAGACTACCTAAAAACGCATAATTCCTTCCTGCTAGGTTATTGTCCACGTGGAACCTGAAATGAAACTTCGCATGTCGCACGTCTCGGCTAGCACCGAGTTTCGAGAGGTCACCGAGTACATGCAAGATGAGCCGAACTATTGAAAATTCCATTGGTCGCGTAGAAAGCGGCCTTGGGACAGCGAAGTCCCAAGGAAAAGTCGCATAGAGAGCAGACTGAAAGGCACTGCGTTGGCAGTGCAATTTCCGGTGCGTGGCAGCGCGATGATCTGCTCGTAATTCACTAGGGTATTTCATATTGGCCTCCACGATCAAGTTCTCCCCCTACAGATAAGAGCGAGAGAGCCAATCGCTGCAGAATAGATTCAACTTCAGTAGCCCAGCTGCCTCGGAGAGACCTGTGGCTTTGCGTCCCGACCTCACAGTCGGTTTGCCGTTTCGGTGAACCTTTTCAGAGACCCACATCAGTGAGACTGAAACGGTGCAACCGCCCCCGTGCAGGAGAAGCGTTAGCATGCGTCCACTACAAACTTGTGTCAAAAAACGAACAAGTCAAGGAATCCCGGATTTTTTTCAGAACAAGCCTGATCAATCACCCAGAACTGCGATGTAGCAACCAGAGAACAGTTATTTATAAGCCTCCCACTTATCATGCCGCTCACACCATGAAAGTGGTTGAATAGAATTCAATGACGAGCAACGTTTTATTGGTCAGGGCTTGTGGAAAAGCGATGCATGCTCCCTGTTCAACAAGGCAGTCACACCATGCCCTGGCGAGCTTTGCGTTTCCAAATGAATCCATCGAGGACGTAGTGAGTGATCTGTGGAACTGCGAGCAACGGTACCAGGACGAGTTCATAATCCTGCGTGATCCAAGCGGGCCCAAAGAACCAACTGCGTTCGTGCCACACCCCAGTATCCCAGAGAAATTCTTCCAAATAAGCCAGCACCCATACGACACCTAGAAAGGTGGCGATCCTAGGGAAATGCCGCTTGGGCGGTGGCTGATCCCCCATGCAACGGTACCAGTAAACCAGCACCATGTAAGGAATTCCGTGAATGATCACGTTTGTGACAGTGAATGCGTAATCGGAGTTGAAAGCGACAATCCCCACATACCAACAAACGGCCGTGGTGATCACGACGACATCCTTGCCGGGAAACCATTGCTGATGAGCGAACCCCCGGTAGATCAAGCGCACCGCATAAGCGATCAAACTGGCCCAGTAAATTGGGGCGGCAACCGTTTCAAAGACGGCCGGCAATTGTTGAAAATCCCCTTCGAGAAACCACCAAAAATTACGGGGAAGATTCGAATGCCAGTGAATCAACGGATAAAGTGTTGCCATGTAAATGGCGACTGCATCGATCCAGAATCCGCAGCGTCCAGTTTCACCGGCACGCGATCGGTACAGTGCCACCCAGCCATACTGTTGTCGCACAAAATGAAAGACCGCGAGGTAAGCGAGCAATCTCCAAAAAGTTTCTTCACCTTCTGAGTAGATTGCCATGCCCAGGAGAAAAGCCAACAACGGAGTCAAACCGTACAACCACGGCCTGCTCCTTAACTCTGGCAGGTCAAAGTAGACACGGAAACCAGTCGAATAGACGTGAGCGACATCAATCATCAAGATCGCACCAATCCACATCCAATCAGGAGTATCGTTTTGGAGAAGCCCGAATGGTGCACCAACCGCAATCAGAGCAAGTGCCAGGCCAGCACTGCCAAGAAAAGTCCACAAATCGACGACTGGTGAAAAAAGCCACCGCGTCGGCGGGCGTTGGTCGGCAGAAAGAGATGAAGTTGCCAATGCCAATTTCAGCCATTACGAATATCAACGAGGGGCTGATCCAGGATCCCACGCACAGCCAATATTTCTTCAGCAGCCCGAACGCCATGAAAAAAAGCTTCTTCCAAAAGTGCAACGCCACTGAGATCAGTACCGGCAAAATGAATAGGACCTAACGGTCTGGATGCCTGCTCCCGCTCGGGGGACCAAACAAAACCAGGCAGTGGCTGGACCATCGCATGCCCCCAGCACATCACATCAACTCTCGTCACCAGGGCATCAATATCAGGGTGGGCGCGACGCAAGTCAGTCAAGACAACATCAACCCAATCAGCCCACTTCAGATTCAGCATCTGTTTACGCGTGATCACCGCATCAACATCGGCGAACGGGTAGTACCATGTCAGGACAGTGGGACCGTGATCGACCCCCGACTGGTGGGTTGCTGTCACATAACCAAGTGACCTTGAATCTCGAATCACATTATCCCATGCCATCGGGAAACCTGCATTCTCGGGCCGCTCCTTCACATGCACATTCGCTACCAACCATGACCCATACCGAAAGCCAGTGCTATCGCGCCCGGACTCTGAAAACCCATGGATCAGGTACTTGGCCATCATCTGTGGTGCCGCGAAAACGACCTGCTCAGATCGGTACCCGACGGGTCTCCTCGTTTTCGTGTCGAGAGCAGCCACCTGAGCTAACTCTGTGTTGGTTCCCGCCTTTACCTCAAACACTCCTAGGCCTGTTTGAATCTGATCGTCAGCGACATCTTTTAGATAATCCACCACACGTCCGTTTCCCTCTGGCCAAGTGATTACCTCCTGCGACTCCTGTCCGGCCCGAGCAATTCGGGCTGCGAAGTAAAACACACCTGCCCAGGCACTGACGCGGTCAGGCGGTAAACCGTAGTCATCACGACATGAATAATCGACCAACCAGCGCAACCGAGGCGAATTCCACCCACGTTCATTCAGCCACTGCTCCATCGACATTTGGTCCAGCTTGCGAACGGACTCATCGTCCGACCCCAACTCCATCGGGATTGCAAACATCCGTCGCCCACTGGCGTCCCGCATTTCGGCCCAGCGATCCATCTCTGCCCGAAAAGCAGCCAGTTGCAGTAAGTCTTCCTCACTCGCACCATGGCTGGGATAAAGCCCTTCGTACCACTGACCATCATTGAACACCCGTTCCTCTGGCTCACGGCAAAGGAACTGTTCAGACACCACCGGTCGCCCATCCTCGCTCAATCCCTCGATCACCTGCATCTCAGACAGCAACTGGATCAAGGCCTGATTTTCGGGCATCGGCACAGGGATATAATGGGCTCCCCAGGGAAACTTAAAGCCATTGCGTCTGCCGCCACGAGCAGTCCCGCCGGGATTCTCTTCAAGCTCAGCGAGCACAAAGTCATCGAAGCCAGCACGCTTGAACCGCCATGCTGCTGCCAATCCGGCGATGCCGCCCCCCACAATCGTGACACCGACGTCCTTGTACGCATCGGGACTGACAGATTTTTCAACCCCGTCGCGCAACAGGTGCCCAAGGTCGAACCGAGTATGGCTAAGCTCACCAGCAGGCGGTAGGGTGGACCTACCACACCCAACACTGTGTGCAAACTGGCCCCCCAGCAAGGCGGTCAAAAGCTGGCGGCGACTCAGGTTTTCACTCTTGGCCACGCCACTCCTCGTCGTAATATCGCACCAACACCTGATTATTGAGCTGATTGATCTCTGTTTCGATGGGCTGAATATCCCGAGGCAGCTCGAACAGATTCGCGAGGATCGAATCGTTTAGAAAAGACAATTCCTGCTCAAGCTGGCCCAACTGCTCGGGCACGACGAGATCATTTTGCGGGGAAGCCAAGGCAAATCCCCAGATTCCAAAGGTGGGCACAGCGGTGCAGTAAGGCCGCACTTTGAAACCAGCTTCCTCCATCGTTCGCAGGATGCACCAATAGGATTGCCCGGCAACCAGCGGTGAGGTGCATTGAATACTGACGACCGCATCAGGTGAGATGATCTGCTTTAAACGCCGATAAAAGAATGTGGTGTACAGCTTTCCAACGGAATAGGATCCCGGGTCCGGAAAATCAATCACCACCGCATCAAATGGTTCCTGTTCCTGCCCCACCCAAAGAAAAGCATCGGTATTGATCACAGTCACCTTTTCATCCATCAAGGACTCTTCATTGAGGCCTCGAAGCAATGGCAACTGTGTCGCAATCTCAGTCATACCGGGATCAATGTCAACCAAAGTCACGGATTCAACGCCGTCATGCTTCAGTATTTCCCTGACCGCGAGTCCATCACCTCCTCCCAAGACGAGCACACGTTTGGGCGTCTTCGCTAACAAAATAGCCGGATGGACCAGTGCCTCATGATAACGGTACTCATCGACTGAATTGAACTGCAAATGCCCGTTGAGATAAAGTTGAAACCCTTGTCGATTGTTGGTCACAACAATTCGCTGGAATCGCGTCTGCTTGGCGTGAACCACCGCCTTGCCCAGTATGATTTCTTCAGTCCAAGTCGTGAGCGTATCCGCCTTGATAATGCCGACCACCAGCAACCCAACCACCAAAAAGGCGCGGCCACGCAGTCCCGCCAAACCACGCTTGGTCAGCAGAGGACGCAGCAGATAGGTTCCCCACAACCCCACCAAGGCATTCAGGACACCAAACACCAACGATGTCCGCATCAAACCCAAATAGGGAACCAATAGAACAGGAAACAGCAACGAGGCTAGTAACGCCCCGATATAGTCGAAGGTCAGAACTCGAGAGACAAGATCACTGAAATCGAGGTGTTCTTTCAGGATCCGCATCAACAGCGGTAACTCCAATCCGACCAGCGTGCCAATCACAAATACAGTTCCGAATAGAACCAACTGGAACCATTGGACAAAAGCGAATGAAACGAACAGCAATGGCGCTGACAGACCTCCCACCAAAGCGAGCGCGAGTTCAACCTCAATGAAGGTTCGCCCCAGTGCTTTGTGCAAGTACTGAGAAAACCATGCTCCTACCCCCAAAGCTGACAAATAAACACCGATCACCAGGGAAAACTGGGTCACAGAGTCTCCAAGCAGATAGCTCGCCAGAGTTCCTGCAATCAACTCATAAATCAGGCCGCACGTGGCAACAGCCAGCACGTTCAGGTAGAGCAAAAAGAGAGGCGCGCGGTTTAGCAATTCAATGAGCCGATCGCAAAGAACTATCCTAGGATCGCCGAAGCAATGATAACAGCGATGCCAACGACCACAGCCGCCACAATCGTCGCTAACGCCTGATTGTGCTCCTCAATGATCTCTTTGACAATCGAAAAGGGCGTCACCTTATCCATCAGCAAGATTGCCAAGAAAAGCACAAAGATTCCTAAAACAGCAAAGATTGTTGCTGCCAAGAGATGCGATAACAACAGTGCAAAAGCACCCTCTGGCAAGACTTCAGTTGCGGGCTGCGCCGCCACCCCCAGCAAAGACATCGAACTCACCATTCCAGAAATAATATTGAGCATTACTTACCTCCTCCCCAAGAACCACCCGATGAACGTCCAAACCTAATGCCTGAAGAATTCATGCCGTCAAGAATTCCCAAATTGGGTGCCCGCCAACTATACGCGGCAGCAATCCCAAACCAAAGGCAAACACTCAGACCAAAAACCAAATAACCAATGAACCATGTCGACTTCGAATCCATTTACACTCACTCCGTTGCATAGGGGCTGTAGTCACTATCTTCCCAACGTTTTCTTTCAAAAGAATGCAGGTAACCTAAGATACAAACCGGCAACGCAGAGACAGCAGCCAAGCCATAATAAAGAAGCCATCGATCAGCCCCAAACGCCAAGTAGATAAGCAGCAGCACAGCGGCCAACGCCGGCCACGTGATGAACAGTCGCTTATCGAAGGAGGGCGGAGGCTGGATTGGACCAACCCCAAAGCTTCGAGGCAAATTTTCAACGCCGAACGCTGCTTCAATCTCATCAGTCTGCACATAAACGGACTCTGAGATAGTAACCTCACTCGACTTGCCCGTCTCGGACCACTCGTAAGAGAGCATTCTTGGTGGCGCGATGTAATCAGCGGTCTTGACCTTTTCGCCAGCTTCAACCTTCCAATAAAACTCGCCCAGCACATGCTTGACCGTTGCAACACCACGATCATAAATCTGGAAACTCGATCCATCGTAGGCGATCTCATTTGCAGCCCCGGTATTTTTAGCAGCTTCTCCGGATGCCGGTGACGCAAACGACCAATGGCGATCATTATAAACCAACCAACGAAACCCGAGCTTTTCGCTGTAAAGCAGGTACTCCTGCCACGGATAACTGACCCCAGCATACATCGCAAACCGGGCAAGAAATCCGATGACCATGTAATCATCACCAAACAACTTTCCCTCGGTGCCAAGAGGCAACTGAAGTTTCAGTTTCTTGGGTTTCCCCAGTGTCTTGAGGTAGGACAACTTACCGTTGTCAGCATCCAACAGCGAATTACAACTTGGGCATGTTACACGCAACGATGCGTCGGGAACATGCAGCGTCAGCGTTCCACCGCACTGAGGGCAATTCAGAGAAGCAGCGGCAGTCACCACTGTGGCATCGATCACATCCCATCCATCTCCCTCGAGCGCTAGAGAATCGAGGCTAATCTCTTTTCCAACGTAGGCACTGATCGATTTGCCATACTCAAAGGTCGCGAAAACATCTTTGTCGCCTTGCAGGTCGACAAATCTGTGCTCGGCCCCCACTCGAAATGCCCAAGGCATATCGCCTTCGGCGGCCAAAGCGGTTGCGACCCCACGTTCAGTCACACTGAATTCAGAAGCACCGAGTTTGACGGCCCCCCCCACTTCGAGACTATCGAAATCGGGGACCTTGACCTTGCTGGACAGCTTTCGCTGGAACATCAGTTGGGTCTTCCCCTGCGCCTCAGCGAGCCACCCCCAGCGTCCACCGGGAAAAGCGAGATACCATTCGTCCCAAACACCACCAGCAGGATGTTGGTACTGCACACGGCCCACGACCGTAAAAGACTTCCGATTGAACGTACCCGAGAGACCACAACGTAGACGAGATGACGTCTCGACTAGTTCAGCAACTTTGCCAATGTCCTCGACTTTACGGTCCGTACGCGCCACCGCTGACTGACAAAAGTCACAAACCGATACCACGGAACCTACCGTGAACTCGAGTGGGGCTCCGCATGACGGACAAGCAGTCTTTCGACGTTTCATCAATGCGGCTCCTGCTGAGAGAACCCTTCAAAACCAAGCTCGCCTGAGCCCGCTGGCCTCGCTGCATCTTGCGATCGACCTCGCGACAACTGCCTTACCTGCACGATTTTTGCGTCAAGCATTTTCGATAGCATTCCCTGCCAGTCCCAAGCTGCCCGCTCGCGACAACAATACAGATTGAAAGTTGCTAAACCATACTCAGGGTAAGTGTGACACGCTAAATGTGATTCACTCAACATGTACAGAGCCGTGACACCTCCGGGACCATCAAAGCGGTGAAACTGAGGTTCGCCCACTACTTTGACACCAATATCAGCAACGACCTGACGGCAGATCCGCTGAATCAGATCACTGTTGCGTAATGAGCTAACGCTGCACCCAGAGGCATCGACAACCCACTCCATCCCAGTGCCGACGGTCGTTTCGACCAGATCGCGACTCTTTTGAACAGTGCTCATG
>DOPG01000266.1:37280-39844 GCA_003513555.1 Rhodopirellula sp. | reverse complement strand
AAGTATCCCGCAAGTTGCGGAACCTGACCAGCAGGGGTCCAGCCACCGATCGCAGCGGTCCAAACCATCGTTCCCTGCCCAACGTTACCAGCACCGATCGCCGCCACAAGCTGTTCGATACTGTAGGGTCCGCGAGTCTGTCCATCGACCGCGACATGCCACTGAGCCACAGGCGGTGGTGGTGGACCTCCTGCCGCCATGGGGGCTCCCGGAGCAACACCACCTTGCCCTGGCATCATGCGACTCGCCATTGCGAACCCCATCCCGAGCCCCATACCATCAGCTGCCCCCCCGCCGGCAGGATTCTCAGCGGCCGCCGTCATGGCTTGTCCCATCTGGTACTGCTGAAAAGTATCCATGTTGCCGATCACACCCATACTTGTTCGTGTGTCCAGCGCCTTTTCCACAGCCTCAGGCAAGGAGATATTCACGATGTATAACTGTGGACAATCCAGTCCATACTCATCATCAATCCTTTCGACGACCTCGTTTCGCAGGGCCTCGGACAGCTCGCTGTACTTGGCCGCCAAATCGAGGGCAGGTACCTGAAGTTTTCCAAGGATGTCAGCAAACGACGAGCCGATAATATTGCGCAAAAGCTCAGTGATGTCATCGGCAGAGAAGTCACCGTCTGTCCCAACCAATTCTTTCAGCAAAGCTTTCGCATCCACGGCCCGAAGCGTGTAGCTTCCGAATGCACGAATACGAATCGGCCCGAACTCAGGATCCCGCAGCATGATCGGATTCGGTGTTCCCCATTTGAGATCAGTCACCTGCTTCGTACTGACGAAGTAGACCTCTGCCTTGAAAGGACTCTCAAAACCATATTTCCAACCTTGAAGTGTCGACAAGATCGGCATGTTTTGGGTCGTAAGCTCATAATGCCCTGGTTCGTACACGTCAGCCAGTTCACCGCTTTTGACAAGCACGGCGACCTGGCCTGGCCGGACAATCAGCTGAGCCCCATTTTTGATCTCGTTCTGATGACGTGGAAAACGCCAAACCAGCGTACGATTCGAATCATCGATCCACTCGATAATATCGACCAACTCACCGCGAAGAACGTCGAACAGACCCATATCGATTACTCCAATCAGTTTTTTGTGCTGCACCCAGCCGATCAAGTCACACGAAACGGCGACTCACTTGGCTCTGCGTCGAAACCGCATCTCCGAACTCGAATTTACCGCCTCGATGGCGGATGCGAGTATACCGCCGGCATCCGACCCACACCATACAAGGCGAAACGCAGGCAACGTTCTGGCGCGCCCGATCGTTTTTTTCACAAAATTCCCTCATCCACGTACCGCCACGGAAATCACCAAAAGAACCGCTTGCATGCGTTTCATCCAAGAAAACGAAGAGCTCTCGGGGTAAGAGAACCCAATCGGGATTTACAACGGTGCCGGCAAGTCACGATTTTGAAAAGTCCGATAAGCGACAAAGTAGAAGAACAAACCCAAACCAATCAGGATCAGGGGATAGACCGGAGGAGGGAAAACCGCCTCGGGAATGGTTTCAGTAAAACTCCATGGGGCACCGAGTCCATTCTCGGAAATGAGTGACGTCATCTTCTGAGGCTTGTAACAACTGAAAAACGTAAGAGAAAGGAGCCAACTCAGTGAGGCCGCCGCTTTCCCAAGGCCATACATCACCAGTTGCAGGACATACAAACCAACCACAGCACCTACTGTTCGCCAGCGATAGCGATCGAACGCACTCAACATGGTGCTAAGCCCCAGTACAAACAGCCCCAGGGAAAAAAGGTTGAATGTGGACGCCGCGTAAGTTCGCACATCAACTCGCTCACGTAACGGCACCTCCTGTTTGGCTGGAGAATCAATCGTCAGAGGCACCTCGACATTGAAAAATGGGATTTGCAACGTCGGTTGCTCAACGGTTTCGTTAACGGAGGTCGCAAATACACCGATGCCGATTCCTGCCCAGACGAGCAAGACCAACAACAGCAGTCCCCCTATCGAAACGCTTGCATGGGAGAAAAGCAGCGTGCTGCGTTTGATAGGTTGTGCGAGCAACATTTCCAAGGTGCCGCGTCCCAACTCGCCACTCACAACATCACTGCCACGGGCGATGCACCACACGATGACGCAAAGAATCACGATGGGCTCATCGTATGTCATCCCAACGCGACCCGGATACGTAAACAAGGCGTCAAAATCAATGGGTGCAAACTTTTCAAACTCACGGAACTGCTCAAGGATGGTCTTGAACTGCCCCATATCCAGGAGGCTTACCACCCAAACTCTGACCCACGCGAAAATGAATAAAGCGAGTCCGCACGAGTAGAACAGCAGCGAAGATTGTCCGATGTATTTGCGAACCAAAATCCGGTTAATCATTTCCCCGTCCTTGCCGATTGGCCTACCGAATCGCTCTGCAAACCCAATTGACTACCTGAAACGGGCGTGTTTCCGCTGTGCACGGAATCGTAAACGGCACGAAGCCCAAGCGGCTCAATTCGAATCTGCTGCAGGTTCAACGAGTCAACCCAAGCGAGCAGAGGAGCAAGGTCACTTTCACATCGCGATCTCCCAGCTACTCGG
>DOPG01000266.1:25624-37101 GCA_003513555.1 Rhodopirellula sp. | reverse complement strand
TCCCAAGCGAGCAGAGGAGCAAGGCCCCCCGCCGTATCAATTTTCAGGTGGCCGGAACTACCCTGTTGCACCCCCTGCAGCGTGACAAGGCTTTTGAACCGCTCCGGCACGCGAACCGGCTCAGCAGGTTGCCGTGCAGTAATTCGATGACGCTGAAACAGGTCCTTCATGGTCAGCTCATGGGCCAATTTCCCATGTCGCAAAAACGCCACTCGATCACAAGTGTCTTCGATTTCGCTCAAAACGTGAGATGACAAAATCACGGTTCGCCCAATATCTCTGGCACGAAGCACCAACTCAAGAACGGTGGCGCGGATGGTAGGGTCAAGATTCGCTGTAGGCTCATCCAGAATCAGCAGCGGGGTCGCTAATCCCAACACCACCGATAGCGCCAGTTTCTGTCGCATGCCAGTCGACATGAACCCCACTCGCCGCCCCGTCTGCAATTCCAGTCGATCGGCGACTTCTAGGCTCCGTTCAAGATCTCCTGCTGGATGCATCTCAGCAAAGAACTTGAGCACACCACCGCCACGCATGTGCCTTGGGAGCCTCGCGTCCCCGGGCAGATAGGCCACCCGCTCGCGAAGCCCCACCCCATCCACATGCGGATCGAAGCCGTCCACGAGACACCGACCGGACGTCGGCTGCAAAAAACCAAGCATCAGCCTGATCAGAGTTGTCTTACCTGCTCCATTGGGTCCCAACAGCCCAAACACCTCGCCGCGTACGACCTCGAGACGGCAATCATCGAGAGCAGTAAAGTCCCCGTAACGCTTGGTTAACCTTTCAATCTGGACGATATTTCTATCTGCTTCGTTCACGACCGCCGCCCCTGACTGCTCTACTTCGGCAAGCTCATCACGTTGGCTCATCTGATTTTGTTTCGGCCTTGAAGGAACAGTCGGCGCAGAAAGGAACGCCATTCGTCGCTAGTATGCCGTTAAGTCAAATCGCCACAAGCGGACGTGAACCTTCAAAGGGGCGTTAGACTCCTGTTGTGCTGACTGGCTTCATCGCCCAAAAAACGGTCGCCGACCCATTGAGTCGCGAACCAAATGACACAATTCTCTACCCAAAATTCGTCAAAAACGTCATGACTGGCTCCGAAAACGTCCCCCAAAGTGAAAAGTCCGATAACGCCAATTCGAGCCAGGACGACCGACCTCAAGATCCGCTGCCTCAAGACCCACTGCCTCGAGGATTTCGCTTTGCCGGGGTGACCTGCGGAATTAAACCGAGCGGTAACCCCGACCTGTCACTGATCGTCTCGGACCAACCTGTAGTTGCTGCTGGTGTCTACACGCAAAATCAAGTCGTTGCGGCACCAGTTATTCTGTCACGCAACAGAACCCCGTCGGAAACCATCCGCGCCGTGGTCACCAACAGCGGTAACGCCAACGCGTGCACAGGGGATCAAGGCATGCAGGACGCAACCGAAATGTGCAAACTCGTCGCCGAGACCGTGGGCTGCCAACCGGAAAACGTACTCGTCATGAGTACTGGAATCATCGGACAACACCTTCCGATGGATTGTATCCGCAACGGAATCCGTGACGCACACCAGCAAATCGACCCCACCCTGGCTGGGTTCCTCCGCTCGGCTGAAGCCATTCGTACAACAGATAAAACTCGCAAAACTGTGACGGCGCAAATCGACGTTGGGCAGCGGCGGTTCCGGGTTGCTGCAATGGCCAAAGGTGCCGGGATGATTGCTCCCAACATGGCCACCATGCTCTCCTGCATGCTGACCGACGCGCCCCTGACTGCCGACATGGCCCAGCAATCACTCCGGCAGGCGGCCAAAAACAGTTTTAATCGGGTCAGTGTCGATGGGCATACCAGCACCAACGACACCCTGCTTTTAATGTCCAGCGGACAGGGTACGTCTCTGAACGCAAGCGAGCTGCAAATATTTCAGCAAGAACTCACCAAGGTGGCGATCAAACTTGCAAAACAGCTGGTTGCCGATGGCGAAGGCGCCCTTCATGTCATGGCGATTCGTATTGAAGGCGCTGAAGACGAGGCCGCTGCTGAAACCATCGCACGAACTGTCGCAGCCAGCCCGCTGGTAAAAACCGCTGTTACCGGTTCCGATCCCAACTGGGGCAGAATTGTTTCTGCTGCGGGATACGCAAACGCCCAGATCTCACCCGAAAAGACAAGTCTTCAGATCTGCGGTATTACGATCTATCGTGATGGCGCACCGGTTCCTTTCGACGAACCAGCCCTGAGCGAGAAGATGAAGTCGAGCCCAGAAGTTCCGATCGTGCTGCGTGTTGGGCAAGGCTCGGGGACCGTCGAATATTGGTCCAGCGATCTCACCACCAGTTACGTCGAGTTCAATTCTGAATACACGACCTAAGGGTGATGCCCTGATGCCCTCAACAACTGCAAGCGAAGTGGACTGCTGGGTAAAAGCCAAACACGACCACAAGCACCTCAGAGGGTAGCCCATCTATAGCCCCCGGGGCATCGCTAATCGTCCATTTGATGATCATATTGCTTGAACACAAGCGGCAGGTAATCACAGATGATTCGCTGCAACGCTAAGTCATCGGCCGTCAATCGAGTTGAAGCGTCGACAAGTGCATCTCTTTCCGCCAACACGATTGCCGCAAGCACATGCTGAACATCAACGGGATGCGGTGTTGCATCCTCCAAGGCAATCGCCAAATCGAACAAAGCACGACCAGCTGGCCCATCGACCGAAACTTCCCCTGATTCATTCAGGCTAATCCCGGCAGCAATTACTCGGTCCATGTTTCACTTTCCCGCTGCCGCCGCAACTTGCAAACGTGAGTAAGGCAGTGTTGCAAGACAAAAAACAATCACAATCGCATCACGGCCGTCGTTGCTTGAGGAGTTTTCTGAGTTCAGCGACAACCCCGGGTTTCTGATCAGCAATATTTTCTGTTTCTGCCTCTTCTGTGCTGTGATCATAAAGCTCGACGCTACCTTTACTATGCACAATCAATCGATAACGATCCGTACGGATCGTCTGACCTCTTCGACCGTATGAGATTGCAGGATGCCCTACCGCCGAAACATCGTCGATGTACGGTTTCAAAGAAACACCTGCTGCCTCTGCGGGTGTTGGCAAACCCGACAATTCGCATAGCGTTGGAAAAACATCCAGCGATTCCACGATTGAGTCCGTACGTTGGCCGGGATTTTTCAAGCCCTTGTACTGAATGATCAAAGGTGACCGCAGTGATTCCTCGAACAGGGCATGCTTGCCCCAAATGGCATGTTCGCCGAGATGCCAACCATGATCTCCCCACAGTACAATGATGGTGTCATCCCGCAAGCCTAGACGATCCAGACGTTTAATCAAACGTCCAACGAGAGCGTCCGCGTAGGTCACGCAGGCGGCGTAGTGACGACGGACTTCCGTGGCAAAGTCTGCATCCGAATTCGGATTGCGTCCCCAACGGTTGTACTTCATGAATTCACCCGACCCATGCCACGTGGTTGCGCCCGCGGGCTTTTCGGGGTGGGGGATCGGGGGCAGCACCGCGTTCTGGTATGCAGCCATGTATTTTGCGGGTGCTCCAAACGGCAAGTGTGGTCGAATGATTCCAACCGCGAGAAAAAACGGTTTAGCTGAATCAGCAGCCAAGCGATCCATCTGGTTCAATGACTCATCGACGATCAGGCCGTCTGGATAGATTTCATCGGCGCCCTCAACGGACTGGAAAACGTCCATCTCTTTCGCGTTCTTTCGAATCTCACCATTTGCCAGACCGTGCATTGAACCACGGGGGTGTTGCCAGAGTCCGGCAGGTAACAGGTGTCGATCCCACGAATTGGGCATTTCCAAAATCTCGTTGTCATCCCAATCACTTCCACCACGTCCACCAGGATGATGTGACACTTTTCCAACAGACACGGTGGTATAGCCATGCGAGCGAAACCAACGGGGCATGGTGGGCGGAATGTCCGCTGCTCCGTTAACCAGTCGCTTGGCCCGCTGAAAAAGAGCTCCGTTGTCACTGGGGCCGTACTGTCCTGTAAGCAGGGTGTATCGAGAAGCTCCACAGGTCGGAGCTTGGACATAATGTCTCCCGAAGATTCTGCCCTGAGATGCCAGTCGGTCAATGTTGGGGGAAGCGATGTAGCTTTTGCCGTAACAAGCTAATTCGGGACGCAGGTCGTCCACGCAAATTAACAACACATTCGGATGCCCTTTGGCAGTCCTGGCGTCGAGCGACAACTCGTCAACAGCGACCGCAAAACCAGTTAGGCACCAGAGCCAAAGCAACGCTAGCGACCACGCCCTCACGGGGCGGCCCATCACCGGAATTTCATCAGGTTCGGGCCGGGCAGATGCACACTCACGGAAAAACTGCTTTGATCTGTTGCAACCAAAACTCTGAAACAGCCGGGCACTGAGAGACGGCATCCAAAAATCCTAGAGTTCAACGGGACAAGACTCAAAATACTCTACACGATTCTCGACACGCTACACGATTTTCGGCACTCGAAAGGATTCTCTCAGAAGCCGGGATCACTTGTCAGTCAACGTTATCGAAGTCCTCAAAGTCGTTGAGCCCATCGACGATCTCGGGCTCTTTATTGGCATTGCTTCCTAGCCCAAATTCGGTGCTGATTTCATCATCGATTTCGATTTCATAATCGTCTTCATCTTCTTCCTCGAAATCATCATCGAAGTTATCGTCGAAATCATCTTCATCGATATCGTCAAATTCGTCGAGATCATCGTCGTCGTCGAGATCATCCTGAAAACCGGTATCCGGACTGCTCTCATCATCGTCTGCGAATCCACCGTCGTCATTTGTGTCGTCGTTGACTTCCTCAGAATCACTGCCCTCTTGGAGCTGATCTTCCTCAGCCTCTTCATTAACAACAGGCACCACTGTACCACCTACATCAGGCAAGGCAGCATCAGGAGCGGGAACGAATGAACCGAGAACGACGTTTGAGGGATCAACAACAGCCATGGGCGAGGATCAACGATTGGAGTCTGCAGGAAAAAAGATGTCGATTTAGGATACCTACCCAGTTTACCGAAGCTCCGCCGTAGCGGGAATGGAACTCAGCAGGGGAGTACAGTGCGAGCAAGCTAAAGGATCTTACATCACCAACTAAACAGGAAGCCCTGGAAAGACAGGAATTCTAGGCCAAAGACGAAGTTTTGTTCGACTTTCCCAGTCTGACCGGTTATTTCAAGCTGAATGATGACCAATCACCGATGGGAACGGAAGTAGGCAGAGCTCGGCGTTCGCCGCTTCCAGCGATTTCGCTTGGTAGGACACGCAGACCAGGCAGTCCTTTGAAAGCTCAGTTGGCGTGCCATTTCTACCTCGTCACGACAGCCACACAGGCCACAAAGTGCTGCTGGTAATGGCCTAGCAACAATTTCTCAGAATTTGATAGATGCAAAGTACTTGTAAGCCCAACTTCCCTGAAGAAATGTGATGGTTGAGCTTTTTTGCCAGACAGTCGGTACCGCCTGAGTTCTGGCCAACTGTATATCAATCCCCGCGCCCGCTGGCATAGTCTCGGAAAACATCCCATGAACAAGCCTCACCATCTCCGTCGCTTGAGCGTGATTTTTTTACTCACCTGCGGCTCACTTATTGGCTGCGCAAGCCAATATGGCCACATCCTTGCCGAGCAAGACAAAAACCTCGTGGGTAGTCACGCGGCCGGTGCAGCCACGTGGAATCCGCTGGTCGACGCATCCGTAGCCCAGTTACTGGGAAGATGCCCTCCCGCTGTGCAACCTGCGACGTTTACAAACGCATCGACCTTTACCAATGCCGCGTCGGCTTTGGAGGATGGCGTCTTCAACTCGGCCACGGCCGGTCTGACGCCCGGTATAGCAGCCCCATTAGCCACCGGCCCCGCATCGGTCTGTTTTATCGGAATCGAGAACAAGAGTGCGGAAGAGCTTGGTGACTTCAAAGATCAGCTTTACGAGCGAATCGACACTCAGATCAACTCGGCAGAAACATTCCGCGCAATTAGCCGACGTATGGTTGACGCCGCACTGCTTGAAACCAGACTCCGCCCCGACGCACTCTTCCTACCCGCCAACCGGGCAGCCTTCGCTGCTGCACTCGGGCGCCAAGGAGCTCCCGTAGACTATTTGCTCTACGCGACGGTGACCTCGGGAACAACTGACCGAAACAAGAGCAGCCAACGTGATTATGAACTCACGTTGGAAATGGTGAACATGCACACGGGTGAGTTTCTAAAAGAGTCGGCCAAGATCCGTAAGGGCTACAGCAAGAACCGAGCCAGCAAGTGGTGGAACTACGGATGGTTCGACCAAGGAGATGGCTGAGCCGGTTGAGTACTACTTGGGAAGGGGAAGCGTCTCAATTTCGTATTTTCGGCGACTTGTCCCCAACCGCACTCAATCATGGCTGTGTCAAAACACTCAACAACTAAAACAGCAGACCGCGCTAGTCAATTTGTGCGACCACGAACTGCCCACAGTCATGTGGTCACGCTGTTAAAGATTACACTGCCAAGCGTACAACCGTGGTGGTATTAAGAGTTTTTCCGCGATTCAGCCCAACTGCTCGCGACCAAATTTGCCCAGCCTCAAGTTATCGCGAAACTACGCTCCCATGGCTACCCGTCAGTTGCATCCCGCTGAACTCTTGTTACTGCTGGTTGCCATTGCGTGCTTGCCCGGCTGTGCGAGATCAGTGGCCACCATCGGCTCTGCTCGCGAGGCATTCGCCATTGGCGATCTTCCGGCAGCCTCCGCAACCTTAAAGGAGGTTGCGAAACATGACTCGCAGGTTAGAGAGACAGCCGAACTGGACATGGCGATCATTGAACTCGCAACAGGGTCTCCAGCGGCAGCCGAACGTCGTCTCAGAGCCATGCGAGACAGATTCGATACGTTCGCAAAAATCAATCCAGTAAGTGAAACGGCAGCAGTCCTCACGGACGACAACGCAAAACGCTTCCGCCCAGCGGGTTACGAGGAAGTCATGATCCGAACAATGCTTGCCCTCTGCTCACTGGCGGGTGATCAGGTCGACGCCGAGAGCTATACACTGCAAGCGATCAAGCGACAGTCCAAGTTGGCCGCAAAGGCCAAACAGAGGGGACTCGACGGTGGAAACATTTACCAACCGATCGCAATCGCACCCTATCTACGTGGAGTCCTACGAGAAGCAACACACCACGACTACGATGACGCTTCCAGATATTACCAATTGGCCCGTACGGTGCAGCCCGACTTCACTGCTGCGGCTGTCGACATCGCTCGTTCTGAAAACGGCAACCACAGCGATCAAGGCAATGGAGTCCTGTACGTCATTTCATGTGTGGGCCGAGGTCCCATCCTGCAGGAAACCGTAGCACCCACCACCACCGCAACACTGGCGATCGCATCATCAGTCTTGAACTCAGCCACCAACCAAGCTCACGATGATGACAGTCATCAAACGAACGAAAATAGAGACGAGACAGACGCTAGCGATCCAGAAGAAGTGCCAGCTCTGCCCAACATCGCCTCAGTTACAGTCCCCGAGGTCGTGATTCCCGAAAGCCCAGTGGCGAGCGTAGGTATCATTGTCAACGGCGAACCCATTGGAAGAACAGAAACGCTTACCAACGTTGCGGAACTTGCGATTCGTCAAAACCAGGCAGAGATGCCATGGACAATCGCACGAGCCATCGTTCGACGAGTGACCAAGGAAACAACCATTGCGTCGATTGGTGACGCGATGGGCCTTGAAGGAACCGCGGGATCACTGTTTCATTTTGCGACTGCCTCCGCCTGGAGTGGCATGGAAAAGGCTGACACCCGCTGCTGGGGCCTGCTGCCACGAGAGATCCAAGTCCTGCGAACTGAACTGCCAGCAGGATCCCACCAAGTCCAGATTGTGCCATTGGGTAGCGAGGGTGGCGTACTCGGTGACGGAACTCGTCAGTCAATCACCATCAGCAATGGTCGAAACCAATACCTGATTGTGATGGCCCCCACACCAAAGATGCATGTTGTTGCCCAACAGAATCCCGCCGAGGAAACGCATTTGAATTCAGCTGAGCCACTCACCTTGTCGTTATCGGACTAGACCTCAGTTGAGGCCGTGTGAGAAAACGCATGGCCTGATCCAGACCATGTGCTATCACAGCGAACGGAATCCGAGCTGAATCACTCCAAGATGATTTCAGCAGACACAACTTTAATCAGACACAGGCTCAGCCTGGGGCACGGTCGGGCTTTGCGAGCCCGCCACCAAGCGTGCCATCATCAAGTTCCTGCACCGTGCGTCCTAATACGATGTCAAAATTCGCCTCCAGCTCACCAATTTTGGAGCCTTTGATCGGATTGAATCCGACCAACAAAGAGTCGCGGGCAGCCTGATTGGCAATCCGTTTAAAAAGAAAATCTTTCTGGTTCATTGGATGCCCTTTGACCAACATCTGTGTGGTCAAAACCCGTTGCCCATTCTTACTCACCCCAAAATGGATATGAGGTGTTCTGCCCGGGTAGGGTACGGGCTTGATGGTACGGAAGAAATAGCGTCCCTGACTATCGGTCAAGTAGCGGCCATACCCCTGAAAATTACGATCAGTCTTGATTTTGTTGCTGGAACCGCTGTGCAGGTAGGCACCACCGGAATCACACTGCCAAATTTCAACAAATGCATTTCGAATTGGCTGGCCATTTTTGCCCATCACGCGGCCCGACAGATAGGTAATTTCACCGACACCCGGATTCAAGGAATCGTTGATCAACAGCAGGTCATTGTCTGTATCGAGGGGCAATTTGTCTGGATAGAAAGGGCCCTCCACCATACTGGCTGTACGCACCAAACCACCCGTGACCTCTTCAGCGAAACACCCGGGTATAGCAAAACCGGCCGCAAGCAATGCAGACTTCTGCAAAATGGACCGTCGATTCAACGCACTCGAATGCCAATGAGATGCGGACCTTATCGCAGAGATAGTTTGTTTCTGACTCGTCATGGTTTCTTCCTCGTTCAATTTATCGACACCGTTTGGACACACCGCAGGTCCGAAGCAAACTGTCCTGACTCCCAAAGCGATCTGCTCTGATTCGCGAACTCAGTCAGTACCGTTCGTGATCTCCGTTTTCATCTCCGTTTTCACTAGCTCTGTTTTCACTAGCTCTGTTTTTATCTTGCCCCGTCGTGAATCGGAATGCTGACAGTTTACTCGTTTCGTCTCAACCCGTATGTAAAGTAATTGTAAAAGCGATCGGTTCGATCAATGAACCTGCTGCATACAAGAATCCCGGGCAATCCGAATAAAAAGGCTCGCGTGTTGGATACACAAGCACGCTGCCGATACACTAACCCTGAAACGGATGCTTTGGTGACCTTCGTTAAAGCGTCGACCCTCGCTAAGCTGGTCATCCAAAAGAGCTGTGGGTACTCGACAACAGGTCCGTCGTTTACTGGGCGAAAGATCATCACTCGATCATCACTGTGCTCAACAGGAAGCTGTCAAAACAATGGACATCGCCGCAAATCGCTTATGGTCGCCGCAACAAAGTGCTGCTTTGTATGAAATTGACCGCTGGAGCGGCGGCTACTTCAACATCTCCGACGAGGGAACGATCACAGTCTCACCGACGCGGAAGGCAGAGGACGGGATCGATTTGAAGCAGCTGATCGACCGTTTGAAACAGCGGGGTCTGGACCTGCCCATCCTGATCAGATTCAACGGAATTCTGGGAGATCGCCTAAAAACCCTGAGCGATTGTTTTCAGAAAGCCATCGATGATCACAACTATCAAAACGGCTATCGCTGCATCTATCCAATCAAAGTCAACCAACAACGCGACGTCGTTCAGCAGATCATCCAAAATGGCCAACAATTTGGGTCGGGAGTGGAAGCTGGCAGCAAGCCGGAACTTCTGGCAGTGGTTGCGATGACCGATGCAGACACGCCGATCATCTGCAATGGATTTAAAGATGCTGAGTTCATACGGATGGCACTGCTCGCCCAGCAATTGGGGCGCACGGTCATTCCTGTCGTGGAAAAGGTTACTGAGCTCGACTTGATTCTCAAAATCTCGGAACAGCTCGGCGTGCGACCGACGCTGGGCATGCGAGTCAAACTCGCTACCCGTGGTTCAGGCAGATGGCAAGCGAGTGGCGGCTACCGCAGCAAGTTCGGCTTAACGGTTGCAGAGATGCTCACCCAACTGGACCGACTGATTGACCATGGCATGGGCGACTGTTTCCAGTTACTGCACTTTCATGTGGGCAGCCAAGTGGGCAACATTCGTCAACTTAAGGCTGCAATCATGGAAGCTTCACGGATCTACGTTGATTTGCATCGACGTGGAGCGGGGCTCAAGTACCTCGATGTGGGCGGTGGTCTTGGTGTCGACTATGACGGCTCTCAAAGTGATACCGACTCGAGCATGAATTACACGGTGCAGGAGTATGCCAACGACGTTGTCTTCCACGTCCAAACGGTCTGTGACGAGGCATCTGTACCGCACCCCCAACTGATGTCCGAAAGCGGCCGAGCGATCGCTGCTCATCACAGCGTGCTGGTCGTGGAAACACTCGGGGTCACATCTCAGGGCAACGTTCAGGCGGTTCCGATGCAGGTACCAGATCACTACGAGCAACCCGTGCTCGATCTATGGATGACATTCCGCGATTTAAACAACGATAACATTCGCGAATCCTACCACGATGCACAACTCGCCCTTGACATGTGCATGAGTCTGTTTAGCGGGGGATACTTACCACTGGAACAACGAGTCACAGCGGAGGACCTGTTCTTCTCTCTTTGCCATCGCATTCGCGACATGGCAAATGCTGAGGGCGAAGTCCACGAAGACTTCAAAGAACTCGACCGGATGCTGTCAGACATTTACTTTGTCAACTTCTCGCTGTTTCAATCCATTCCCGACTCATGGGCAATCAACCAACTCTTTCCCGTGCTACCGGTGCATCGACTTGACGAGCAACCAACGCGGCACGCGGTGTTGGGCGACATCACATGCGATAGCGATGGAAAAGTAGACCGTTTCATCAACGGTGGCAAACAAAAGCGCACCCTGCTGCTGCACGACCTCCGCCCTGACGAACCGTACCAGTTAGCTGTTTTCATGGTCGGTGCTTACCAAGAAATATTGGGCGACTTGCACAATTTGTTCGGCGACACCCATGCGGTTCATGTCGATGTTCACGAAGGCAACGCAAAAGTGCAGTCGATTGTCAAAGGTGACACCGTTCGCGAGGTCTTAGGCTACGTTCAGTATGAAGGTCGTGAACTGGTCGACAAACTGCAGGAAGCCGTTGAGGACGCAGTGCAACACGGCCACATCAATAACGAACAGGCTGGCGATACCGTCTCTTTTTATGAGCAAGCATTGGAACATTACACCTATTTATCCAACCGCGACGCATGATCACAGCAAGCCCATGGCGCAGGCAGGCAAGCCCCGAAGCAACTGGACCGTTGCCCCCATAGACGGCACACACAGATCTGCGAACAGA
>DOPG01000266.1:8892-25383 GCA_003513555.1 Rhodopirellula sp. | reverse complement strand
CTCGCAGGAATCTCCTCGCAGGAATCTCTCTGTCGAGGAATGAACGGACGTAAAAGTAAACACGGTCCGCGGGCTGGAATGATTAGTTTGGTCAGAGGCAAGCATTGGAGGGTGCGGACAAAGCCCGCCGCGTCACATCGGCTTAAAAATCGGGTTTGCGACTGCTGGACGGGAAAAACCAGAGATTCGCCCTGCACTGGCGAGACACCGACCAGAATCGTCCAGATCAGGCAAAAAATCCTTGGCATCGCCCAAATCCCGCCACATTGCCACACAAAAAACTGCTCGCGTCTGGCGGACGCTGGTCGCCTATGGCTCGCCTGCTACCATAGGGAGAGTGAAAGTGCGTTTTTGTGCGGTCAATTGCAGGCGGACAAGCCTTCATCCCCCCGCGCGTTGGTGCATGAATGAAATGTGTGGTCGTGGCGAGCGACCGCAGGCTTGTAATATCTCTGAGGAGAAATCGTTGCCCAATCTGTATGCAGCCGAATGGCTTTTACAAATCGTTCAAGCAATCACGCTGGCCATTTTTCCAGTGGTGGTGGAAACCAGCGATGGCGAGAGAATCCGAGGAGAATTTGAAGGGATTACAGCTAACACGCTGTTGATCACGGCTAACGGGAACATCCGAGAACTCCCCTTCAACAAACTCGCTTCGATGCAGCGAACCGAGTTCACACCTAAAGTCTCACCAGCAAAGCAAGCAGCGTTTACGAATGGCTCTCGAATCTACGCGGGCGAGTTGTCGTTTGACGGTCAAGAAGTGCAAATTGAGCCCCGCCGACAATCTTCTTTACAGGTTCCTGTGAAAAAGATTCGTTCGGTAAGATTCCGAAAGGCTTCCGCAGACACCGACCCTCTTTGGCTCGGCTTGTCCAATGCCGAGAACAACCGAGACCTGCTGGTGATTCGGCGACCGGGCAACCGTTTAGATCCGCAAAAGGGGATCATCCTCTCGATCGATGACACCACAGTCAAGTTTGATCTTGATGGAACGGAGATCAACGCACCCATCAATCAACTTGAAGGAGTAATTTTCGGTGGCAATAACGACGTCGACGAAACTCCCCCCATCCGCATCACCGATATTTACGGATCAAGCTGGGCATTTGCGGGAAACCAACCCACCGATGGCGAAAAGCCAATTCAGATCCAACTAGACGATAGTCTGCAACACGCCATTCCCACTGAGCAAATAGCGAGGATCGACTGGACCAGCGGGATTCGCATGCTGGCCAACGAGAAAGCGACCGCATCCAAATACACCAGCTACCTGTCTACCAACGTAGACCCAGCTCTACTGGACCGTTTCTTTGCGCCAAAGGTGGAAGCCAAAACCGATCTGGTGCTCAATGGTGGATCCATGATCGAGTACCGACTGCCTGCCCAGTTCAAGAAGTTTGCGGGGACAGTCCAACGCGAGCCCACGTCGGGAGTAACAGGAAACCTGACGGTCAACATCAAATTTGATGATCAGGTGGTGTGGAGTGAGTCGCTGGAAGACGCCGAGCCGCGAGGCTTTGAAATCGACACCAACGGTGCGCGGCGTGTGGTACTAGAAGTCACCTTTGGCGGTGACGGAGATGTCGGTGATAACATACGTTTTCTAAACCCCCGTTTGCTGAAATGACCTGTCCCGGAAAGGCACTCCTGAAGCAAAAACTCAATTGGCAAATCGGCTGAAGGCAACCCCGGGATACCTAACTTTCCTATGAACTTTCAATCCCATTGAAATGAAAACCATGGCAACAAGCATCTCCGCAACAAGCATCTCTCTGTGCAGCCTGTTTTCACTTAGCCTCGCGATTTTTTCGTGCAGCTCCTCACAGGCGGCCGACCCGATCCGATTGGATCCCGCATTGGAGAGGGTAGAACAGAGCCGAATTGAATCGGTCGCTCGCGCGGTTCCATCAGCCGTGAGCGTCTTTGTGCCCGGTGGCGGAGGCGGTGGCAGTGGCGTGATGATTTCGCCCGATGGATATGCACTCACCAATTTTCATGTCACGAGCCCAGCCGGTTCTTTCATGCGTTGCAGCATGAGCGACGGCAATGTTTACGATGCCGTCATTGTCGGGATCGATCCGGTGGGTGACCTGGCAATGATTCGTCTGTTAGGCCGAAGCGACTTTCCGAAAGCCGAACTGGGAGACAGTCGTGCCGCCGAAGCGGGTGACTGGTGCATGGTAATTGGTAACCCATTCCTGCTGGCAACCAACCTCAAACCAACGGTAACTTATGGCATCCTTAGCGGGGTTGGCCGTTACCAATACCCCTCGGGGACACTGCTGGAGTACGGCGATTGCTTGCAGACAGACGCCTCCGTTAATCCCGGCAATTCGGGTGGCCCCATCTACGACGCGACTGGAAAACTACTGGGAATCGTTGGTCGTTGTTCGTTCGAGAAGCGTGGTCGCGTCAACGTCGGTGTCGGGTACGCCATTTCAATCAATCAGGCAAAGAACTTTCTCGGATATTTGCGTAGTGGCCGAATTGTCGACCACGCAACCCTCGGTGCTACCGTTTCGACAGAACCCGAAGGCGGTGTGGTCGTCTCCAATATTCTGGAGTCAAGTGATGCCTACCGGCGAGGCCTGCGTTATGGCTCTGAGATTCTGGAGATTGACGGACGCGTTGTTCAAACTGCCAACGACTTGCAAAACGTAATGGCAACGTTACCCAACGGATGGCGAGTCAAGATGTCTTACCGATCCGAGGGGAAAACTGTTGAAACTCTGGTTCGGACCATGGGCGTCCATCTCGAAGATGAATTGCTGAAAAAGATGGCTGGTGCGCTTCCGCCCCCACCACCTCGCCCCCAACAACCCGGCCAGGAAGAAAAAGATCCTGACCCGAAAAAGAAGGACACTGATCAGGAAGACAAACCGGGGAAAAACGAAAACAAGCCACCAGAACGAGTCCCCCGCGGCCAAGGCCCCGGCAAGCCACCGTTAAAAATCCCTCAACAGGTCAAAGACCAACTTGTCGAGAGGAAGGGCTTTGCAAATTATCATTTCAACCTGGCCGAGCAAAACTCCTTCATTGACGCACTGCGGAGTCAGTTCCCTGCTGCCGAGAAGCCAAGCAAAAATCTGCCTGCCGATGAAAAGATGGCATGGCTCATCAAAGGCGAGACCGACCAGACGCCAGCACAGCCTGTCAGGATCCAAGTCGCTGCAGATAAAATGTCTCTACAAATCGGCCAAAAAACTCTCAAGATCGACAAACGGAGCGACATGTATGATGCCGTTACCGATGGCTCGGCAGCGGGTTTATTGCCTGCGTTAAACGCGTGGAGGAGGATGCTCAACGATGGTCCCCGAAAATTCGGTGAGTCTTATTACCTAGGCACCATGCCGTTGGGCGGCGAGCGACCGCTTCGTGATGTGATGGTCGGGATCGCTGGTGAGTTGGAGGTGCGTTGGCTCAGCCACCCCGACACTGGTGCGGTTGAAGCGATCGAAGTGTTTGCCGACCGCGATGAAGACCCTGCCGAACTGTGGCTGCTGCGTGGAGGAGATTCCAAAGGAATGCCCAATGCCCTGGATCTACGTTACGGAATCGACAGCACCCTGAAGATCAACATCAAATCATGGGAAGAGATTTCTGCCTCGGAACTCGAATGGCCAGCCGATCAGGACAATGCGAACAACGTGGGCAATTCAAATTTAAAGAGCGTTATCGGCGTATCTCCGAACACAAACGACCAACACGAGGTGAAGGCATGAATCGTCTCGCTGCAATCACCTTGACTGTTCTACTCGCGGCCAGCGGTGCAGACTTACAAGCTGAATCTCCATTGGGGACTTGGGTACGAGATGCCCAGAAAAGAGTCGTGAAAATTTACGGTGCGGGTGGCTTGAAAGGCCTCGAAGCCTACCAGAGCGGTTTTCTGGTATCACCCGACGGGCACATCGCCACAGCATGGAGCTATGTACTGGATGTTGAACCAGTGGTGTTGCTCGACGATGGCCGTCGGTTCGAATCGAAAATCGTTGGATTTGAACCTTCGTTGGAATTAGCGGTGCTGAAGATCGATGCAGCCGACACTCCTTTTTTCGAGCTTAAAGAAGAACCAACCGTTGACTGGGGTGATCCAGTCATTGCGGTGAGTAACCTATTCAATATCGCGACAGGGAATGAACCGGCAAGCGTCATGCAAGGCACTGTTGCTTCGGTCACGGAACTGAACGCACGACGTGGAACCTTCAAGACCCCCTACCGCGGTAAAGTTCTGATCCTGGATTTGATTGCAAATAACCCCGGGGCTGCTGGTGGTGCTGTGATTAACAGCGACGGCCAATTGGCGGGCATGCTTGGAAAAGAACTGCGAGACTCAACGACAGGTGTCTGGCTAAACTACGCCGTCCCGGCGAACGCTCTTCGCACGACGATTGGAGACATCATTGCCGGAAGAAAGACCACGGTGATTAACTCAGCGACGTCAACATTGCCTCGCAAAGATTCGCACAACCCCAACGCATTGGGCTTGGTGATGGTTCCCGATGTTTTGGAAGCAACTCCCGCCTACATCGACACAGTTTCAACGGACAGCCCTGCCGCCCATGCCGCTCTTCGCCCCGATGACTTGATTCTGCTTGTCAACGGGCAACGAGTGGACAGCCAGCGTACGCTTCGCTCGTTGCTCCGTACCATCGACCGCCGCGACAACGTCGAACTTACTGTTCAACGTGATACACAGATTCTTCCCGTAACACTGCAACCGTGATCCGCATGCCCCGCTCTCTGAACCTCCGCGGCATCTCGCTGCTCTCCTTGATCATCATTGTTTGCACCAGTCTTCTGTGCGCACCGTCAGCCCATGCAGATACTGAGTATCGTCAAGCGATGGCCAAGGCAGTGCGTGCCGCAGCCAAGAGCGTCCTGCCCGCGGTTGTGGCCGTCGAAATTGTTGGTACCGCTCAGGGACCTGCCGGGGAAGTCGACCAGGACGCACCTACCTCCGGCGTGATGATTGACACCGACGGGTATGTGCTTGCTTCAAGTATTGTTGTACGCCGCCCGGCTGCGAGTATTCTGATCGTGCTTCCCGACGGATCTCGCCACGCAGCTAAGGTCGTTTCCCGTGATTACCACCGTGACTTGGTCTTGTTGAAAATTGAGACATCCAAAGAACTATCTGCCATCGAATTCCCCCCAAAACTGGATACCCAGATTGGAAAGACCACAGTAGCAGTGGGACGCTTCGGAAACACCGCGGCTCCGATCATTAGCCGAGGTGTACTTAGTGGCGTAGAACGACTTGACGGAGTTGCCCTACAGACAGATGCCCGCGTATCAGCTGCGTTTTACGGCGGCCCACTGATTGACCTGTACGGAAACGTGATGGGGATCCTGATTCCAGCAGTTGCCGGTGGTGCTGGCTCTGATCCTACCGGTTGGTACGACTCTGGCATTGCCTTTGCCATCCCAAGTGATGTAATTCTGACAAAGCTGGAGCGACTTAAGTCTGGCACAGACATCAAGCGTGGCCTGATCGGGATCGCGTCAAAAACCAAGGATCCCTACGACGACGGAACCGAGATAGCTGCTGTTCGAAAAAGATCACCCGCCGAGACATCAGGGATCAAAGCTGGCGACGAAGTAATCGAGATTGACGGAAAGAAGGTCAGACGTCACCAAGAAATAAAGCAGGCTCTGGGCAGGTTTGATGCTGGAGAGACCATCCGCATCAAACTGCGTCGTGACGGCAAGGAAATCGACATCACCACCGAGTTGGCGGAAACGATACCACCTTTGCAACCGCAGCGATTGGGAGTGCTTGTCAGTGATTTTGCAAACGAACAGGACACTGAAGAGCAGGCAGACGAAGATGTCGCGAGAGTCATTGTCGACGCAGTACTCCCTGGGACGCCCGCTGCCAACAAGATCACGGCAGGTGATCATCTGCGCAAGTTGGGTGATGCCAAAATCAGCAGCACGGCCGTGCTCCGCAGTCTGCTGTTATCGGCCGAGCCCGAAACAGAAATAGAACTATCAATCACGCGTGCTGGCAAAGATGAAACCATCAGACTGACGCCAGCCATGGTGGCCGGTTCCAGCCTATTGCAACCTTCCAAAGGCTGGTCTGATACAAAACCTGGCGATTGGGTGGTCGAAGAACTCAAACTTCCTGATGCCGGAAACGCTGCAGCATTCGTGGCACCTGAAGTGACGGAGGGCCAACAGAACCTAGGACTACTTGTACTTCTCTTGAATCCTGGCGGAGGTTCATCAACTGAGGTGTTGGAAAACTGGCGTGAAGCGGCCAAGGCGACTGGAGTCGTTGTTTGCGCCATTGCACCCGAGGATAGCCGCCGATGGCAGCCGAAAGAGATAAACGTCATTGGCAACTTTGCTGCTGCGGTGATGAAAAAGGCTCCGATCAACCCGAACGCGGTTGCAGTAGCCGCACCAGGTGCAATTTCTGGAACAGAAGCGGAAGCCGCCGACTCGATGGCTCTCGCTGTTGCCATCTCACAAAGTTCAACGTTTTTCGGCGTCTCGGTGTCGCCCAAAACACGCAGCCCAGCCATAAGGATCAAGGAGAATGACCCTTCGGCATCACTCCAAGTACTGTTGCCATTGTCCTCCGAAAAGAACGTTCCTGAGTGGAGCCTCGCAATCAAGAAAGCGGGCTACCCGGTCGTGCTTGGAGGTGACACTGACTCGACAACGCTGCTGAACTGGGTTCGCCTATTGCAGGCAATCTAACCACGTAGATTCACGCGATTCTGACGGGATATCAGATCGCATCGCTGGGTCGAGCCCATCGCCCGAGTGTGCTACCTTGTGCTCGTGTTGCTCAGCATCAGGTGACTCAGTGCCAACTGAACGTCAGTCAGCGATGGTGTCTGTTCCCGAGCGAAAATCGACAACCATGGCTGACGCTTGACATCGATGGCTTGCAGCGGGCAAATACAGCGACAGGCAAGAACCGAGCGTCCTGTCTCAAAAGCTCGCTCGCGTGGCATCCGTAACCACCTGAGCACAAACGACCTTGCTTCCGATCTTATATGAGGCTGAATAGCTTTGAACGATACGCTTCTGGTCACCGGGCAATTAGTCGTCGGCTTATTCTTGTTGGTAGGCGGTGGTGAATTGCTGGTGCACGGCGCCTCGGCGATGGCAGCGACCTTCCGCGTGTCACCCCTTGTGATTGGTTTGACCGTTGTCGCGTTTGGAACCAGCGCACCGGAACTCGGCGTGAGCCTGCAAGCTGCCTTAACCGACAATGCAGATGTGGCAGTTGGCAACGTCATTGGCAGTAACATTATCAACATATTACTGATTTTGGGGACATCAGCTCTCGTTACTCCGCTGCTGGTCAGCAGCCAGTTGATACGCATCGACGTCCCACTCATGATCGCCGCATCACTGGCGATGTGGGCTGTCGCAGCCGACGGATTGATCGCTCGCTGGGAAGGCGTTTTACTGTTCGTTGCCTTGCTCATCTACATTGTGTTCTGCATCCGCAAGAGCCGTAGCGAAGAACAGACAGTGGTTGATGAATTCGCGCAGGAATACTCAAAACCAGTCAACGGTTGGATCTCAATCCTGAAACAAGTTGCCTTGATCATCGCTGGCTTGATCCTGCTGGGTTTGGGTTCTAATTGGCTTGTCGATGGTGCAGTAACCGTTGCAACTCGCCTCGGAGTAGACGAGCTACTGATAGGACTGACGATCGTTTCCATTGGCACGTCACTACCTGAGGTCGTGACATCCGTGGTCGCGAGTTACCGGGGAGAACGGGACATCGCGGTGGGTAACGTGGTAGGAAGCAACCTGTTCAATATTTTATGCGTGCTAGGGCTGACCGGAGTGGTGTCGCCCACTGGCATCAACGTTACAGAAGAAGCGATCGTTTTCGATATCCCGATCATGGTAGCTGTGGCCGTTCTTTGCTTCCCAATCTTCCTGTCCGGTAATGTGATCCGAAGACACGAAGCTGCACTATTCCTGATCTACTACGGCATTTACACAGTTTTTTTAATTGCTGCAGCGAATAATCCGGACCTAAAAGAGCGATTTGGCAGCCTTGTCCTCTATGGAGTCCTTCCCCTGACAGCGTTTGCACTTTTCATTTCACTGGGGAAACACCTGTTGGGCAGGAATTCAGCGGATGCGAATTTGCAAGCAGCAGCAACTTCGGATAGTGCAACCACGGTTGACTCCGATCCAAGTAACGACGAATCGCCATCGAATCGTCCAAATGCAGAGTAATTAGCAGCCAGCGTAGACGACAGCAGTGTTCATCACGGCGAGCATCGAAAGATACAACTCCGCCAAAGCGAGCGTCCCGCACCGGCTGCCTCCCATTCAACTCACGAATCGCTTTGCATCTGGTGCAAGAGTTTGAGCAGTGGGCCGGACAATCATACGTTACTAGTTGACGTACTCTTCTTCTTCGTCACCTGTTGGACGTGAAATTTCGCCGCTATCTTCGAGTTGTCGCACAACATCAACGATTTTCTGTTGCACGGCTTCAACTTCGCTGACTTTCACACTACCAAGGTATTCCATTTCTTCTTTGAGATTCTCGGATGCGCGCGTACTCATGTTCCTCATGATTTTCTCTTGCAACACGTCGCTTGCACCTTTGAGGGACATCGCCCACTGTGCAGTTTCAACGTTCTTCAAGAGCGACTGAATATCTCGGTCAGCAAGTTTCGAAATATCCTCGAAAACAAACATCCGTCGGCGAATTTCCTCTGACAACTCTGGATCTTCACGCCCAATGGCGTCCATGATCGTGCGTTCAATGGACCGTTCGCAGACGTTTAGAATTTCTGCGACGCTTTCAACACCACCCGCGTTACTGTGCTTCTGATTCACCATGCTGCTCAAACGCATCTCAAGGCCGAACTCAAGCTCACTGACCGCCTCGGGACTCGTTCGTCCGATCACGGCCACCCGACGAATCACTTCCAGTTGATTTTCGGGATCAAGTCCGGCAATCACTTCGGCTGCATAATTGCTCGGAAAGTGGCTCAACATCAAGGCGATCGTTTGCGGGTGCTCGTCACCAATGAAT
Source organism: Rhodopirellula sp. (assembly GCA_003513555.1). Taxonomy (GTDB): domain Bacteria; phylum Planctomycetota; class Planctomycetia; order Pirellulales; family Pirellulaceae; genus Rubripirellula. Next base: position 16,352 of record DOPG01000266.1, on the reverse strand, counting down.
TGCAGCAGCGTTTGGGGCTCCACCTTTTTAATGAAGCTGAATGGCATCGCTTCGATGGTCTGCTGCAGGTTGCCAATCAGTTCGCCTGCATCACGCCCCAATGCTTCTTTGATCAGTTCCTTGGCTCGCTCCAAACCACCGGGAGTGGCGTACAGCGAACTCGCCTTGCTGGTGAGGAAGTCGGCAATGACGATCTCCTGATCGTCGCCACCCACCGAATCGATTTGGGCAATCATGATACTGACTGCCTCGATATAGCTGGGAGGCAGTTGCCCCAATACTTGAGCGGCATTCTTCGTGGGCATGCTCAACAGCAGAATGGCTGCTTTTCGTAAGCCGTTTTCTTCAAAATCAGGCATGTTTTTGCCGTTGTTCCGGATTGGAATTGCGCAGGTTCAAATTCTTAAGGATCACTCACTCATGCATATGGTGATTTATCGGCGGCTAGGCCTCGCTGTCGACTTCGCGCGGATGAGAATTCCAATTGTGACGATAAGAGGGATCGCAAACCCGGCAGTTGAGCTGGTGAAAAGCTCACGTTGGCAACCGTAGCACGACTGCCGTCAGCCAGATCGCGATAACCGAGCGGGTAACTGTTGTCAGCTGAGTCGGCCTACCCTTACGAGCTCCCGATGAAGTGCGTGGCATCGGCAGGGCAGGATTTAGCAGATCCCTGACGCAGCGAATGCTAGGGTGGGAACCCAAACATGCGGGAACTCATTAGGCCGGAAAGCGGGCGGCAACCTGCTAACCGTGCCGAGAGTTTTGTTCCTGAAGGAGCTTGCCACCGAGTCAATGAGCGGCGATCCGGTGGAGCTGGCAGCTGAAACGGACGATACTAGGCGAAGAATCAACCCAAAAACCCATCACAAACCCTGTAAACGCAGGTTTCTGGGCTGCAAATGGGCAGCCCAAAGATGCTTAATTTGACTGCAACAGGTGGTGACTTCAGGCGTAAATCGGGTAAATTCTGTTCGCGGAGGCAAGAGCGAACAGCCAATGCAATGCTTTGTTGAGCACGACTTTGGCGAGTTCTTCCAAGGTTAATGCATTAGGACTTCCCAAGTTTGGGCGGCTCCGCTATCCTTCCGCCTTCGTAAATGCACCGTAGATATAGATTTAACGACATCCCATTCGGGCGAGAGTGATGACTAAGGCTAAAGGCAAGACCAAGATCAAAACGCACAAAGGCACAAAGAAGCGTTTTCGGCTTTCTGCTAAAGGCAAAGCGATGCATCGCAGCAGCGGAACAAGCCACTTGGCTCAAGCAGTTTCCTCCAAGCGACGACGCAACCTGCGTGGAACCACGGCAGTCGATGGCTGCATGGAAAAGACTATCCACGCTGCTTTGAACGGAAACAGCTATTAATCGCATCTCGACTTCTTCACCTCCGGGTGCGAGAATGAGAGTTTTGCAGCGCCGTGCTTTCGATCAGAGGGCACGCTCGCGGTAGAGACACGAACGGTCACTTGATTTGTTACAGGCGCCAACGGCGCAGATCAAGCGATTTCCCCTGAAGGAAATTTCCTTCAATTCAGCTGGGTAAAACTTCAGGCTTCACAATTTTTGAGTGAAGAGTCCTGGGACCTGAGTTGGAAAATAAATTAACCAAACAAGCAGCACTCAAGTAATCCAAGACAGGAAATTACCATGCGTACCACAATAGGTTCGGCAAGACACAAGTCCAAGAAACGTCTGTTCAAGCGAGCCAAAGGCTATCGTGGTGGCCGCGGAAAACTGACGCGTACTGTCAAAGAGACTTTGCTGAGAAGTGGTGCTTACGCCTTCCGTGACCGTCGAGTACGTAAGCGTGATTTCCGCAAACTCTGGATAACTCGAATCAACGCTGGCACGCGGCAGCACGGCTTGCGATACAGCGAGTTCATTTACGGTTTGAAACTCGCTAATATCGAACTGGACCGCAAGACGCTGTCAGAGATGGCGATCCACGATGCGGCAGCTTTCAAAGACATTTGTGACAAGGTAAAGGAAACGCTCGCGGAATCCGCGACGGCGTAACTCATGTCGCTTCAGGACTTCTTATCGACCTTGGATGGTTTGGAAGAGGAGGCATCAGCGGCCTTCCAGAAAGCTTCCGACTCCGACGCACTTGAGGTAGCCCGCGTTCGCTATCTGGGGCAGAAGAGCGGTGCACTTCGTGATGTGCAAAAGCGGATGGGTTCAATTGACAAAGCTGACCGCAAAACTGCGGGGATGCGTCTCAACCAATTCAAATCGAACGTTCAGGCAACGTTTGATAGTGCGAAGGAACGATTGAGCGGCGCCGATTCGACCGGCCTTGATCCGACCTTTGATCCGAGTTTACCCGGATCACGTCCAACCATTGGTCATGTCCACCCGGTAACCCAAACGATCACTCACCTGATGGAAATCATGGGACGAATGGGCTTTGAGGCGGCAGAAGGTCCCGAGGTCGAAGACCCGTGGCATAACTTTGTCGCTCTCAACATTCCAGAAGATCACCCTGCGAGAGATCCACTCGATAACTTTTACCTCGCTACCGCCAAGAGTGGTTCAGGCGACCGCACCCTGGAAGGCAGCCAATTGCTGCGTAGCCAGACGAGTACCGTTCAGATCCGCGTGATGGAGAACAAACAGCCTCCCGTACGCGTGATTTCGCTGGGTAGGGTTTACAGGCCCGATGCGCCTGATGCGACACACTTCCCGATGTTTCATCAGATGGAAGGTCTGCTGGTCGATAAACATGTCACGATGGCAAATTTAAAAACCGTGTTGCGGGTGTTTGCCACAAATTATTTAGGCGATGACGTAGAGATACGGTTTCGCCCGTCCTTTTTTCCGTTCACTGAACCGAGTGTCGAGGTAGATTTTTACTGGAACGGTGCTTGGATCGAATTTGGTGGTGCAGGAATGGTTGATCCTGCTGTCTTCGAAGCGGTTGGATACGACCCTGAAGTCTACAGCGGATTTGCATTTGGATTGGGTGTTGAGCGTCTCTGCATGCGACGACATGGCATCACCGATATCCGCGACCTGTACAGCGGCGATCTTCGCTTCCTGCAACAGTTCTAACGTGAATTGAACGGCTGTTATCCTTGCTAACTTGACGCGGGATCTGGGGTCCAACGACGCTTGGCAAGGATTGACCTCGATGCTGGGAAAGGGGGAACGGGGCACAGGGAACGCATCGATCGACGGTTGGGCAGGCCGCGTTTCCACGGTCATTCCGTAGCAGCAACCGTTCCAAACTCGAACATCCTTTCCAACCTCGTCAGCTTGAAAACGTCTCGAACACTGGGGCACACGTCGAGCAATTGAATGAACACACCTCGGGAGCGAGCCTCACTATTCAGAGCGATCAGTTCGTTCAGACCTTCGCTTGTGATCCGTTCGATCTCTGACATGTCGACCAACAAACAAGTTCCTGAGCGACCCGCGGCCGTTGACTGCCCGAGCTCGGCCAATACCCCCATGCACTCCGCAGTAGCCCCGGTTGCATTGAGGGTTTTGTGGGTCATCGAGATCACCCTAGACTCACCACTGAACCCGGTCTTACCAACTTCCGTCTGACTCATGAGTGCGCTCATTGTGCCTATTGCGAGGACAGTCACAAGGCAAGATCGTGTGCTTCGCATTTCCCTGCGAACACCCCGCCTTGATGAATACATACGCTAGCATTTCATCCTCAAAACGACAACGCGGCACGCCGTCGCAGGCCAAGGGAAACCACAAATCAACAGATCGGCTGCATACCAGTTTACGCAACCGTTAAAGCAGGGACTGGTACGCAAAAGTTAGCGGCCGTCTGCCGACTGCAATTGCTTGACCTGCCCTCTTTGGGCAGTCAAAATCGTGAGCCGGTTTTCCCCAAAATACTCCGTGACCTGCCCCGTAATCTGCCACAAACTATCAAGCTCATCCTCCCTGATTGCCTGAACGATCCGTTGCAGCATCAGGTTTTCTGTAATTAGCACGATCGGCTCGCTGCTATTCTCAGTGGCCACTGATTTACCTGTGCCTGGAAATGCCAAAATTGCTGCATTTCCGCGAGTGCGTTCTCCCCCATCGCGGCTTGTTGAGACCGTGCTTGAGAGAGTAACCGAATCAACACGCCCCGTCACGGTTCCTCGCTGCTTGGGGCCTGTGATTTTGGCAGATTCGGACTCGTTCACAGCTTCCATGCGTCGCAACTCAGGTACTGCGACCGGAACAAACCCCCATCGTCTGGGCCCCAAGGCGACAACCTTTCCGAAGGTTGCAGGGATCGAGGTCCCCTCACGGAGTCTCGCGTAGCCGAGAAATCGTCCATCACCCTGGAGAGCAACATTCGGTGTAGCTGGGGGCTCATCAGCATTGCCAGGGTCAGCCAAAGTGCACGATAGGCAAACGCATGAACCCATCAAAAATCGGGGCAGCAGGCTAGTTACGACAGATTGCAAAGGAAGCTTGAACCGTTGATCCGCACCAGGTTTCCACCAGAACTGCGTGCGACTTGAAAGTGAAGCCATGGCTAATGACCAATCGGATTTTAGTAATGCGTAAAAAAGATGTAATGAGATCCGCTGCTGTTGGCTCAACCTGGTCTGCACCGACGGGCTGTTTGCCGCTGATACAAATCGAACCTGAACAATATCCGTAAAACGTTCGCATCGACTTTGCCGGTGGAAGCGGTCGCGTGCAGACGGGAGGGAGATATCTGCACACGATCGCTCCGAATGGCATCCGGTGGGAGGGTGATCCGGCTACCACAAACTCTCAAATTCAATCTTCACAGCAGTCATTCTTGAGCTTTCGCACATTTGATTCAGGTACATGCTCGGTTACGTCAGGCTCCGTCCACCTTGTTGCCACACCAACTTGCATCCAGCTCCTTCATCTAGGTTGCTGGAAGCACCACAGTCAAATGCTGCTTGTTGATCGCACACCGCAAATGCACGAAGATTCAATCCTGACCCAAGCAGTCTTCAGCACCTAACGCCGGCCGACAGCATCAGGTTTTGGGAATTGCAAAGGCATGGAAGCTGACGATCGCTCCCACGGTAATCATTGCCAACCCAAGCCATCTTGGTGGCTCCACACGTTTTGTCGGATTGGGGTGAATTCCCAACATCATGGAACTCATACCGGATGTGTCAGCAACCGCTCCGGTCTTCGACACGCGGGCAAGAGCTCGGGTCGCATGCTCGTTCAACACGAACGAGTCGACCATCCGAAATTGAATACCCAATAGGATCAACAGGATTCCTGCTAGAAAGTAACGATTGCGATACATGGACATGGTTACGGAGTTCCTATGCTGCCACCTTGGACCTCGTGCATACAAATGTCAGCGCTTAGTGACTTGAAGACAACAAGAGATGAAGGCGGCGGGAGGTTATAGACGCTGTTTGGAAGTTCCCAACTTATTGGGCAATCGGCCTATCAAAACGGGTAACTCGACCGAATCCCAAAGACGACAGATCAGATGCCATGGAGCAATGCTGCAGAAAAGAACGATCATGCACGGGAGAGCAGTGACGCATGGAACGTCAATCATGACTCCAATTCAGTTCGTGACACGATTGACGGTTAAATCGCCAATAGCTCAGAACTCGGTGGGATCGCCATTTTCAGAAAATCAACGCAGAATCTTCAAAACATCGTCGAATCACACAGCAAGCTGCCGGGATCGCCGAGCTGCTCCATCTGAATGCAGCACTTGATGGCATCAGATGCGTTCCTTCACGTCAAACCAATCTGCACATCACTCATGCAAAGTTGTTTTACCGACTCAGCAGACCGCTGACGACATCCTTAACCGTGTCACGGAATGCCAAGGGAGGCGTTTCTTGAGCCAAGTGCTTCTGATTACTGGCCATGATCGCCTGAGCTAACGGCTTATGGGCCTTCCAGTGATCGAGGCGAAAATCCCGAATATCCACGTAGATATCCGTAAGAGTACTCTCCGTTTTCGGAACCAGAAAAACTCCGCCATCACCTCGCACGAAATGGAAGTGCATCCCGACGTAGAGAATTGCCGCACCAGTCAACATGCCGAAGAAAAAACGTGACATTACGAATTACAGCGTCTGAGTACCGAGCCAGAACCTCAAGGAAACTTATGGTTGATACTACATTGCCAGAAACGAAATCAAGTCCGACGACGCCAGACAGTCAAAACAGGTAACCCAGCGAACAGGGGCAAACGAAAATTTCCAAATTAGAGTCGCCTGGCAAACGTTTTCCGATGGGCACGGAAATCAATTCTTCTTTCCAAGAGAACCAGGAAAGCAGGGGCCCCAAAATTGCGGCGACTGTTCAACGCAGGCTTCGGATCACATCCGCAGCCCACATTTCATGGCAGGTTCGATGAACGCCAACCGAGTGCCTCCGTACTCGCGAAAGTCCCATTCTCCCGGTGGCAATTTGGTTGCATCGAATTTTTTCTCAGTCTCGGCAACCAGCACACTACCAGGAGGGGCATTGTCAAGTGTCAACTGAATGATGTGGTTCAACCGCTCGAGCGATTCTTCCCAAAGAACATAGGGCGGACAGAGAAACACGATCCACGGAGTATCCTCTTGGGGTGGTTCGAGCAGATTACCTGCCAGCCGAAAGCTATCTCCAGTGACCACACGAAGCTTCGACTGGATATCGAGCGTCTCAGCGGTTTTGTTGATGAACTTGACTGCTTGCCGATTTTGCTCGACCAACACGGCTGAAACGGCGTTGCGGCTAAGGGATTCAAATCCCATCGCCCCAGTACCAGCAAAAAGGTCAAAGCAAATCGCGCCCTTGACGGCTTTTCCAAGAATATTAAACAGATTTTCTCGGATATTGTCCTTCATCGGTCGCGTGAACTCTTCCCCGTGATAGTGGATAATTCTGCCCCGCATATCGCCTCCGATCACGCGGAGCTTGGTAGGCTTGCTTGGCTTGGCCCCGCTCGGATGTTTAGGTTTGGCTAAACCTGATGCCTTGGCAGCGCCGCCGCTCTTGCTGCGGCGTGTATTTTGTTTTTTGGGACGATTCATCCCAATAGTATAGCCGCCAAAAGGGAAATTCAGCACCATCCCGCACGAACGGTTTTTCCATAAGAATATTGGGGCGAATCAAACGAACGTAAGTGCCATCACGAGCGTATGATTGACGGTTTCCCAGTTCTCAAACCCCCGCGATCCCCATGATTTGGCTTGCACGCTCTTTTTTCTCTGCAGCGATACTGTTTTGCGCGGTAGTCACCAACGCCGCGTTGCAACCGGCCGACGCTCAAGAGGCCAACTCGGGACAGCCGGTAACAGAGCAGCCCGCAACGGACGCAAGCGATTCCACTTCCAACACCCCCGAATCCGCACCTGCGTCTCCGAATAAAGCTGAGCAGTCGCCGGCCGAGGCCGCCGCCGTGGTGCCCGGATCCGAAAAGGATACGCCAAACGCAACGGGACTGCTTCCTGCTTCTGGCGTGCAGGATATTGAAAGTGACGGTACGGGAAGTGAC
>DOPG01000266.1:509-8616 GCA_003513555.1 Rhodopirellula sp. | reverse complement strand
AGGAGCTGGCAACATGACTCCGGAACAGTACCGCGAGGAGTTATTGAAGGATCCCGAGTACGTTGCGGAATTGGACAAGAGAGCTGCTGCTTACAAGAAATCTCGAGAGAATCTCGTGAAGGCAGTTGGCGATCAACGCGAGACCTTTGTTCGTTATCTGAACCGTGATGTCCGCACTGCTGCTGCAAGGCAGTTGTTCTTCGAGCAACGCGATGTTGTACAGACCTGCCTCGACGAACATTACGAGGCTGCCTTGGCGCTCACGATGATGGGTGAATACAACGAAGATGCAATTACATTCCTGGTAACGATGCTCCAGCACCGTTACGAGAACAGTATTTATGACATTTCCACACTGCAAGGCGCGACCTTTCTGATGGATAACAAGTCGCAGCTTGAGTACATCTGGAAAGCAGCAGCGAGATCCGCCATGACAACGGGGCAATTCGACACCGCGAGAAAGATCTATGAGGTGCTGAAGAAACCCGAAGTATTAGGTGACAAGGAATTCAATGAAACAGATGGTGCGCTCAGCTTCTTTTTGGACGAGCATGAGAAGCAGTTCAACGAAGAGATGGCAATCCGGAAGCAGGAGCAGGACTCAGCTGAAATCAAGTTGCCACGAGTTCAACTGAAAACGACGCAAGGCGATGTTGAAATCGAGCTTTACATCAACCAAGCGCCATCAGCAGTTTCCCACTTCATCAAGCTTGTAGAGAGTGGATTTTACGATGGCCTCGACTTCCAGCTCGTCATTCAGGACATGCTCGCGTTGACGGGAGATCCCAACGGCGATGGCCTCGGAAATTCAGGGCAATTCTTGCAAGACGAACACCAACGCGAAGGTGCCCGCCACGCGTTGCGCGGCTCGTTGCTGATGGCAAAAATCCCCAAAGACGAATCAGGCAACTTCTTTCCCGATTCTGCAAGCAGTCAGTTCACGATTCTGTTGCTGCCCTTAGTTTCTGCTTCCGAAAAGCAGACCGTATTTGGCCGTGTTACCAAGGGCATGAATGCGATCTCCCGCCTTCGTCGTGTCGATCCAAGTAAGAAGAAAGAAAAAGGCGAGATCGTACAACCACCAGATTCAATCATTGAAGCCACCGTCTTGTGGAGGCCTGAAACCCTTCCTGAGCCAGTCTATGTAGACCCCATCCAGACTCCTCAGAGATAAAGACCTGGCAGCGAAATTGATGCCCCTTTCATTGAAAAGAACGTTATAATCCAGTGAGAATGGCAAGGCCACCATTGCTCTGCATCCAAGAGGATGCGAGACGTCGCATGAGGTACGAGATCATAGCCTGCGCATGCACGGCACAAAGCAAGAACCGCACCTTGCCAGGGAAGGCTGCCCCAGACGCAGGCAAATGTTATAGGCCCCAAGCTGTGATTATTCTCGAAATAAAATAAACCAGTCCGCACTCCTGGGGCATGCGAACGTCACTTTACCACTGAAGCCTGCCTCTAACTGGCAACCTGCCACCAACAGACAACTGTGAAGCCCAAACATTCATCCACCGGCACCACGCCAACTCGACGCAATTTCATCAAGAATGGAAGCATGATGCTGGCTGGTGGTGCGATTGGGGGTGGCACCTTGAGTGTTGCCCAATCGGCCCATGCGATGGGCAGTGACACGATCAAGATTGGGCTTATTGGCTGTGGCGTGCGAGGTACGGCAGCAACAATTCAGGCGTTAAACGCTGGAGACCCCGGGGTCAAACTTGTTGCCATGGCCGACGCCTTCGGCAGCAACTTGCAGAAATCCTACCGATCAATCAAGAGCATGCACCCGGACAAGGTTGACTGCGTCGGTCGACGCTATGAGGGGCTTGATGCTTACCAGTCCGTCATGGCTAGCGACGCCAATGTCGTGTTTCTTGCTACCCCACCAGGCTTTCGTCCGCAGCACTTCGAAGCGGCGGTGGATGCCGGCAAACACATCTTCATGGAAAAGCCAGTTGCAACCGATGCCCCCGGCGTCCGTCGCGTTCTCGCAGCGAACGAACAGGCGAAGAAAAAGGGCCTTGCAGTGCAGGTCGGATTGCAGCGCCGACATGAGATCCCTTACCAGCAGTGCATCGATCAAATCCATCGGGGTGCAATCGGCGATCTGATTTTTGCCCGGGCCTACTGGAACGGCGGAGGAGTCTGGGTTCGCCCACGACAGAAGAATCAAACGGAATTGGGGTATCAGTTGAGAAACTGGTATTACTTCACCTGGCTCGGTGGCGACCACATCGATGAACAGCACATTCATAACCTCGATGTGATCAACTGGGTAGCACAGAGTTACCCGATTGAAGCTCAAGGGGTGGGTGGACGCGAGGTTCGCACAGGGCCAGATCACGGTCAAATTTTTGACCACCACATGGTGGAGTTCACCTACCGCAATGGGCTAAAACTGCTCAGTCAATGTCGGCATATTCAGGGCTGCTGGAATAGTGTCAGCGAGCACATCCACGGCACCACTGGGGTAGCCGATATCAGTCGCTCGGTCATCCGCGATCGCAACGGAGAAAAACAGTGGGAATGCAATAGCACGGAAACGCGTGGGAAAGGATGCCAGTTGGAGCAAGACTCATTGCTTGCGGCATTGCGAGCGTGTCACTTGCCTAACGAGGGCGACTATGGCGCCTACAGTACGATGACGGCAATCATGGGTCGAATGGCAACGTACACCGGCAAACGCGTGAAGTGGAATGATGCAATGAATAGCACCGCGCAACTCGCAGATACCGACGCATTGAAGTCGCTCGACGATCTTGCCCCCATTCAGCCGAACCCCGATGGTCGCTACTCAGTCGCGATCCCAGGCAACAAATCGACGACCGCCTAGCTCGGCATCTCAGCGAGCCGATTACGATTCGTCAGATAGAGTTGCCAGATCATTCGCGTTGCTACAGCTCGGTAGGGTCTCCACATTTCAGCACGCAACAGCAAAGCATCGACGTTCTCGTAGTTGCCTCCATCGAGTTCATTCATGCCTTTGACCAGCGCCAAATCGCCCAACGGCAACACATCGGGACGTGCAAGCGCAAGCAGAAGAAATACGTTGGCTGACCACACACCAAAGCCGAGACAGCCAGTAATTTGAGACATGGCCTCGTCATCAGGGAGGTGTCGCAAGGTGCCCACCTGAAAACGCCCTGCCTCGACATCAGCAGCCAAAGCAGTGGCATACCGTGCCTTCTGTCGCGTGAATCCGATTTCCCGCAACGCATCCGTTCCCAGGTTCGTCACGCGAGATGCAGTCACACGTCCCTCGCAGACGGCTTTCAGGCGTTTAAAGGTCGCCATTGCCGAAACCAGCGACACTTGCTGCTCGAGCAAAACATGCACGAGCGTTGAAAAAGTTGCAGGACGCTTCCACAGGGGAGGTGGTCCATATCTTGCCAGTACATCACTGAGGGAGGGATCGATATCGGCCAACTGCTCAGCTGCTGCCTTAAGATCGCTCGCTTTCAAAGTCATAGGCATGACAGAACGTCGCTTGCATCACAAAAGGACGTTTGCATCACAGAAGTCCGTCAAGCTCTTCGGTGAGATCGCCAAATCTTTTCAAGGTTGTGGCAACGGGTTCAGGGCTTGTCATGTCGACCCCAGCGCCCTTCAAAAGATCCAGTGGATCTTTACTGCACCCTCCGCGAAGAAAGTCGAGGTAATCACTCAATTCCTCGTCACCGCCCGCCAGTACACGCCGAGATAGAGCAACTGCGGCACTCAAGCCAGTAGCATATTTGTAAACGTAAAACGCCCGATAAAAATGAGGGATTCGGAAACACTCAAGTTCCAAACATTTGTCGATCACAAAATCAGGCCCGAAGTAAGCTTCCAGCAAACTGCGATAAACACTGCGGAAAGATTCTACCGTTAAAGGCTCGCCGGCTTCGGCCATCTCATGCGTGATTTTTTCGAACTCAGCAAACATTGTTTGCCTTACGACCGTCGCACGAAGGCTGTCCAGTTCGTTATTGATTAAATAAGCCCGTTCTTTGTCATCGACCGCAGTCTTCAACAAATGATCTGTCAGCAATTGCTCATTGAAAGTGCTGGCAACTTCGGCAACAAAAATCGTGTAGTTGTAATACTCAAACGGTTGGCTTGAAGCAGAGTACCAACTGTGCATCGAATGACCTGCCTCGTGTGTCAGCGTGAACACATCGTTCAGCACTTCAGGCTTGAAATTCATCAAGATGAATGGGTCACCTACAAATGAGCCGCAACTGAACGCGCCACTCTGTTTCCCCCGATTGGGATAGCGATCTGCCCAACGGCCACGCAAACCGGCTTCGAGCGTTGCCGTATATTCGCTGCCCAACGGTGCCAGCGACTCTACCACAACATCGACTGCATCATCCCAAGTATGTCGTTTCTCGATATCACTGAGAATCGGGACGTACGTATCGTAGTGGTGCAGATCCTTCAGTCCCATTTTCCGTTTCCGGACGTCCAGATAGTGGTGAACCTTAGGCAGCGAATCACGCACCGCACCAATAAGGTTGTCATAAACATCCACGGGAACATTGTCAGGGAAAAGAGCCGCATCCAAGCTGCTGGAATAATTGCGTGCTTGAGCGTAATACACGTCACGCTGAATACTTCCGCAAAGAGTTGCCGAGAGAGTGTTTTCGTGAGCAGCAAACTGGCTGTAATACTGATCAAACGCATTTCGTCTGACCTTACGTTGGGGACTGATGAGCAGTTGCCCAAATGTCGCGTGCGACAATTCAATCGAGCGTCCGTTGTGGTCCTCCACTTCTCCGAACCGCAAGTCGGCATCATTGAGCTGGCGGAATGCATTACCGGCAGCCGATGCCATTTCTCCCTGCATTGCCAACAGACGTTCCTCGTTGTCACTGAGGGTGTGAGCGCGATATCTCACCAGTCGTTCTAATTGCAAGCGATACAATTGAAGTCGCTCGTCACTCATCAACGCCGCCATGGCATCGGTATCGATTGCTAAAATCTCGGGTCGCATGAAACTTGCTGCTTGGCTGGCTCTGACAGCAAGATTCTGATAGCGGGCTTTGATCGCCTGATAGTTACTGTTAGCCTGATCCTCCGTCGTCTTCAAAAACGCATAGGTCCCCAAGCGTTCTGCAGTCTGTTCAAATTCACTGTCGAATTCCAGCGCAGCCTGTAGTACTTCTGCTGACTCAGCAAGTCGCCCACGAAACGTCTCATAGGTCGGGATCTGCTCTTCCAGCTTCTTGAAGTCCAATTCCCACGCGTCATCATCAGCACATAGGCTGGTAAGATCCCAGCAATCACCAAGATTCACTTCATCGCGCGGCGGCAGCGTAGCAGTACTCATCCGAATCAGACATCCTTGAACAAAGGTTTTAAGAGACACAGCAAGGGTTTCTAAACAACGCCCAGTATTGTAGCGTGCTTACCAGCCAACGATCATGCCCCACCTGCTAACTCTTGACTAGTTAGCGGTCAACCAATCTTGGTCGCCTCAAGCAGCACAGGCTAGCAGGCGAAAACTCCGTCTCGAGACTTGTGAATCTCGAGGCCTCCGAATCTTCACAGCATTGGCTTTCTGAGACGATTTCTTCTTCAGTCAACGCCACCACACGATTGGGCCCGATTACTGGGCCAGCAACTCAAGAAACGCACGCATCCATTTGGGATGTGCGGGCCATGCAGGGGCAGTGACCAAATTGCCGTCGACGTGTGCTGAATCCATCGTCGTGTCTGGCTCGACATAAGAGCCACCGCCCGCGGTAACTTCGGGCGCAACAGCTGGATAGCAACTGCAATGGCGATCCTTCAAAAGACCTGCTGCAGCCAAGATCTGCGGCCCATGGCAGATAGCAGCAATCGGCTTTTCTGCATTTCCGAAATGCTGCACCAACTCGATCACCTGCGGATCGAGCCTTAAGTACTCGGGAGCACGTCCACCTGGTATTACCAAAGCATCATACGCGTCGGGGTTGAGTCCTTCAAAATCGTGCGTCACTCCAAAATGATGTCCTGGCTTCTCGCTGTAAGTCTGATGTCCTTCGAAATCATGAATCGCTGTGGCCACCGTATCACCGGCACTTTTTCCCGGACAAACCGTGGCGACATGGTGGCCAGCGCAGAGCAAAATCTGAAAGGGAACCATCGCCTCGTAATCTTCAACGAAGTCACCTACGAGCATCAAAATATTTTTTTCAGCGGAATTCATGAGGTTCATGGATGATTCATCAGCGGGGGTGTGAGTAGAAATTCGACTGGAATTATCGTGCAATTCCGCCTTAATAAGCAACGTCCCCTATTTAAACACGCTGCTGGGCATCCCACCGAGGCCTAAATTGCTTGGAATTTGCGGCAAAATTACCGGATCAATCGGCATAGCTACCAAAGCGGGTACGCCCGGACACCCTGTTTGAAAAGCGTTTCAGCAAAGATTCGCTGAAACGTAGATAGTCGACTAGAATAGAGAGTCGGGGTACGCCCCCTTTTCCAGACGCCCATCGGGTACCGCACTTGTCCCTAGGAAGCGATTCGCTATGAACCGTTTGTTGGTAGTTTTCCTCACAATCGTTTTGACCAGCAGCTACACCTCTGTTTCGGCAGGTGAGCTGATGACCCCTGATGCCATGTCGCGTTTGGGATTAGCCCAAGCGTGGGCGCGTCCGGTTCACGTGCCTGCTGGTGCGCAGTCCATTCGTGATCAACAACTTTTCGTTCACGAGAAGGCACCTCACGAATACGTCATCATCACCGCCCCGAAACCCACACCACCGGCAGACGCTGCTGCGAACGCGGATCAGGGAGCGGCTAAACCGGCAGATTCTTCGGAGCCCGAGACCATCACATTGGCTCGCATCCCCACCGACCGCATCGGTATTGACGGTGCCCCCATTGGTCGAACTGAAGCAGAGCGTCTTGCCAGCAATGAGATCCGTCGTTTGAAACGACGCGGTGTGGATGCTGAAATGAAGGTGATCACATCGCCACGTGTGAACTTATACACCATCGGCAGCGACGGACTTCTGGAATGCCGAAACGCCGAGACAGGCGAACCCATCTGGATTCAAAGAGTAGGCAAGCCCTCACTTCCATTTTCCGATCTGGGCGTTGACGAAAAATACATCACGGTCGTCAACGGAGGCAATCTCATTCAAGTCGACGCCGAAAACGGCGAGATCATTCGCGAAACACGAACGCAAGGCGCTCCAGCGTTCGGTGCATTGAATTCCGGTGATTTCGCTGTGGTCCCACTAATTGGCGGAGGAGTTGAAGGATATTCCCTGTACGATCCGGAGCGTGTTCCGTTCCGTGAACGTGTCGCCGGAACAACTCTGGCAATGCCAACCAAGGCTCCGAACTCCTCGAAGACCGCTTGGGGTACAAGCAAGGGCTTTGTTTATGTGATGGAGCTTCAAGGGAATCCTACGGTTCAGTTCCGTCTGAATACCGACGGTATCGTCAGCGGTCGCATTGCTGCGGCAGCCGGCAATCGGTTCTTTTTCGGTTCTGAGAAAGGTCAGGTATACGGACTGCGCGCAACACGGATTGGTGAGGTCCTCTGGTCCCAGCCGTTCGCCGAACCCTTTTACAAGCGACCGCTCGTCTATGAAGACCAAGTGCTGATTCGTTCGAGCTACGGCAACCTATTTTCGCTGAGCGTCGAAAATGGTCTACAAACGTGGAACGGATCCAAGCCAAATATTGGCGAACTGCTGGGTGTGCTCGACAACCGCATCTATGCGACCTCCATGAGCGGAGGCCTTGTGGTTCTGGATGTGAAAACGGGTCAGAAATTGGCGACATTCAACAACATTCGTCCTGAGAATTTCATTGTCAACGAATTGACTGATCGACTTTATTTGGTCAGTAACGATGGGGATGTTCAGTGCATCCGATCCGAAGGGGCGAATCTGCCTACTCTCGTGTCCCACACTGAACCTAAGAAAAGTACTAAAGCTGCAACTATCGAAACAGATCCAACTGAAATGCCCGCACAAGCGGGTGGAAATGACCCATTCGGGGCTGGAAAGAAAGATCCCTTCGGTGCAGGTGGCGGGAACAAGGATCCGTTCGGCGGTGGGGGCGGAAACGCTGATCCCTTCGGTGGTGGGGGCGGAAACGCTGATCCCTTCGGTGGTGG
>DOPG01000266.1:0-217 GCA_003513555.1 Rhodopirellula sp. | reverse complement strand
GGCAGTCCTTTCTAGTCAGTCAGAGCCACGCTCAAACTACACCCGAGTCAACGACGAAGCCGGTAGCAACAGGACCGAGCAAGCTCAGCCCGGCATTCCGTAGCAACGAGGCTTCCCATATCAAAAGGTCCGTGCGTTCGCTGTTGCACCTGCAGTTACTCGTGCCACGGTAGACCTTAAAAAACCTTTGTGGCAAGACAGGCTACCCGTCCCTCAC
>DOPG01000041.1 GCA_003513555.1 Rhodopirellula sp. | reverse complement strand
CAAGGTGCGCACTGGATCATAGTCATGTTCCAGGAAATGCCACATCGTTACGAGGTCGTAGAAATTGTCTTCCAGTGGTTGCTCGTAATAAAGGCCTTCGTGAAAGCTAACTCCGTCGAAGAACGGCAAGTGAGTCAGATTCTTGAAGTCTACTCCGCTGGCATTGACCTGATACTGTTGTCGTAAACGCTGCAAGAACGAGCCGGATCCACAGCCAACATCAAGCACTTCCGTGCCAGCTCCCATGTCGACGTATCGCGACACCAGTTTGTCTTTTTCACGATCATGCTTGCCCATCGCACGCTCATAAAACCATGTCAAGATTCCCCAGTTGGTTTCTTTCCTGTGCGCAATGTATTCTTCATCGTAATAGGGAGAAATGTTCTCAACGGTGAGCCGTGGAGACTGGTAGGCCAGTCCGCATTGATCACAGGTGACAAACTGAAAGTCACCCGGTTTTCCTGATAAATCATCCTGCCCAATCAGCAGATCAGTGCTTGCGGTCGCCCCACAGTTGTAGCAAGCAACCGCCTCGAATTTGTCCGCAGTTGGAGCATGACTTGTGACAGAGTTCATTGATGTGTCTCTTGTTGGGCATTGCTGCTGGTAAAAAAATCAGAAGTCAGGACAGGGCATTCGTGACCCAGCTTGCAGTGATGATCGCAGCCAGCAGCTCAATTCCTGCGATGGTCCGGCACCAAGTGTCAGCTCTTAAATTCGGATCGTGGACAACTTCGTAGATGCACAGAATAAAATAAGCCACAAGCATCAGCATCAGATGTAGCTTGCCAATCGTTTGGTTCTGGCAGCTGCAGATAAGGGCAATGAAGCATGGGTACTTGAAAATCAGCAGATGGTAACTCAATCGAGGCCACGACGAACGCCATCGTAGCTTGTAATAGATGGCGAAGACGATGACGAGCAACGCAAACCCGACGCCACTCCTTGGGTTGGTGAACATGAGCATGCTAGTGGCAGTGAGTGTTAGGAAGACACCGGTCCAACGGAAAGAAGCGTGGTGTGAAGTCTGGCAAAGGACACGATCAGGGTTGGTGATGCGATCTGACGTCAAGTCTGACAGGTCATCCCAAAGACGAAACATGGCCAGCAAATTGGCGGCAATCAAGACTTGGTTGACTGCAGTGAGAGCATCTTTGGGAAGCGAAGGCAGCCATGCTGCCAGAAGCAGCAGCATGAGTAGCGCAAGCATCGGGACTGTCAACAATCGGCTGGATACATATGACGACAGGTCTCTAGGATATGATTTCGACACGGCCAAGATCTCCGTCTACTTCGATGGTGTCACCTGTCTTGATGCGTTTGGTAGCATCATGAATCGCTACAGCCGTTGGTATGCCGTATTCGCGTGCCAAAATTGCTCCGTGGGAAAGCATCCCGCCTCGCTCCATTACCAGTCCTCGCACCAAAAACAGGATCGGGCCCCAGCCGGGATCGGTCTGGCGAGTCACACGAATGTCACCCTCGGCCACCTCGGCAAACTGGTCAGGGCTTGTGAGGACTACGGCGCGGCCAACAATACTTCCACCGCTGACCCCAATGCCTTCGTTCCAATTTCTATCTCCTGAGCTTTTCGTGGAGATCGTTTCGTTGGGTAGCCAGTATTTTCCTGCGGGGACTTCGAGACGATCTGGGGGAGTGTGTTGACTCCATGCATTGAGCTCGGTTCGACGCAGGTCGGCGAGTTTGCCAATGCTGTTGGGGAGCATGCTGGTTCCGGCAAGCAACTCTTCGATTTCCTGATGGGTTAAAAAGAAAATGTCATCGGCATGGTTGAGGTGATGGGGGTGTGTCAGCTTCTCGCCAATGGCAAGTGCGATTCGCCGAACACGACTGTAAAGCAAAGCCTGTTTCAGTCTTGCTCTTTCCCGACAGGCAACACTCCGCTGTGTCGCACGCAATAGCCAGCTCGCGATGTGAGTCTTCCTTGGGTAAGGCAGAAAACGAATTGCCGCTCGTGGTTGCAGTTCCTTGAGGATGCGTTGCGTGGTTTGTTCTCGCAGTTGCTGCTGGGTTTCAAGGTGCTCACGAGGTGATGGACCCTCAAGCTGAACAAAACTGGCCAGCACCGGAAGCAAGGTCGCGGGGGCTTCCTGGTAAGACGCGGTCGTTAGCATCAGTTCACCTGAGCACCGGAATCCCCAATGATCAAGAAATTCCTGCAATTCCTCTGCTATCTCTTTCAGGGAATCATCTGTTTCAATGCGTTGCCACAATTGCTCTGGTGATTCTTTTGCGAATGCTTTGGTCAGTGTTTTGTTTTTGCGGATGGATCGGGAAATGTTCCAAAGTTTTTCGGTCGGTAGTCCGCTAACGATATCACAAAGCCCAGACAGTAAACGATTGACCATTGCACGATCGTCATCACTTGTGAATTCTCGGCTTAGGAAACTTCCTGACAGCCGGTAATAGATCATACTGGCCGCATCTGCCATGGCGGCATCTGTCCAGTTGCTGCGGATCGACAGGCAACGTCGCCAAAGGGTAAGTAGCTCTTGGGTATCCAAATTTGGCAGTTGTGCGGGGTCAGATTCTATAGCGAATTGATCGACCGTGCGTTCGAATCGACTCACCCCACGCTCCAAGTGTCGAAAGCGTTTCGCAGCTTTGCGTGCAATGAAAAGCATTTCCCGTAAGTCGGAAAACTTTCCTCGCGAAAGTGATTTCCATGATGGGCTTTCGTGGTTCGTGGCCGTTGATTCTGCGCCAACAAATTGATTGAACGATTCGGCAAGAAATTCGCCAAAGGGCACTGCCCGCAGGACAGCATGAATGTTGGACAGGTTGTAGTACATTCGGCCGGCGTGTGTGCCAATGATGTTTTGCAAGGGATATTCCATCGAATCTATGCGAGTTTGCGCAACACCAAAAGCAATGGCCATGTTGCGAAAGTAGTGGTAGTACCCACATGAGGCGAATGAGTACAGCAGTGGGCAGATGGGTTCGGGGAAGTTTTCATTTACATTTGCGTTGGACCAAACGACGGCTTGTGCTGGTTTCTCGATGGTCGTGATGGGGCGGCTTTGAAGAATGGAAATCGCGTCCGCTTGATCTAAGCTCCATTCAATGTCCTGTGGGTGGTCGAATTGCGTTTCAAGTTGTCGCCCTGTCTGTGCCAGTTGTTGAATCAGTGAAGGAGACAGGTGCTGTGACACAGTTGCGTTTGCTGCCTGGGAAATCTGCTCTTTCTGTGAACTTGACTTGGAATCGTTCTTGGGGCTTTCCGGATCGGTGGCAGCATGGGATGCGCTACTGGTTTCGAGCAGGACATGGCCATTCGTATCCAGTGTCAGGCTGGTCGGAGTGATTTCACCAGAAACCAGTTTCTCTCCCAAGCCTTCGCAATACTCCAGTACTAGCTGATTGGTGGTGGGCGACTGGACATTGCGAGTGAATAAGACACCTGAAAAGCGTGCATCAATCTGTATCTGAATGATGACGCCCATGGATGTTAGTTGTACTTTTCTCGCCAATTGATAGACCAAGGATCGGTGCGACCAATAAGAGGACCAGCATCGTAATACCGCGTTGCCGAGGGTTGGCAACGTGGTGATGCCCAGGCATGTGTCAAGCTGCCCAGCGAATGCGGCATCGTCGGAGTCCTCGCCGCAGGCAGAACTGCGCACAGCAACAGGGCCATGCTTTAATAGCGGTGAAGCCATCTCCGCGAGGTGTTCCGTGAATGCTTTGGGTAAATCTGTTTTCATGATGCACGCTTCGATTTCACGGGAAGCGTCAGCGATTTCCGTCAGGTTTTCGACATTTAAGCCACGAAGTCTTGCATGGATGAAATTTTGTGTGTCTTCCTTGTGCAGTGTTTCAAGGAAGAAGTTGCCACTAATCACAATGCCTTGCGGCACTGTGTGACCTAAACGCATCATTTGACCGAGTCTGAACGCTTTTTCTCCATGCTCAGTGGGGTTCGTGACATCAACTAAGGGCGAGATGCAACGACCGGCGATGGAGTCAGACGGAGGTCTTGGAAGTGCTGATTGCATGGATTTTGTTCGTCCTTTACGCAGCTCGCTGCCTTAGTCCCAGATGTTTCAGCACAAGATTGAAAACGTAATGCGCAAGACCACCTACGATGAGCAAACTCACTACTGCACTCAGCGGAACCGGAACAATGATCCAGATCGCCAATAGCCCGCCAGTGATTGAGTCGATTTGATCCAGAATGAAACAAGTGTTACGGGCTCGCCTGTTTTTGGCAGGGGCGCCCGGGGCAATGCCGAGTTGACGCTTCGTAAATGAATTGGGCAGTTCGATGATCATGAAGCCAAGTCCGGTCCAGCAACCCAGCAGAAAATACTCAGGGCCCGTTAGTGGCCATAATTGCAATCGTTCGGCTAAAGTGATTCGCATGACAACATGCATCAGGGTAAAGCAGACTCCTGTCGCCGGGACCATGAATACAAAGCCTCGCCAAGTTTTGTTCTCACCAAAAATCGGTTTGTTACGGAACGTATAGCCTCCGTCGATGGCTCTGTTGAACCGTTTTGAGAAACCACTACGCATCCAGAACGTTTGGCCTATGCCCGCCAGCAGCAGTGACATAAAAAGGAAAGCGGTACAGTGCAGTGGGTCTGGCATCTGACTGAAGTGAATCGCTTGGTAGATCAAAAGTGGAATCCAGTATCGTCCCGGTTTTGGAATAGCAGGATTTCACCGGGAACAGCCTTGGCTGCAAAGATCCATTTCCACCATCGTATACAGTTTAGCGTTTCGCGAGCTTGCAGGTGGTGCAGGTGGTAGCCAGGAATTCGTGGCAACATGTGATGCAACCCGTGGGCATCAAAATTCAGCAGGATGAAACGAGCGAACCACGTTGGAAACGTTAACGAACGGGTGAATGCTTCCTGTTGCTTCGGAGGAAAAGGGCGAACGGCTTCGCCGTCAGAAAGCTTCATCGGGATGTGTGTATGCTGGCTGAGGATTAGCAGGTCCTGTAATGCGAAGCTGATGAGTAATCCAAGTCCGAAAGTGGTGATCATGGTGGATGCCCCCACCGCAATCGTGATTGCCATGTAGATCAACAGGTATACCAGAATGTTGGTAGTCACCAGGCGTTTTTGCCGGGGGCGCTGGAATATTTTCGTGAGGCGTGGCAGATTCCAATAATTGTTCCAGCGGTAAAGCGAAGCGAAAAGAGGAATCCACAATCGCCAGCACACGTTGATGGCGAAACGTTCAATTGCACGTAGTTGACGGGGAACCAATGTTTCGGTGGTGACGTCAAGGTCTTGCCAACCGGTCCAGTAATGATGTTTGGCGTGAACGAGACGCCAGCAGTCCCCAGGGATCAAGGCGAAGAAGCCGGCGATATAACAGATCCATCGATTCATCCATCGGGCTCGGAACATTGTCTTGTGTCCCGCTTCATGCAGGATAGCGAACCATTGGATGAAAGTGATCGATAGAATGAATTGGCTGAGTAGCCACACCCAGGTGTTTGATGATAGGCTGAGCGTGATGGAAACGGTGGTCAGCAGGCTGGCAAAGGAAAAGTACAGCATTCCAAGACCGTCGCTCGGTTGCAGCGTGTTGAGATCAACGGGGTAATTCGTGTCGCTAGTAGCTGCTGTAGCAGTGTTGTGCGGCACATGGTTTCGATTGTTGGTTTGAATATCTTTGGTGGGGCTGACGTTCGTGTGGTGGTTCAGATCGGTGGCATCCGAAGCAGTGTTGCGTGGCGGATCGCTTGAAGGGATAGCCGTCGTTTGACGAGAACTAGGCGGTCCATGCAAGTCATGAGTCTTATGTTCTGTATGTACGCTTGCGGCAACCACGTGGGAATCTGATATTTGGTCGTCAACGCGTTGGGTTGCTGGCTTGATAGATTCAGTTTCTTGTTCGGGTTTTGAGGCCATGAAATAGCTTTGGATTTGTTGCATGCACAACTTGGTGGAGATCGTTTCTGGCTTTGGTATCGCAGGCAGAATCGTCAAAGTGATAACGCCGGGACGGACATGAAGCAGGCTTTTTTTGCGTGGTAGAACCTCTTCCGCTCCGTGAATCAAGATCGGTTGAAGTGCAACACCGGTTTGTTGAGCGAGTAAGGCAGCGCCACGGCGGAATGGTAGTAGGGAAGTGGAACGCGTGCCCTCGGGATAGATGACCAGCCACCTGCCGGATTCCAGCGTTGCTCGGCAGCAAGCGAGGCTTTTGTTAATGTCGCCGCCAAGAACTGGGACACTCCCCATCTTTCGCAGGACACGATTCAAGCCTGGGTACTTGAAATATTTGGCATTTGCAACAAACGCCAGTGGAAGATCGAGGCTGTCGATCAAAGCAATTTGGTCAAACCAGGATGAGTGATTTGCAATGATGATCGTATTGGTATTGTTCTTGAGGTTCTCGATGCCTTGCAGCTTTACCTGCACACCAAACATGCGCATCGATATTCCTGCTGTTTTCTTCAGCCTTCTCTGGAATCTGGCGTTGGTTTCCCACGGATCAAATAGCGGCAATAGCAACAGGTAGTAGCAGAAGCACAAATAATACGTGATGAATCCAAGAGGCTGACGAAGACGCGATAGCATGACTTGCCAACAGTACGAGAGTGACGAGGTAGGAGGTAGTTTGCCGTTGGGCGTAGAGAGGTCTTGTTTACCAAACTGCTGTGATGGGGCGTTCTTCAGATCGAATAGATTTCTTCATGTGTATGTGCTACACCCCCGAATTGTGAATTTAGCGTTTTTGGTAGTCGGGCGTGGAGGCTTCGTGTCGGGGAAGTGGTGGTTGGGGCATTTCCGACCGGTCTAATGGTTTGTCCGTGCGTTGTGGAACATTCAAGGTTATTGGAAGGAGGACAGCTCTGGAAGCGGCGAGAACCCTGTTGTCAAGAAATAGAGTCTAAGCCAATGTCCTGCTGAAAAAGAAGTGTTGTTTTTTTTCGGGGCAATGGGGTGTAGAGTTGTCGGTCTTTGTAGCGTAGCACTTCTGCGGTGACGTACACTGCTTACCGATAACTGGACAAATGATCCATGGATTGGTGTGTAGCTTGGCTTGAGTGAATGGAGGATGTGTTGGAGGTGATTGACAAGTGTTTCTCATTTCGGGCGAGAGGCCTTATGTCTCCTTCAATTTGCTCAGGGACAGGCCAACAAGCTGGCTTCTGATGACTTCGTAGGTTGGTCTGCGGTTTGCGTTGGTGTTTTGGCAGGTTTTCCGGTGCAGATAGGGACTGGGATTTTGTTTGAGCTTGGGATTTTTTGATGTCTGGAAACCGGATACTCGCGTACGGGCATCAGATTGCTCCAACTGAACTGCGGCAGCAAGCAAAGAAGTTCGAGACGCCATCGAATCTGAAAGCGACTTGGCAGTTGTTGAATTCAACTGTCTTGTTCGTTGGCTTATGGACGCTGATGTATAGCCTTCTGCATGTTTCTTGGTGGCTTGTGTCGCTGCTTGCTTTTCTGGCAGGTGTTGTTCTGATTCGAATTTTTATCATCTTCCATGATTGTGGACATGGTGTTTTCTTTCGCTCGATGCGAGTGAACCATTGCGTTGGTTTTTTTTGTGGTCTGTTGGTCTTCACGCCGTATCGGCAATGGCATCGGGATCATGCGGATCATCATGCCAAAACCGGTAATCTTGACGGGCGTGGGCCGGGGGAAGTTTGGACCATGACAGTCCATGAATTTTTAGATGCACCACTCTGGAAGCAACGTCTT
>DOPG01000485.1 GCA_003513555.1 Rhodopirellula sp. | reverse complement strand
ATATCTGTGCGTCGGGCTTTGCGTGGCTTCTAACGAGTGTTACGCTTCCGCAATGCCCCATTCCAAACGTTCCGTCGCGCTCGGTGTGATTAAGTTCATTATCCCAGTTGTGATCATCTCGGTCTTGATATCCCAAATAAAGACCGAGCAGTGGGAGCAATTGACTCAGCAACCGAAGCACTATGGACTACTTGTGACCGCCTTTGTGGTTGCGATACTTGCCACCTCGCTCTCGTTTGCCCGTTGGTGCATTCTGGTTCGTTGTCAGGGAATCACGCTTTCGATGCTTGAGGCATTTCGCCTTGGTGCGATCTGCTTTTTGCTGAGTTTTATTTCGGTGGGTAGCGTTGGCGGAGATCTTTTCAAAGCAATATTTTTAGCACGTCGACGACCGGGAAAGCGAATTGAAGCAGTGGCCTCAGTCTTGGTCGACCGAGCCTCAGGGCTCTACGGCCTCTTGTTTCTGGTCGTTACAGGGACACTTCTGTTACAGCCGTCGGAGGTTCAAGAGTCGGCAGAGGGGCTTGAGGACTTGAAGTTTGCAGCCACCACTCTGTTCGGGGTGGGGACATTCATCCTGCTGGTTCTTGTCTTTGGAGGTCGGTCCGTAGATCGCCTAATCAAACGGGCAAGCAACATCCGCGTTTTAGGCCGGGTGATTGGGAAGATAGGCCCACCTTTACGGGCATTCCATGCACATCCGTATGCGTTTGGGGCATCTGTGCTGATGAGCGTGGGCGTGCAGAGCTTATTTGCGATAAGCGTTTATCTGGTAGCACGCAGTCTTTACAGCGATCCACCCAATTTAACAGAACATTTCGTTATCGTTCCGCTGGGCATGCTGGCCTCGGCACTTCCAATCACCCCGGCCGGAGTCGGAGTTTGGGAAGCTGCGGTTGCAACACTCTACAAAATGATCCCGGCAACTCCGACACAAGCCTCCGGAACGTTGGTCGCACTGGTGTTCGAAATGCTGCGAATTTTGCTGGCGCTGGTGGCAACCCTTTTCTACTGGACGGCGAACGAGGAGGTTCGAGAGAGCCTTGAAATTGCTGACGAGCAGGCGGATGACGAATCAACAACGCCCCCCAAGCCGAAGCCGGTGCCCGACTGAGCTCATACCTGCATATGGCGTGAAAGCTTTGTCAATTCTAACTTATTGGACCATGGAAGCCGAAAAAGCTAGGAAACTGCCACGGCAAGCCTGAACAAATTATCGCGTTCATTTTGCAGGCAGGCGTCCCGCCCCTGCCATCAAACCCCGCAAGATGGCGGTTTGAGAAACACAGGAAGACGAATCGCCGGCGAAGCATCAAGAGATGCCAAATTTTTTTTGTCAGCAAGGATGGAGAAACTGTGACTCCCCCTAAAACCTGCACTCCATCAGATGAAGCAGTAAAACCTGCAGCCTCAGCACCGATGAATCAGATTGTGATTCATATTTTTCATTGACGCCCACTAATAATGCAACCGAAATAAAAGCGTTTTTAGCTCCAGCAAGCACGGCGGGTTGGGACGAACCGACGCGGAAACCGGAATAAATGCGAGGCTGAGGTAAACCGCAGTTGAAATCGTACGCTTGCGGCTGTCGGCCATGAACGTCCGAAACTCTTGTGTTGTTTCTGAGATCATCGGCTGGAAAGTACCGCAGCCATGGCGCAGAACTCCGCTTTTGGTGTTATTCTGGAGCGGAATGCGGCGGTCAGCGGAAAACGCTCCACGCCTTCAAACCTCATGACTGACTCACCAGAGAAGGATGTTGCATGTCAACCGAAGCGACCGACGGCGGAGCACCGGCCGGTGAAGACGCGTTGAGCGAAGCCGACGCGAGTCGGCTTCACGAAGCCCGTCAGAGAATTCTCGACGAACTTGGAAAGATCATCGTCGGCCAAGAAGAAGTCATCGACGAAATCATGATCTGCTTGTTCAGTCGTGGTCATGTGATGCTTGAGGGTGTCCCAGGGCTGGCGAAGACGTTAATGATCAGCACCTTGGCACAGACCCTAGACCTTTCCTTCAGCCGAATTCAGTTCACCCCCGACCTGATGCCGGCCGACGTAACGGGCACGGAGATCATTGAAGAAGATCGTTCGACGGGGCACCGCGACTTCCGTTTTATGGAGGGCCCGCTGTTCGCCAACGTCGTGCTTGCGGACGAGATCAACCGAACGCCACCCAAAACCCAAGCCGCTTTGCTCGAGGCGATGCAAGAACGGCAAGTCACAGTTGGGCGGAACCGACACGAATTGGCTGATCCATTCTTCGTCTTGGCGACGCAGAACCCCATCGAGCAGGAAGGTACCTATCCCTTGCCTGAAGCTCAGCAGGACAGATTCATGTTCAAGGTCTACGTTGAGTACCCAAGCTTCGACGAAGAGTTCGAAGTTGCTCGACGGACCACCGGCACTGCCAGCGGTGAGGTGAGCCCCGTGCTCGGCGCCGAGGAGATTCTGCGACTGCAGCGTCTCGTGCGTCAGGTACCTGTCAGCGACCACGTTGTTCGTTACGCTCTGTCGCTGGTCCGGCAGACGCGCGTGGGCAGCGACGGGGTACCAGACTTCGTTGATGATCTGGTGGGCTGGGGTGCAGGACCACGTGCCGTGCAGTTTCTGATTTTAGGCGGCAAAGCCCGAGCACTGCTACAGGGTCGTTTCCATGTGCAGGTAGAGGACATTCAAGCACTTGCCAAGCCTGTACTACGGCACCGAATGGTAGTGAATTTCGCCGCTGAAAGTGACGGAATCACGAGTGACGAGGTAGTAGAACGAATCATTGCGGCGACGCCGACGACCGAGGACGAACTTTCACGCGATGCCCGATTCCAAAAGATATTTGCGTCCTGAGGTAACGACTCGTATCCGACGGTTGGAACTCAAGGCACGGCGTGTCGTTGAAGGGTTTCTCTCGGGGATGCACCGTAGCCCTTACTTTGGACAGTCGATCGAGTTTCTCCAACACCGCCAATATACGCGCGGTGACGAGATCCGTCATATCGACTGGAAGGTCTACGCGCGCCAGGATCGCCTGCACATCAAACAGTATGAAGAAGAGACAAACCTTAGACTGACGTTGCTGGTTGATCGCTCGGCAAGCATGGCCTACGGCGAAGGCGAACTCAACAAGTTTGACTACTCAGCTTCGATCGCTGCTTGCCTGGGCTATCTCGCGTTACGTCAAAAAGATGCAACGGGGCTGTACACGTTTGACACGGATGTCCGTGGCACGATCCCTGCAAAAAGCAATCAGCAACAACTCCCTCGCATTCTATCGATGTTAGATTCCGTTGGTGCAGACGGACGAACGGACCTGACGCGAGTAGCGAAGCAGGTCGCCCAAGGAATCCCTCGTCGCGGCCTCGTAATCATCATTTCTGACTTACTTGGTGTGGACAACCTAATGGAAGGGCTTCGCGTATTGCGACAACGCGGGCACGATGTGGCGTTGTTTCATGTGCTTCACGACGATGAGATGGACTTTCAATTCAACGGTGCCACGCGTTTCGAGGGTCTTGAAACGGAAGACTTCCTCAACTGCAATCCCCGTGCTCTGCGTGAAGGATACCTCGAAGCTCTCGAAGAATTTCTGAACAACACTCGCCGAGCTTGCGGTCGGTTATCGATCGAGTACATGCAAGTGCGAACCAGTGCACCGCTAGATGCCGTGCTCGCCAAGTTTCTGGCGACGCGACAACTGTTACCCAACCTGAAACGTTAACCACACCCGATTCCAACCTGTAAAACGAAACGGCACCTTGTTTCTGTACCCCGCCCTAACGCTCGGCTTTTTGTTTGTCGCGATGCCGCTGTTGGTCCATTTGATCAACATGCTACGTCATCGCCGTCAACGTTGGGCAGCG
Organism: Rhodopirellula sp.; assembly: GCA_003513555.1. Classification (GTDB taxonomy): domain Bacteria; phylum Planctomycetota; class Planctomycetia; order Pirellulales; family Pirellulaceae; genus Rubripirellula. The sequence continues at coordinate 1,437 of DOPG01000485.1, read as the reverse complement.
ATGGACTTTCTGCTGGCAAGTTACAGGAAGCAGAAAAAGTGGATCCGGCTTCGACAACTATTGCTGCTACTGTCACGTCTAGCTGTCGCGGCCGTGCTCATTGCCCTGCTGTGCGGTTGGACCGGCGGCGGCCAAATGCTGGGCTCGATTGGGGGAATCACGACGCATCATGTAGTCGTGCTTGACGACAGTTACTCAATGGGCGACCGAAGCATCGGCCCCAACAGTCGCCGCACGATCACGTCGAATCCTGACGGATCGAATGCGGAGGTTGATGCAACGACTGCGTATGGGCGTTCCCTTCAAGCCTTGCAAGATCTTACCCGCCGTTTAGCTGCCAGCGATGGCAATCATCAATTGACTGTGATGCGTGCAAGTCGAGCGGCGATGGCAACAAGAGGAGGCAGCGAGTCAGGCGACGCCGCCGCGGACCTTGCATCACAAACCATTATGTCTGAGGCAACCTTGGTCAATCGCGTGATGGCCACATCTGCGTCACCGATCCGTACCGATTTAGTTCCCGCCTTGGATCTCGCAACGGAGCTTGTGAATGCGACGCCCGCCGATGCCAAATTCCTATACATCGCAAGCGATTTTCGCGAGCGGGACTGGGGTAACCCCGAACGCCTGGCAGAGTCCCTACGAAAACTTTCGGGCGAGGTGAAGATCCGCATGATCGACTGTGCGGCTCAACCTGCCAGTAATCTTGCCGTCACCGATCTTTCGCCCACCCAAGACGTTTGGGTAGCCGGTGTGCCTGTCGTTGTTACCGCGACCATCCGGAACTATGGCAAGACAGCGGCTGAAGACGTTCCATTAACAACCCGAGTCATCCGTTACGCTTCTGACCGGCAGAATCCAGATCCGACCCTTGCTTTGAGCGGCGAGATCGAGACGCAGCCCACCCAAGTGATCGATTCGATCCCCGTCGGCGGTGAGATCACCCAGTCCTTTCAGGTCTTCATTCCTGAGGAAGGAACTCACGCGATCGAAGTTAGCCTGCCAGAAGATGCGTTGGCCATTGACAACTCCCGCACTTGCACGCTGCCCCTGAGCAATTCGGAGAAAGTGCTGGTCATTGATGGATCAGTCGATGACCGAGGTGGCTATCACATCGCCTCGGTGTTGAATCCCGGAAGCCAAGTCCAGACGGGTGCGATCCCGGATCGGCAACCGCCTTCTTTCCTACGCTCAGCAACGCTGGAAACATTCGCTCCCTATCGCGCCATCTATCTCGTTGACGTACCAGAAATCGGCGAGAATGCGGCCGACGCATTGAACGAATATGTAAAACGTGGCGGCGGGCTTGCGTTGTTCATCGGGGCCGACACGAATGTTGCGAGCTATAACCAAATTCTTTACAGCCCCAAACGCAACTTGTTCCCCGGCAGATTAACCGAGGCGAAAGCTCTTGAGCGCAGCACCGACCGCAACACG
>DOPG01000296.1 GCA_003513555.1 Rhodopirellula sp. | reverse complement strand
GTGTGTTGATCGCTGCATGGCTGTGCCGAGGGCGACAAGCTCGGAATGCAGTATTGTTAATCGCTAGTTATTACTTTTATGCCTATTGGGATTATCGATTTTGCGGTCTGCTCGCGTTGTCAACCGTTGTTGACTACAGCATCGGCAGAGGCATCGTTCGCGTGACAGGAACCACTGCACGCCGTGCTTTGCTGACGACCAGTTTGGTGGTCAATCTTGGTGTGCTTGGCTTTTTCAAGTACTTCAATTTCTTTATTGACTCAGCGAGTCCTGCTTTGCAGGCGATCGGCTTGAGTGGTGAGACATTAAATATCATTCTTCCTGTTGGTGTGTCGTTTTATACGTTTCAGACTCTCAGCTATACGATTGATGTTTATCGGGGCGTGTTGAAGCCTATCAACCGCTTCATGGACTTTGCTTTGTATGTCGCCTTCTTTCCACAGTTGGTAGCCGGTCCTATTGTGCGTGCCCGGGAATTGCTACCGCAATTGGCAACTGTGCCACGCTTTTCCAAGCGACGTTTCTATGCTGGATCGCAGCAGATGTTGCGAGGTCTGATCAAGAAAGTGTTGCTGGCTGACCGACTTGGTGAGGCAGTGGATGTCGTCTTCGCAGGGCCAGATCTCTACAGTGGACTGACCATTTGGATTGCGGTTTTTGCTTATGCAGGCCAGATTTACTACGACTTTTCAGGCTACAGTGATATTGCTATCGGCGGAGCGAAAATGCTCGGCTACCGATTTCCCGTCAACTTCAAGCATCCCTATTTGGCCGCGTCGATGTCTGAGTTCTGGCATCGTTGGCACATGACTCTGTCGCGTTGGCTTCGGGACTACGTGTACATTGCGATGGGAGGCAGTCGTGTCAGTCAATGGGTGACTTACCGTAACCTGATGGTCACGATGACTCTGGGGGGATTATGGCATGGGGCGGCTTGGACGTTTGTATTGTGGGGCGTTTGGCACGGCTGTGCCCTTGCCGTTGAGCGAGCATTCAAAAATTCGACCCGGTACCGCTTTGTTCGTCCCATCAACTGGTTCCTCACCATTTCAGTCATTCTGGCTGGATGGGTTCTTTTTCGCAGCGATAGCTTGGCGACGGCGGTTGGTGTGCTGCTGCGGATGTTGAGTTTGGCAGATGGCGTGAACTGGTATCCGCCCTTGGCGATTGCAGCGTTTTTTTGCTGCATTCTTGAACATGTTGCGTGGTGCACTCCTTTGCGTCGTGCGATGCGACTACCGATCACCGCATGGTATTCACCGGTTCTGACAACGGTGATGATTTGGGTTTTAGTGTTGTACGCTCCCCGGGATTTTCGACCGTTTGTCTACTTTCAGTTTTGACTTGGCAGAGTTTTTTTCAAGTTCAGTTCAGTGAAAAGTTGGGCTCTGAATGGCATGCAGTGAATGCCGCCTCGTGAAAGCGGCCACCGCAAAGTTCAAGTGTTGAATTGAATTGGCGGCTGGGGAGTTGGTTTACGGACGTTGGATTTGGTGCCATTCGATTTGGTGCTGAGAATTTGTCACATTTCGGTAACTCAATAAAAGCGAAAGCACAACTCCGATCGCAATCGCTGCTGCGATCACAAACATGATCATGATCTGATACTTGACGGCATCGATCGGTTCGGCACCCGCCAGTAATTGTCCAGTCATCATTCCCGGGATGCTCACAATGCCAGCAACGGACATTGTGTTCAGGATGGGGATCATCGCCGTACGTGTAGCTTCAATAAACACACCTCGACAACTTTCCCAACGCGTGGCACCTAACGCCAGCATTGTCTCAACTTCCCCGCGACGATTTCTCAGTTCGCTTAGGAAACGATCGAGTCCCAGCGAAATTCCCGTGAGGGAATTTCCAAGCACCATTCCCAAAAGTGGAATGACTACTTGTGGGCTGTACCAGGGCTGTGGGCGGACGATGAGCAAGACTGTGACTGAGGTCACCACCCATGCACTGGTCCACACTGCAAAGATGGAATTTCGGTAGATGGTTGGGTAGCGATAATCAATTCGTTTGACAGCAGAGACCCCTGCAATCACAGTCATCACGGCAGCCAATCCAAGGACAGGCGCAGGTTGTGCCAGTTCAAAGATCTGTTTCAATACCAATCCCAGAATGGCCAACTGTATGGTCATTCGGACCGAACTGGTTGCAATGCGTTTTGCAATACCAAGTCCGAGTTGCAGCGAAATGATCGCGTTGATTAGCAGCAGTGTTGCCGCAACGCCGACTTCAAACCAGGACAGCGAGATGTCACCATGTGGGCGCGGCTCTAAAAACTGCCCGAGCAGGTTTGTAGCCTGGGATTTCGGAATTATTGAAGCGAGTGTCTGTGCGTCAATCACCTGAAGAATCCACCTGCTGTTCGTTCTCAGGGCTGTCGATTTCGCGAGCATTGCCGGTGTTCGAGGCTATTTCGCTTACCAGCGTCAACTGCCCATGGTTCATTGTGACGGTCTTTTGCGTCATTCGGTTAACCTGCGTTGGATCATGACTTGTCCATAAATATGCTTTTTCTTTTATGGGTTCCTTGTGCGTTGTGTCGTTGGATGCGTTATACCACCGGTGGATTCTGCTTTCGAATTTTTCACGTGAAGCAGGATCCAAGGCAGCAGTTGGTTCATCCAGCAACAGGACTTCTGGTTCCAACAACAATGCACGGATGAGGGCTAGCATTTGCTGTTCCCCGCCACTTAGGGATTCAGGCGAACGATGCAGAATTTCTGGGGCGAGCTCAAATGCATCCAATTCGGCAGCTACAAGGTCTGGTTCATGGAACGGACTTGCCGGGTAGCCGTTTGCCGATTTGAACTGAAATGGAAGTCGAAGGTTTTCTTCGATCGTCCCGCCAGTGAAACAAGGTCGTTGAGATAGATAAACGACTTTGCGCCGGTAGCTTGGGATCACATCATCGGTGATCCGGGTTCCGCGATGCAGTACTTCTCCCGACAACGGGTCAAGCATCGCTATGGACCGCATGAGCGTCGATTTTCCACTGCCACTGGCACCCACCACGCCAATTCTATCACCCGCACATACCGTCACAGATAGCGAGTTCAGCAGTTGCCTGCCACTGTTACTGTCGATGCGTGATACATCACGTAATTCAATCAGTGTTCTTTCTGCCATGCCGGTGACTGGTTGCATTGTATGTTTACGGGCTTGTTTCTGATTGGCTCAGTTCAGGTCAGTCTCATGATTTGGTACGTGTGGTTATCCGTTTTTTGGTTTCAGACCGTTGCGGGTTGGAGTCGCATGCAATGGATCTTCGGGCCAATGGTGTTTCGGGTATCGGCGGCGGAGTTCTTTGCGGACGTGAAGGTAGGTTTCTGACCAGAAATTGGCTAGGTCATCAGTGATTTGTTGTGGACGATGGTTGGGCCCAAGCAGATGTAACTGTATGGGAATTCGAGTTGCAACCTGCGGGGTTTGACGCCAACCAAATAGTTCCTGAATACGAACTGCCATTCGTGGTGGTTTGCCTTGTTCGTAACTGATGGAGTGTTCGTTGCCACTGGGGACTTTCATCGTTACGGGGGCATGCTGGTCGATCAAACGCATCTGCTCGTACTGATAACGGCAGCGAAGGTGATCCAACCATGGAGCTTTTGTCAGTTCCGCGAACGAGGTTCGGCTCTTGCAGAGGTCTAGCAGGGTTTCGTTGATGGACTGCGAATCCAAATCAGGAATGTTCAACTCCGGCATGTGTTGGGAAAGGAACCTTACACGCTGAATAAACTGATTGGTTGTTTTACTGTGGGGTAAGCAGAGTTCCATGTTTTGGCGAGCATGTTTAGCCAAAATAGCAGCGGTTTTGTCATCAGGATGGCATTCAATTGGTGTTTCAGAAAGCAGTAAATCCTGAAAGTAGGTTCTCCGGCGAGCTACCACAGCAGACAGATCTGTATTGAAAAACGGTTCATCGATTTCCCGCATTAGATTGGGGTCAAGCCAATCTCGCTGCACGCTTGATGCAAGGTGGACGCTGGCTTCTTTGCCTTGCGAATCGATGTCGAGACAGAGAAATAATTCTCCTTGAATCGCTGCTGAGCGTTTGCTTTGCCGAACACCGCGACCGCTCACCATCACGCCCTTCCTTGGGTCATCATCACGGCGTTTGGCAACTCGATCAGGGAATGCAGCTAGCAGCGCGCGTTGCAGCGGATGGTCTGTGACCGGGTTGGGACTTGGTTCTGAGGCGGTGTCGGCATTCTGTCGGGTTGCCTTTTGGATTTGTTCGGCGATGCGTTTTGTGTTCTTCATCGCTGGCAAGTGGCGGTGAGGTGAATGCTGGTCTTTGAAAATCGTTTTCATACGTTCCACTTTGTCCGCTAAATCACAGTCATGGGGTGTTGCGGATGGGGTTGGGATTCCTCTCAGCGGATCTCGTTCGGTTAGTAGGGCAACTGCAAGGGCGGCCTCCTCGACAATCCCAAACTTTTCTGCTTCGAGCATGAAACAGGCAAGTCGGGGGTGAATTGGCAGAGATGCCATGTGCCGTCCCCGTTCGGTGATTTTGCCTTCCGAGTCGATCGCGGAAAGTTGCTTGAGCAGGTTTTCGGCATTGCGGACTGCTGGAATTGTGGGCGGTGTCAGCCAGGGGAAATCAAAGACATCACGTTCACCCCAAACGGACAGCATCAGTAATGCGTTAGCGAAGTCACAGCGGGTGATCTCTGGCGCGTCTTTGCTGGGGCGTGCACGATGGACAGCGACGGGCCAAAGACGGTAGCACAATCCAGGCGAGGTCCGCCCTGCCCTGCCCGCGCGTTGTTCGGCTGAGGCTTGAGAAATAGATTCCAGCTGCAGTTTGGGGAGCCCAATCTGACTATCCACTTGCATCGTGCGGACTAGTCCCGAATCAATCACGCCGGTCACGCCTGGAATCGTCAATGAAGTTTCGGCCACGTTAGTAGACAGAATGACTCGACGTTTTTTTGAGGTCCGGAGGACTTCATCTTGATCTTTTGCAGGCAGATCGCCATACAGTCGATGGACTTGGAACTCTTCGGACCAAGAACACGAAGTGATCGCTCTCTGCGTTCGGTTGATCTCTCCAATGCCCGGTAAAAACACGAGTACGTGACCGGTGGTCTGCTCGAGAACCTTGGGCAAAGTGTGGATTATTTTTTGTTCAACAGGTTCTTGAGAAATTTCTTTGCTGTAGCGGACATCGACCGGAAATGATCGACCCTTGCTGATCATGGTGTGGGCGTCACCAAGAAATTGAGCAATCGGCTCAGGTGATAATGTAGCTGACATGACCAATAATCGCAGTTCGGGACGCACAGAGGTTCGGATTCTTTGCAGCATTCCCAATGCCAAATCAATTTCCAAGCTGCGTTCATGGAACTCATCAAGCACGACACAGGACACATCTTCCAAAAATGGATCGGACTGCATTCTTCGCAGCAGCATGCCGGTTGTCATGCTGATCAATTGTGTGTCTTTGCCGCACCGCTTGTCAAAACGTACGTGGTATCCCACCGTGGCACCTACGCGACAGTCCATGGCTGCAGCAAGCCGATGAGCCGCAGCGCGGGCGGCAATGCGACGGGGTTGGATCAACAGTGTTTTGCCATCTCCAGCAGCATTTGACTGAAGGAGAGCCGGCGGAATACCCGTCGTCTTGCCAGCACCAGGCGGGGCTTGCAGTACGACCGACTGTGCTTGAGCAAGCACTGACGTCAATTCATCAAGACAATCAAAGATGGGTAAAGCGTCGATCGACCACGCATCAGCAGGCAAAGCATTGGTCGCTGGTGCGTCAGGGGGGATGGCATCAGGCATCACGCGTTGTGTCCCGAATCAGATTGAATGTTGCAGCTCGGGAGCATTGCCAGCGTAGTCGTATTGTCAACGTATTCATGGGGTCTGGGAATTCAGCAGGCGTTCGTTCAGACCGGAAAGCTGTTGGTCGTGAGTGAGAAGGTAGTCCTGTTGAGCTCGCCATGCTGCTGCACGTTTCTCGATGTAGTCGCGGAACTCGGGGATGTTCTTCAGACTTTCCCGCTTTACTTTGCGCGATTGCGCGATGCCTTCATCGGACACGAAAAGTTGAGGATACGCAGTTTCCAAGCGGCGCTGAGCCTCCAGTTCGATTTCTAGGAGATTAAAGTATTCTTTTGCTTTTTCCCGTGGCAGTTCGCGCATCGCAGCGTTCCACTTATCAAGTCTTTCCTTCTGTTGGTTAGCAGGTAGTGAAGAATACTCAGGGTGCTGTGCAATGACGTATTGATCAATCTCTCTCGACGCACGGTAGGTTGCGAAAAGCAGTTCCTTGTACCGGGGATCTTCGGCGTGAAGTTTCTTTCTCATTTCGGAGATTGATTTCTTGATCTGTTTATGTGTTCGAAAAACTTCGGGAAAACGCTCGGCCTTTTGCTGATCCAAGCGATCGACTTCGATGATCAGCCGACGGTATTCTGGATCGTTTTGGAATAGTCGTTCGTGCGCATTCACTTTTTCAATGGCGAATTGTTCTTGCAGTGTTTTGGGGACGGGGTGACGATTCGCCCGGGCCAATATGCTGGGCCGATTTGCTTCCGTGTTGGACCCTAGGCTGCCAGTGAAAATCTGAACATTATCAAATTGGGCAGCACCGCGATCTGATTGGAATGCAAAGTATTGACGCTGTTTATTTATGACAGGATGTTTGGCGTACGCGATGTGATTCGAATCGATGTGTGCAATCAGTTCGTCTGCAAGAAATTCAACCGTCATTGAGTACCACTGTTTCGGGTCGAATTGAAAAGCACATTCCCCATGGCGGTACGAGAAGTGGGGGCCATCAGGATCTTTGGCGGTCTGTAGGAAAAATTGATTGGGGCGAATGTGAATGACTGAGTTGTAATGCCCGCCCGTGCCAGTGACCAAACGAATATCGTTCGCATCCCCAAGTCGGAAATCAAATCTGATCAAGGCATCAGAAAACGTTGTGTCCTTGAGGAAAATTCTCGTTGAATCCGTGCCCGCTTTACTTCTGGTCAGTATCTCATTTTCAACAGACCAATCTTTGTTGAAGAACCAACGCGGACTGATTTGACCGTCTGAAAAGTGGTCGGCAAATGTGAGTTGTCGAGGTTGGATCAAGAGTGGCGGCGACGGAATGCGAGCAGCTACGTGTTGCTGCCATGTGGCAAGTTCCTGTTTCAATTCTGTGGTGAGCTCAGGATGCTCAGCAGCCCTGTTGGTTGTTTCAGAAATATCGGTATCCAACGCATACAATTCTGCCTCGCCCGTATCGAAAAAATCAATCAGCTTCCATTTGCCACGGCGAATTGCTGCGGCAGATCGGCCACCTAAAAAGTGGGGCTGATCCAAAGGGTAGTGCCAATGCAATGTTCGGACGGGAGGGTTGGTATTGGGTTGCCGCCACGCAGCTAAAGTTGATTGGCCATCGAGAATTTGCTTGTCAGGCGCGTCTAACCCGACTGCTTCCAGAATGGTGGGGTAAAAGTCAGTGTTGGTGGTACAGACGGAACTGATCGCCTGTCGGGGTACTTTCTCTGGCCAACTAATCAGCAGGGGAACGCGAATGCCTCCCTCGTACAATTCGCTTTTTCCGCCCCGCAGCGGATGGTTAGTTGTGACATTGGTTTCGCCACCGTTGTCACTTGAGAAGATGAAGATGGTGTTTTTTTCAATTCCCAAGTCTTTCAGCTCTTGTCTCAGCATCCCGACGCCATCATCGATACTTTCGAGCATGGCTGCCAAGTGAGGATTGTGATCGGATGCCCAGTGATTCAACGAGTCACCTTTGTGTCCAGAATCCTCGCAAAGATAGCACTTTTCCCTCGAACTTTTACCTGGTGGATGTTTGTCTCGGTACTTTTGAACCAACGCCGGCTTCCCATTCAGGATGGAGTGGACAGCATAGTGGCTCAGGTAAAGAAAGAAGGGTTGGTTCTTGTGCTGGCGAACAAACTGAACTGCTTCCTCGTTCATGCGGTCGATGAGAAACTCATTCGCTCCCATTTTGTTGGCAGGAATGTCGAGCCAACGAATGGGTTGTTGTCTGAATACGTAGGGCCAGAAGTTGGCTCCATTACCGACTCCTTTTACCTCACGGGCAAAGTCCCACTGAAAACCATGGTCCACGGGTTTAATCTCGTGGGCAGCCGAGTGGTATTCGTACCCGGTGAGGTGCCATTTTCCAACCATGCCCGTGGCGTATCCATGATTGGACAAGACCTCGGGAAGACTGGTATGTGATGTGGAAAGCGCATTGGCAGAATTGGGACGCAAGTAGTCCATGATCCCAATGCGAGCGGGGTGCTGACCTGTCAGCAATGCAGCCCGGTAAGGCGAGCAAACGGGTGCGGCAGCATATGCTTGCGTGAATCGAACGCCATCGTTGGCGAGTTGATCGAGGTTGGGTGTTTCGTTGAATCCATTACCGTAGCATCCAAGTTCGGACCAACCAAGATCGTCGGCTAGCACAAAGATGATATTCGGCTTTTCTGCATGGCAGACCGACAGAGAATCCGACAGCGTGAACGCGATCAGCAATACTGTCAGGTAGCAGGGGCGAATTCTGGCCCACAAAGAAAGCATTTTGATGTGATCCTCCAGTTCAGATTTTTCGTCACACTTTTGACATGTTGATGCCAGAAGGCAGTGGGCTGGCGTTGGCATACAATTTTTGGTGCGGAGCACAATGTTTGGGTTTTATCCGTAATTCACTCGGTTGCCGCATGAGACCGATTGGCTGAAGGTCTAGCGTCACTTGACGTGCCGATCAGCGAAGTCCAGGTACTGTGCCCAATCATAGTCGGTAACGTCATGTTTTCCTGTCCGTAGATGATAGCCTACCTGTCCAGAATTGATGGGAGATTCGGCCGTCGGGAATGCCGCAGGTGGTGTGCTGCCACCCATTCCGGAGGTCCCCAGCAGCCGAAAAATCGGATCAGCATAGACGCATGACAGAAATTCACCCCGTGGATCAGCCCATGGGTCACCGGTAGCACTGGCGACGTAGACCGCGCGGGGGGCAATCAGACCAATCAGCATGTGTTGATCGACAGGGCAGGCATTTTCGTTTTTGTTGTACTTGC
>DOPG01000171.1:7678-9815 GCA_003513555.1 Rhodopirellula sp. | reverse complement strand
GCTCCTTGAGAGCCCCCCGCTTTGCCACGGCAAGTAATTGTTCGTCAGGGATGCTTGACCAGAGAAAGAACGAGAGTCGGCTGGCAAGTACAAAATCATTGATCTGAGCCAGTTCACTCATTGAAGACTTATCGTCCACTTGCTCAGTGAGATAAAGGAACTCGGGTGTTGCTAAAGCCGTTGCGAGCACCTCAAGCATCGCCTCTTGAAACGTCGGCAGGTCGCTACGAAACGATTCGAACAAGGTCAGGAACTGATCGACCTCGTGGGTTTTGGCAGGGCGGCGCCAGACTCGCAACAGAAAACGTTCGAGAATCTCCCGTCCGTACGCCAATTCATCTTTGCTACTCTCACTTGCAAAGAAGATATCGGTGTGGCTCTTCGGGGGCCATTGAGCATGATACGGCGCTGTAATCCGAACGTGATCGATATGCAGCCGCAATGGAGCTTTTTTGTTTCTGGTGCTCGATACGTTTCGCAAGTGAAGAAATTCATCGCGTCGCGGGAAAGTCGTTTCGAGTTTTCGGAAGGGATTTCTCTGGATCTCGCTGAGGGGGATATCGAAGTGGATGTACTCGGGCTCGTCGGCAGCTGCAGTGACCGGGATGTCGTGTTTACTGATCACATCAGTGAAATTTGCGTTGTTGCTCGTGTGCGCACTGAAAATCAGCCGGATGCTTGCGTGCTCATTTTTCTCCATCGTCGTTCGGCCAACGCGGATGCTAACACGCATGATGCCTTCGTCAGGCAAGAAACGGTCGAGGTTCCACTTCGCCTCTTGAGAGCGATTTAACGCGAGGACCACAGGTGCCGCCGAAGGAACCGCAGCAAGGTCTGTGCTAGGGGCCGGCTTCACGCTTGCGCCCGCGAATGAAAGTCCGTCCCCGGTTTCAAGGTTCAACAGGTGTTGTCGCTTCAACTGGTTTTGGTAATCCTCATCGGAGGCCGTAAAGGATTTTGCGTTCTTCGCCTCCGCGAGTTTGTCCATCTGCTCTTGCATCTTGATGTCATAGATGACTGGCTCGGCACGAGGGCCTCTGATCGTCACACGTCTTAGCGCATCGAGTGCGAGCTTGCGGTAGGTTTCGAACTGCATGGCGGACATCTGCAATAACTCAGAATTTTTGATGAACCCATCGTGTGATGCAGTTTCGGTTGGAAGCACGTTACCAATCGGGTACGGCAGGCCCAGTAAAACCTGAATCGCATAGTTGTATTCCGCTCGATACATGCGTCGGAACGATGTGTGATCAGATGTGTTACGTCGCACAAAAGACGCTTTGTTCATCTCGCTGCTGATCCATTTGACCAACTGCGTGCGTTGGTCGTTGGCGAGGGCAAACTCCGGTTCATCATCTGGCGGCATCTCTGAGTTGCTGAGTACTTTGTAGATTTCTCGCCAGCGTTCCACATTTTCCCCCGAAACAAGGTTGGGGCTGATTTCGTCAATCCTCAAGTTCGCATGTTCTTCGTGTGGCCCGTGACAAGGCAAGCACTTCGTTTTCAAAAGAGGGGCAACTGTTGCCTCGTACTGTTCTAGGTCAGGCGTGGGGATATCCTCGAAAACAACTTTTTCGACCTTCTGATTCAGGAACGTCGATTTCGCACGCCCCTCTTGTTTGATCTGCTCGAAACCTTTTTTTCCGTTGCCAGGGCCAGGATCCGCTGCGATGACAGGAGATGAAACTAGTAACATCAAAGCCGCGATGATCATTGAGACCCCTGCTCGAAACACAGATCCACTGCCGCTATTGCATTGTTCCGTGACCGCTTTAGCCATAGGTACCGGGTAGTGCTGGGGCAGAAGAGATTTTAACACTTTGGGGGATCGAACTTTCAGCATCTCACACAACTTGGTGATGTTGCCCCAATGATTTAGTGCAATTGCTTCTATCAACGGCGTAATCGTTATCAAGGTAGGCACCAGAACTGGTTGGCGATCCGTGTAGGTTAGTCCCGACCCCATGTATGGTGGTCGGGTTAGGCGAGAGTGATTACGAGTCTGTTGGGACTGTGGAAGCGACCCGACGTATGACGGACGACCGACAGATGCTCGTTCACTTGCATAGATTCTAGCAGGTTTTCCAGTTTTCTCAGCGCGCAACGCCAGAATTCACACTGCTTTTTCACATACCTC
>DOPG01000171.1:0-7439 GCA_003513555.1 Rhodopirellula sp. | reverse complement strand
GACAAAAACAGAACAGGCAGATCTTCACTGCCTTCCTGTCCTCGGCCCCATTCCTTCGTAGAGCTTTACCCAGTCCAATTGGACTGAGCCAAAGTCCTGGCCTTTGAAGTCAATTTGCTGTGCTTCTTGAGCGGTTTTCAAAGTGATCAAGGGGTCTTCGAATAGTCTGGACCGTTCATTCACAGTGATCAGTATCGCTCCTTCCGTAAATTCGATCGTCACCTCGTTCCATTGGTTCAGTGGAAAAAATGATTTTGGAATGACGACTCGCTTCTTCTTCTGCAGTGTCAGCACACCTCCATCCTTACGGAAAATGAAGGAATTGACATGATGGCCAAGATCCAGCAATGACCCTCGATCGCGCCCTCGTTTCTCGGTTTCGTTGTAGCGAACACGCAGTTGAATTACGAATGCGGTGGGTACTGGTTTCAAGAAGATAACGGCACGCGTACCATCATGACCATCATTCTTCGCCTGCATCATTTTCTGATAGGCAACATCTGCTAGCCCACCCGTAAGAATACCGTCCTTGACACTCCAGTTCGTGTTTTGACGTATGACCCACTGCGTTGGCTTCTGATGTTTACCATCGATATCAAAATTATCCTCATAGATTAGATTGATTTGATCGAACAGTTTGGGGACGTACTCTGCCCCGAACGCATTGAGACACGCCTGAGTGCTAGCGAAAAACAGGACAATAGCTGCGGGATAAGATGTCATTGTTCAAACACTCGAATTGGATGGTTGGGAAAAGGGACGGCTTGAATAAGAAACACATGGTTACTGCAGCGCGGATTGCAAAGGCCACTTTTTCAGCTCCGAATGGAGATTTATCGTTAGACTGGGGGCAATCGCATTTTAACGCTGACACACGGGCGACCTTAACAGTCTGTGTTGTTGACACAAGCACATGTCGTGTCCAGTGCGTTTTTTACTGATTGGAAACTCACATGAATAAGTGCATGGTTCAATGATTGACTTGAGATCTCGCGTTTTTGCAGGTACAGGAGCGAGTATTGCTACTGATGTTCATGTAGAAAAAGCGTCGTTGCTCATGAAAGGAGAAGACATGGAGAGTTGCGTTGACTGGCATTTTTTTCGACGACTTTTGTTTGCGTTGGGATGCGGAACGTTGATTGTTTTCGGTGTCGGTGCATCTGAAGGGGGCGCCGCGGATGTCCACAAAACGGAATTTCCAACACCTTTTGAACGTAGTGACGGCTGGGACACAGCAACCTACGAAAGTGGGATGCAATACTACGCTAAGCTGGCAGGAGCTAGTCAACGGGTCACGGTTCACACGATGGGAAATACTGACAGTGGACAGCCGCTTAGTATCGTGCTGATCACAGACGAGAATCATATTGAGCCTGCAGATGTGAGCAAAGACACGCGTACGGTAATGCTGATCAACAATGCCATTCATCCCGGGGAATCCGATGGCGTTGATGCATCCATGGCTTTTGCACGGGATATCGTGTGCGACGGTGAAGCTTACGACAAGTTGTTAAAGGATGTGATCGTCGCAATTATCCCGTTCTACAACATCGGCGGAGCCTTGAACCGAAACTCGGGAACAAGGGCAAATCAAAATGGGCCAAGGGAATATGGATTTCGCGGCAATGGAAGGAACTATGATCTTAATCGCGATTTCCTGAAGTGCGACACGCTGAATGCACGCTCATTTGCCGAAGTGTTTCATTTGCTTGATCCTGATTTCTTCATCGACACTCATGTGAGCAATGGGGCTGACTACCAACATGTCATGACCACTTCTCAGAGCCAAAAAGACAAGCTGGGGTTAAGTTTGGGGCAATACATGCATACCAAGTTTGAGCCGATGCTGTTCACGGCTATGAGCGGGGCAGGATATCCAACCATTCCGTATGTGAACGCCGGTGGATCGCCCCCAGAGAACGGATTCGACCAGTTTCTGGAGACACCGCGATATTCGACGGGGTTTGCCGGACTATTTCATGCGATGGGCTACATGACTGAAACTCATATGCTCAAACCCTATCCACAGCGTGTTGCCGCGACGCGAGTATTTTTCGACGCGGCATTAACGCTGCTAGCCAAAGAGGGAAAGCATATTCAGTTGTTGCGTCAAAGGGATCGAAGCACCTATTATCAGCAAGAGTACGTACCCATCGCATGGGAGGTGGATCGCAATCATCCTGCACGGCTTGAGTTTCACGGATATGAAGCGAGTCAGGTGCCAAGCAGCGTGACCGGGGGAACTCGCCTGTTTTATGACAGAAACAAGCCTTTCGTACGTCAAATCCCCTATTTCAATAAATACAGAGTGGCGGAATCTGTAAAATTGCCTGCTGGCTACTTGATCCCACGCGAGTGGCATACAGTGATCGGTTTAATGAAAGTGAACTCGGTAGCGATGCGTGTCATCAAAACACCAGCGAGCGTTCCAGCGGAGACTTATCGCATCGACAATGTTAAGTCCCGAACGACCCCGTATGAAGGGCACTTCTTTCATGATGCGGTTGAACTGACTACCGAGACGGAACAGATTGGGCTCCGTGAGGGCGATGTTGTGGTTCCTATCGATCAAGATCGCGCGCGATACGTTGTCGAAGCACTGGAGCCCAAGGCAATGGATTCACTTTTTCGCTGGAATCGGTTTGATTCGGTTCTGCAGCAGAAGGAATATTTCTCGCCTTATGTCTTCGAGAAGACTGCGGAAAAACTGCTGGCCGAAAACCGGGCGTTAAGAGAAGCGTTCAATTCGAGAAAACAGGCAGACGTGGAGTTTGCCAGCGACCGCCGGGCACAGTTGAATTTTTTGTATAAGCGATCTAAAAACTACGAGAAGTCGCATCGGAGATATCCGATCGCGCGGCTACTATCGTTGCCGGACTAAGTTAGGCAAGGCAGCTACTCTTTCGCAACGGCGGTTGCCTTAAGCTCGAGTTCGTTTGTTGCGTGAAAAGCGTTTACAAAGCAGCCCTCGCGATTTAGCTGAACTTAGGGACCTCCATTATCATCACTGTTTTGAACGCGTGCTGAAGTGCAGCAGCAGAAATCACGCCTTGAAACATGGCAGCATACCCGCATGTTGCCGCTATGAATTACTTAATCAACCCTCTTTTCAAAGCTCTTTTATATGCCGATTTGCGCTCATCAAATTGCAGTTGCACTTGCCGCTTCACTCCTGACTTGTACGACAAGTGTGTTATCATCGACTGTGCCTCTTTTCGCGCAGGACAATAAAACAACGGGCTATCCGTTACCAGAGAATGGAAACGAGGTGATCTTTGCATACGACTTGAAAAACGGCTTTACCCCACCACGGCAAAATAGTGCTCCAGCTCTCCTGATTCGAGCGAACGGCAACATCGAGATGCCATCCTTGTACGGCGAGGGTCGGGACATCAAGGGGAAATTGGATGCACACGAACTGCAGGCGTTCCTGACATTTGTCATCGACGAAAATAAGTTCCTTGAATTCGATGCTAGCACAGTCCAGGGGCAAATCGAGGAAATCCGCGAGAAACGACAAGTTCCCCAAATTGCCGATGCACCGGACACAATTATCGAGTTGACGCTTCCAGGACATTCGCATCGTGTTCGACAGCCAGCAGTCGGCATGCCATCGGAATTCATGCAGGTTGCGTCGTTGCAACAGTTGTTGGCAATCCGTAAAGGGGTCAACAGGTTGATGAGCGAGACTAGAGTCGGCGGCAAGGAAGGTATCAAGAGGTTGCTCGGAACAATCAATCAAAAGCTAAGCGGGGCCTATCCTGATGTTGCTCCTTTGAAGGCGAGTGATTTCAGTGGTTCATATTTGAAACAGGATGGCTCCATTTCGGCAAGTTTCTCTCGGCCCGGTCAGGGAACCGACGGGAAACCCAACGGAACATGGGTCACCGGCATTGCGGTGATTGTCCCAGGCGGGGATAATCCGAAAATAAATTTGAGGGTCAAGCTCAAATGACGCCCTTTGCGTGATTGCCTCGTTTTCTTTCTGTAGCTTTGGCTTCAAGGGTGGCCGAAAAGTCTTTGGTTTGTCTTGAGAATGACATGCCACCTAAGCCTCAGGTGGGTAACATGCAGGTGAGGGTCTCGGTTCACCATTGAGCAGATCCATCACCTGTGGAAACGATTCGATTAGTGAAGGAAAGTCGATGAAACTCACAGATATGCCGAGGACAGTGATAGGTGGTCATATTCGAGATTGCCAGTTCAGTGCCCAAGCCTGTGCGAGTGTGTTCCTGCTGTTGTTCTGGGGACAACTAGAAACAAGCGCGAATGATGTCATCTCAACGTCGCCGCAAGGCAACTTGGTGGCAACAGCAGTGGATGGAGGACGGATTGAAATTCGTTCGCTCTCAAGCAGCAAAGAGATGATCGTTCTCCAGCACAAGGGTGTCCCTGCGATTGAGGAGCGTCGGCGTAGCGCAGTTTCTTGGATGCCCTCGTTTGTGTTTTCTCCGGATGGATCGGTCTTGGCCTCCAAGTGTGCTTGGTTGCCCGTCACGCTGTGGAATGTACAAACGGGGCGGATGCTGTGGGAACTTCCCAACGCTGGCGTCGGTTATGAATTGCGCTTCTCACCGGATGGTTCGCGACTAATCGGAAGCGGCCTGGTAGATAAAGCAGGGCTTCAGAGGCTCAGTCTGTGGAATGTCACAACAGGAGATTTGCTTCGGGAGCTTACCGTCGATACCCCGCTCGCGAACGAACATTGGGATCGGAACAGCATCCGTCCACAGTTTGCGAAATCCGGTCCCATGTTGGTAATCGACTTGATCAATAAAAAGGATCGTTCCTTGAGGGTCTGGGATACGGCGAACAATGAGCCAGCGTTCGCGGTGAAAATCGACCGGCATCTTCCTACCGACTGGGTAATTTCCACGGACGGAAAATTTCTGTTAATCCGGGAATACAGTGGCGCTGAACATGACGTCATGCGTCATCGCATCTTCGAACTGGGATCCGGTACCATTATCAAAGATTGGGCACCCGCCCCTCCCGCGCATGACTAGCCCTCTGTGGGCTACTGTGGCGTGTCTAGTTGGGATGCGATAAATGGTTTTTGCCGCTCAGTCGTTTGATGTTACAGCGAGCTATTGTCTTAATGTGCGGAACAATTAGACTTGGTTTCGGACGAGGCGAGGCGTTGGGCGTCATCACAATTTTGTCTCACGTCACTCGTCCTGTCTCTTGAAGTGCAAGCGTTCGATTCTGCGAAGGGTTTTTCTGCACGTTGTGTCGGATACTCGTGCAGTTGCTTATGTGACGGGAACGGAGGTTTGTCTGATGCAGTGGAGGCTGTGGTTGGATTGCACTGGAACTGCGTTTGGTTTTGGTCTGGAGTATGGACGATGAAGTTTGGAAAACCGCGGAAAGCCGCACAATCTTACACAGCTGCCTTCGTTAAGTGTCAGGCTCTTGGGCTGTTGGTGTTGTCCAGTTTCTGCAGCATTAGCGGACCCCTAGATGCCGGACAGCCAAATGTGATTCTGATCATGTGTGATGACCTCAACGATTATGTCGATGGCTTTGGTGGGCATCCGCAGGCGTTCACTCCCAACATAAAACGACTTGCTAGCAGCGGAACAGCTTTCACCCAGGCGCATTGCAACATCCCGATTTGTGGACCGTCACGGGCGAGCATGTTCACAGGTATCTACCCGCATCACTCTGGTTGCTTTGGGTTCACCAAGTGGAATGAATATGAAATATTGCGCAATTCACGGACGATGATGGATCACTTTCGTGCCCATGGTTATCGGACCTTCGGTACCGGCAAGTTGATGCACCATATGGTGCGGGCGGAGTGGACGAACTTTGGGAACCTAGCAGATTATGGGCCGTACGCGTTTGATGGAAAAAACAAGTTAGCTCATCCTGATGTTCCGCCTCCCTACTGTGATATCGGGGCAGTGGATGGCTCGTTTGGGCCATTGATCAGTCTGCAGGGCAGAAAGACTGCCGCAGGCGTACCACTGATATGGCGAACGGGCAGCTGGATGAAACAAAGAACACTGCATGTAACAACCCAACAGGATCGGGACGCTACGGCTGATGAACTCAACGGGGATTGGGCAGTTGCACGGATCAGAGAAAATGCGGGAAAGCTCGGCCAACAGCCGTTCTTCTTAGGGGTAGGATTTATCAGACCGCACACGCCGTTGATTGTTCCAAAGCGGTTTTTCGATAAGTTTCCATTAGACTCGATCAAACTCCCAAAAATTCGGAGAGGGGATGTAGACGATACATTTTCACAGACGGTGCGGGGGATCCCAAAAGGGGCAGACGGTCCGCGCAGCGCAGACATGGGCACACGCTTGTACAACGCACTCGTGGATTCGTACGCTTCTGATGAGCAAGCATTACGCCACTTCATCCAAGCCTACCTTGCCAGTGTCGCGTCGGTGGATGAGCAAATAGGTAAGATCCTCGATGCAGTTGATCACTCAAACTTAAAAGACAACACGATCATCGTGTTGACAAGTGATCATGGCTGGGGCATGGGAGAAAAGAATTACCTCTACAAGAATTCACTGTGGCAGGAGAGCACGCGCGTGCCCTTGGTTATCCGTGCCCCTGGCGTGGCGTTAGCCGGGTCGGAGTCGCCGGAGGCGGTTTCCCTTCTCGATATTTACCCAACGCTGTTGGACTTGTGCTCCATTCCCTCGAATACAAAAAAAAGCGAGATAGGACGTCCGTTGGACGGGCATAGCCTTAAACCTCTGCTTGCGGATCCATCAAGTGGGAGGTGGCGCGGGCCTCGGTCAGCACTAACCGCTCTCTACAAATGGAGAACCAAGTATGATCCCTCTAAGGAAAGTTACTCGTTGAGAAGCAAAACTCACCGGTACATACGGTACGAGAACGGCCGTGAGGAGTTTTATGACACCTTAAAAGATCCGCATGAGTGGACTAACTTGGCTGGGGATCCTGCCTATGCAATGCAGTTAGCTGACTACAGGTCAGAGCTGAGGTCCCGAGTCCCAAGTTCAGGAACTGAAATCCCACCACAACCGGCATTCAAGCCCAAGCTGCCCCAAAGCCCTCAAGTTAACGAAAAGTCTCAAGGAAAACGCACCGGTGGAAACCTCAGCGGCGGGAACGCAGAGGCTTGGAAAAGCCAGTATTTCTCGAAGCACCCCCAGGCTGACAGCGACCGGGACGGGATTCTTAGTTGGCCCGAGTATAAGTCATATCGTGAAAAACATGATCCACCGCCTCCGGGACGATAAGAACGCCCGTGTTTAGAGTGCGAAGTGTTTGTCCGATACGGTTATGATGTAAAGTAGCTTGAGTAACCATTTTCTGTGATATTAATACGTTAAACCGACCATGATGAGATTCCCGTTTCGGCTGACCTTGGTCCTCCTTGTGCTATTGGCAGCGCCATCCTTTTTGCACGCGGATGAGGTTCAATATGAGCGCGATGTTGCACCCATTTTCGA
>DOPG01000301.1:17625-24488 GCA_003513555.1 Rhodopirellula sp. | reverse complement strand
TGGTCCCCGGCGAAGCGGTTGCCGAGTTGAACGCCACTTATGGCGTGCCACCAGAGTTGTTGCAGACGTTGAGTGCTGAAGAAAACTTTACGTTTGACTGGCACGGTTATCGAAAAGCAATGGATCAGCATGCCATCGACAGTGGGGCAGGCCAGCGTGAGTTGTTCCAGACGGGGCCACTCGAAACCTTGAAGGAAGCGCTGCACGAGACTCCCTTCCTTGGCTACGACGACACTGAATCGACTGCTGTCGTGAAGGGCATTATTTCTGGTGAAGGAGGTAAGGGTGAAGATGACGGACAACTGTTGAGTCATCTTCATCGCCCCGCAGATACTCTTGTACGTCTTGTTTTGAACCATACGCCGTTCTATGGAGAATCTGGTGGGCAGGTTGGTGACATTGGAGTGATCGCCAACGATGACTTTGAGTTTGTTGTGACGGATACGCAAAAGCACGCGGCTTTGACTGTGCATCATGGGAAATTGGTTCGTGGGGAAATCACAGAAGGGGCTGAGTGCGTAGCCAAGGTTGATATTCCACACCGTGATGCGCTGGCTCGAGCTCATTCGGCGACTCATATTCTCCATCATGCTTTGCATCAAAATGTCGGACGGCATGCAGAACAGCAGGGGAGCAAAGTGGAGGCTGATCGCTTGCGATTTGATTTTACCAATCCCAAGGCCATTCCTGATGAGACGCTGGTGCAGATTGAAAAAGATGTGCTCACTTTGATCGATGATGAACAGCCAATCAGCTGGAATATTGTGCCACTTGCTGAGGCACGGGCGACAGGCGCGATGATGTTGTTTGGTGAAAAGTACCCAGACCCCTGTCGGATGGTGAGCATGGGTGATTTCAGTCATGAGCTGTGTGGGGGCACGCATCTGACAAACACATCACAGGTCAAGTCTTTTGAGGTGGTCGTGGAAGAGAGTGTGTCGACTGGTACTCGACGAATTGAGGCGTTGACCGGCGCAAGAGCAGAGGAACATCGTTCCGAGACGCGTCACTTGCTGGATAAGGTAGCGGACACTCTGAAGTGCGATGCTGCTCATGCCCTCGCTGCGACGGTTCAGTTAATGGAAGAGGTGCGGCGGCTCAAAAAGGAGATCGCTGCTGGTAAGTCTGGTGTGCATACCGATAAATACAAATTTCAAGGTGAAGGACCGGTTGCAGATGTTCAGGATTACAATTCAGTGCGTTCCTCGGTACGTGAAATTACCCGCCGGTTGAATGTTGCCATCTCTGATGTGGTCGATCGATTGAAGGCATTACTGGCTGATCGTGATCGATTGGTAAAAGAACTAAAAGCAGCGACTGCTGGCGGTAAGCTGTCAGCCGATGATTTGATTTCCAGTCATGAGCAGGTAGGCGATACATGCATGATTGTTGCCGAGACACCCGGGGCAAATCCGAATGTGATGCGAGGGTGGATTGATCAGATTCGAAAGAAGATGGATTCGCCGACGGCAGTCTTACTGGCTGCGGTACAAGGTGAGAAAGTTTTATTGGTGGGTGGTTTGAGTCGTGAGCTTGTTGAGCGTGGGCTGAAGGCTGGTGACTGGGTGGGCGCCGCCGCCCGTGCGGTAGGAGGAGGTGGAGGTGGCCGTCCGGATATGGCCCAGGCTGGTGGTAAGGATCCGAGCCAATTGCCGGCTGCACTCGAGGCCGCGCGAGAGTCAATGCGACAACAACTCACGGTGTAATGAAGGTGTCAAAACAGTAGGTGCCGCTTGCTCACGAGTATGGTGCCCGACTTCAAGTTTTTCGGTCAACAGCCATTTGCATGCAAATGTAAATGGCTGTTTTTGTGGGCTTTCAAGACTCAGCGTCGAAACGAGGCCGAAGTCCTGTCAAATCAACATTGACATTCGCAGCGGGCGGTTGTTAATCGAGACCTGATGGCGGCCTGTGAAGCTGCCGGGTACGACGCACATCAGACCTTCTAGCTTGGAGTTTCATCGTTGGTGAACGCTTTGCGGGAAATGTTCGCTGGCCTCCCAACTTGGTCGGAGCACCTGTTTTGCTGATTTCGACGGTTTCTGGGTCAATCGTCGCCGTCAGCGGCTCCACGTTGAAACTTCGCTGAGCATCAGGATGCCGCTTCGGCGGCGTCCTGATGCCACAATACAAGTTGCAATTCGTGTTGGGATGAGTTTAACTGCGGTGCGGCGAGACCTATCATTTCTCGCTCACAACTTTGTTAGTCGTTTCTTACACGCATGCGATCGGCCAATGGTCAGCGATCAAGAGGTTACATCGACAGTAGATGATTCTGTGTCACGGGGTGACTCAGATGCAGTGACGGCACCGAACTCACCTATCTCAGCGCGGGATCGGCGTCGCCAAACACTGTTGTTTCTCTGTTTTTCCACCACCCTAGCGGTGGTAGCTGGATTGTGGTGGTATGACTATTTCGAGACGTCGGCCATCATTCCTGAGAAAGGCGATCCACCCGGCGTGCGGTTTGAAAAATTGTATCAGGCAAACCTGAAAGGTAACGATTCCAAGTTGCACATCGAGGGCTTCCCTGTTGATGACAGCATGGTGTCGCAAATCGCCGAACTAGAATCGCTGGAGACGCTGATCATCGATGAAGGCATCGTGACTGATGAAGCGATTGAATTGATTGCCAAGTTGCCAAAACTAAGGCAGCTGCGCTTGCGATTATCACCCATCGGGGATGCTGGATTTCAGCAGCTGTCTAATTGTGAATCACTATGGTTTCTTAATTTGCCTCATGCAGCATGTACCTCAGGTGGTGTTGCTTCCCTGAAGTCTTTGACGAAATTGAGGCAGCTGCGGTTAGGCTCGAAGAATTTGGATAACCGGGCAGCTAATGCATTGACCCAGATACGTTCATTGCGCGGTATTCATCTGATTGGTGTTCCGATCACTGATGAGGGGCTGAAGAAAATAGCAGCCATGCCTTATCTGGAATCATTGTACCTGGATGACTCAGCTGTGACTGAAGCAGGTTGGGCATGGTTATTTCGTGAATATCCCCACTTGCATGTGCACATCGATCAGTATCATCACGATCGTGATCCCAAAGCGCACGACCATCGTAATTGATGAATCGTGCAGTGAGCCAGGCAGCTTGATGAATCAAACGGTGTTTTTGTAAAACGCTCAAGCACTTTTGAATGCTCAGTGATCAATCGCAACCTTCTTGCATAGTGTGATTACATCGCTACTGAACGGCTTACTCTTGATCGGTTAGAATTTGGCCACACAGGTTGCTGCCAGCCTGTAGCACAGCTGATGAAGTTGCAGCTGAGATTAAATTGGCAATCCGTAAAAAATGTGAGTCAGAATTATGCCTTCGGTATTAGCGATTGCAGCCCATCCGGATGACATCGAGTTCCTTTTTGCCGGCACAATGTTGCAACTTGCCAAGCGAGGCTGGAATGTTCACTACATCAATTTGTGCGATGGCTCACGTGGTAGCACAACGATGGGGCAGCAAGAGTGTGCTGAAACACGACTCTCAGAAGCAAAAAATGCTTGTGACATTCTTGGAGCGGAATTTTATCCTCCGATTTATGCTGACATGGAAGCGTGTTACACGACCGAGAATTTAAAAAGGGTGACCGCAGTTGTCCGGCAAGCAAAGCCCAGCATTGTTCTGGCTCACGCGCCAAGCGATTACATGGAAGACCACGAGATCGCTTGCCGACTGGCAGTCAGTGCGGCTTTTTCGCATGGGATGCCTAATCTCGTCAGCGAACCTCCAGTCGAGGCGTTCATGGACCCTGTTACGGTCTACCACGCCCAGCCCATTGGAAATCGCGTACCCACGGGTGAGTTGGTCCATCCTCACTTTTACGTTGATATTACGGATGTGATTGATCAAAAAGTGGATGCTTTAGCTTGTCACGCAAGTCAGAAGCAATGGCTTGACGAGAGCCAAGGGCAGGACAGCTACTTGCAGACGATGCGTGATATGAGTCGAGAGGTAGGCAGCCTGAGTGAGAAATACACGTACGCCGAAGGATGGCGTCGTCGTCTTCATTGGGGTTTTTGCGGGCCAGAAGATGATCCACTTCGACACGCGTTAGCGGATTTAATTCACGCTCCCAATTAGTCCGCTGGCATGGATGGTCAGGCTGGTATTCATTTGAAAACGTGTGATTTAAAAATAGATGCCTCGCGTGCAGGCTGGCGATTGCCAGGTTGTTCACCCGTTTTGGGCGAGTGGGGCTTCATTTTTGACCGGAAGAAGACGCTCGTTGTGAATCACAATGGCCATTCACAGAGTCCTGAAACGGCCGTGACACGCAGTAAAAGTAACACGCAGTGATTAATGTGTTTCAGGGGCGTCCCTGGCGAGTTGCGGATCAGTCGGTGTCCTGATCAGTCCCAGCAGAGTGAGTCGGGAAGTTGATTCAGGTTGCGGGCTTCCCCAGCGGTCACGACTAACATGTCTTCGACTCGAACGCCCCCAACTTTGCGTCCATAGAGGCCTGGTTCAATAGTGAAGACTTCGTCTTCAAGGATTTTACCGCCACCGTGATCCAGCAGGATCGGTTCATGCACGTCCAGTCCGATACCATGACCCGTGCCGTGTTGAATGCTGGGGTGATCGGTAATGGTTCCTCGTGAGCAGGGGTAGCCATGTGCGATGAGCACATTTTCAGCGGCCTTGTGAACGGCATCAGCAGTATTACCCAAGGTCAAAGCAGCAGCAGAGGCCGCTTTGGCTTCCAGAACAGCAGCGTGCATGGCTTTGACTGTGTCGGATGGCTGTCCGTGTACAACCGTGCGTGTGCAATCGCCCCAGTAGCGGGATGAGTCGTCGCGGGGAAACAGGTCAACGATGACCGGTTGCTCGGTGTACAGCGGGCCATCACCAGCGTGGTGGCAGTCAGCCACGTGAGGCGCGGTAGCGACGATAGCGCCGTGTCCCATGCTGAATCCACGTTTCATGAATTCGATGGCCGCTGTGGCGCGAACACTTTGGCTTGTGAGTTGCTCTCCCTGATATCGAAGTGAGCCATCAGCAGAGGCATCAGCCCTTGCAATCATTTCACACATCATCCGCATGACTTCTTCGGTGACTTTCTGGGCGGCTGCCAAGGCGTCCAGTTCCTGGTGAGTTTTCTGGCGCCGATCCAGTACTCCGAGTTCGTCATCGTAGAGCACATTGATTTCAGCTTGAATCAGATGCCAAGCGAAAATGTAGGGTAGCGAACGATCGGCATAGACCTCTTCCACCTTGGCAGACCTGAGCAACTGTGCGGCTGCTTCGGCTGTGGCTGTTTCGCGATCCGCATTGAGACCAGCCGAGGGCGGGTGTTCTGCTGGGCAGGTCACCTCGTCTGCGTGGCTGTGTTGTCGGACTCGGTCCATTTCGAGGTCACGGACAAGAGCGATTCGCTTGTTATCCAATTCAATCCAAGCAGCAGGATCTCCCAACGGGACGCCGATTCGTTTGAACAGAGAAGCATTCTTATCTGCCGAACCAGCCATGATTCGGGCACTAGTGGGAGCGTGTCTCATTTTCCGCTTTCGCTGGAGATCCTGTCAAAATTCCGTGAACATATCGTCAGTTAGTGGCCCCAACTTTTCAAGCCGCCGGATAGATCCACGCGAACAGCATTGTAAAGAAAAGGGCAGAAAATCCCATCGCGATGCTCATCGGCGAGATCACGCGTAGTCCCTCAGATTCGGTCATGCCGCTCATTTTCGTGATGACCCAGAAAGCACTGTCCGTCATCCATGAAATCGGCTTGCTGCCCGCACCAATCGCCATTGCGATGTAGACGGGATGAAAGGGCAGCGCTTCGGCAGTGGCAAAGCCTTGCAGAATACCTGCAGCAGTGATCATCGCTACAGTCGCCGACCCCTGCAGCGTGCGAACGGCAGCGGTTACCACAAATGCCAATGGCAACAACAGTAAACCAGGAACGGCACCCGTCAATGATTCTACGGCTGGGCCGATACCAGCTTGTTTCAGCATCACACCAAAGGCACCTCCTGCCGCGGTAATCAAAATGATGTTGCCAGCGGATGCCAGAGAGCGTGTGACCAGCGTAACGCGTTGTTCTTCGGGGCAGAATTTTCGCAGAGAGAGAGCCAGCACCACGCCGATTCCCAAGGCGATATTTTTATTGCCCATACCACGCAGGATGTCAGTCCACACGGCTGATTCGATGCCGGCAACATTCTGTTTGACTAAATAATCAGTCAAAGAGCCTACTGCAATCAAAAGGACCGGGATCGTGATAGGAAGCAGAGCGCGGATCAGCGGCGGTGATTCGTTTGACGGGGAGGAAGGGCTTTTCGCAGCGCGATCGCCATGGGGCGGCGTTTCACCTGATGATTCAGAAACACGACTTGGGTTTGTTGCTGTTGCACTTTCAGGCCCGTCAAACCGCAATGGCACCTCGACACAGCGATTGATCACTCGCGCGACCAACAGCGAAATGATGCTGCTGCAGCCGCCAATCACGAGGCCCGCCATCATCATGTTCGCAATGCTGACGTCTTCGAACTGCTCTGCCACCAACAATGGTCCGGGGGTGGGTGGGACCAGAGAGTGGGCGATTGAGCCTCCAGCCAAAATCGCCAGGATGAACAGAACGTAGTTTTTACCAACACGTTCTCGAAGTGAACGGGCCAGTGGCACCATGAGATAGAAAACCGTGTCGAAAAACACGGGGATTCCCAGCAGAAATGAACTGGCGGCGAGTGCTTCGGGGGCACGTTTTGGTCCGGTAAGTTTCAGCAGGCGATCGACGATCACTGCAGCAGCTTTCGATTCGAGCAGGCACTGGCCGATGATGCTGGCTAACGCGATCAGGATCCCGATTTTCCCCACCGTGTGGCCAAACGCCACGGCCAGGCGGGTAGGAGCCGTA
>DOPG01000301.1:0-17466 GCA_003513555.1 Rhodopirellula sp. | reverse complement strand
ATGCAGGATGCCAATTTTGCCAACTGTGTGGCCAAACGCCACGGTCAGGCGGGTAGGAGCCGTAATCAGTGCTGAATTTGATTGCAGTTTTTCGGCTTCTGCAGCCGTCATCTTCTGCTTGGCAACCTCTCCGTCAGTGTACGTTTTGACCGCTTGGTTGCCCGTCAATGCTGCCACAAGCAACCCCGCCAGCAGCAGGGTCAGGAAGGCATGTAGACGGAACACTAGAATGCTGACGAGGACGACCGCTACCGCTAGCAAGACAAGGGTCCAGATATTCATTGCTGCAGTTCCTGATTGCAATCTCTCGACGGGAATCCCGTCTGGGGGGCTGGGTTACGTAATCTGAGCTTCTGCATAACGGTATCTTCCCACACCGCTGTTATGCATTACGCTACCATCTGCGGCGGGCGTGCGGTTGGAGTTACCATCCGTTGTCCGTCCCACGCAATCGTTCTAAACGTCTTTTCACGACTTCTGACCATGAGTTTGGAGTTGGGAAAGGGTCTCCGGGCGTCCCGGATCGTTGTTTGAACGGTTTTTTTACGGTTGCATGGTAGTGGATCCATAACTCGTGAGCACCCTGAGATGAGCGCGCAAGCGACCGCCGAGACCAACTTTTTTCTCCGCCATGAGTTTCTCATTCGGCGAGTTCATTCCCTGCTGGGCATTGTGCCGCTGGGTCTTTACATGACCGTGCATTTGGCGACCAACGCCAGTCTGCTCAACGGCACCCAAACCTTTCAGCGGGCAGTATTCCTGATTCACAGCCCGGGGAAATTACTTCCGCTAATCGAGTGGGGGCTGATTTTCACGCCGTTGATCTTTCATGCCGTGATCGGCGTCTGGATCGCCAAGTCGGGGAAGTCGAATAGTACTCAGTACAAGTTTCGGAGTAACAAGCGTTACACTTGGCAGCGTTGGACTGGCTTTATCGCTCTGGTCTATCTGTTTTTTCACATTCTGCATCTGCACGGATGGTTTCATGTCGCTGCTTGGGAGGCAATCATCAGGCCCCTCGGGTTTGGAGTGTTCCGGCCCTTCAACGCAGCAAGCTCGCTCGTGCGGGCGATGCAGGAGTGGGGGTATGTTTGGCCGGCGTTTTATTTGGTTGGGATGTTGGCATGTGTCTACCATTTGGCGAACGGTTTGTGGACATCAGGTATTACGTGGGGATTATGGATCTCGCCGACTGCTCAAGCTCGTGCCTCGAAGCTCTGCACAGCTGTCGGCTGTGGGCTTGCTGTTTTAGGCGTCAGTGCCTGGTGGGCGGCTGTTTCCCCCAGTCCCCAGACTACGGTTGAAATGGAAGTGATCGAGAATCGCATGTATGAAGCAGCGGTTGATTCAGGCATGGTCACCCCGAATGTGGAAAAACGCACGGAGACGACCGCGGAAGTTGCCGAAGTTGTTGCTACCGAGCAATCTGCAGCTGAGTGATCGGAAATAGAAATATTACGGCTTTTTCTAAAGTCCACGTCCAAAGATAGATTTAACAGAGACAAGAACGGTAATAGTCATGGCACAGCATCGCGTCGTAGTCATTGGTGGTGGTTTGGCAGGGCTCTCTTCGACGATGAAGCTCGCCGAACTGGGGGTGCAGGTTGATTTACTGAGTTTGACACCTGTCAAACGCTCGCACAGCGTTTGTGCCCAAGGCGGCATCAACAGCTGCAATGATCAAACGCGTCAACTGGGCGATGATGAGTGGAAGCACTTTGACGATACGGTGTATGGGGGTGACTTTCTCAATCATCAACCACCAGTGAAGGAAATGGCTTATTGGGCCCCCAAAGTGATCGATTTGATGGATCGTTTGGGCGTACCATTTAACCGCACTGGCGAGGGGTTCATCGATCGGCGGCGTTTCGGCGGAACGCTATACAAGAGAACAGCATTCGCAGGTGCTACGACTGGCCAGCAACTTCTGTATGCCTTGGACGAGCAGGTTCGCAGACAGGAGAGCCAAGGACGGGTCAATAAGTACGAGTTTTGGGATTTCTTGGGGCCAATGCTGGACGAGTCAGGCCGATGTCGGGGCGTGGTCGCGCAAGATATGGTGTCGATGGAAATGCGAGCATTCCCAGCTGACGCCGTTGTTGTTGCCACAGGCGGTTGTGGACTCGTCTACGGACGAAGCACGATGAGCGTGTTCTGCACGGGCAGTGCATCGAGTCGATGTTTCCAAGCCGGAGCAAAATACGGCAATGGAGAGTTCATGAAGGTTCATCCCACCGCGATTCCTGGCAGCGACAAGCTTCGCCTGATGAGTGAGTCGGCACGAGGGGAGGGTGGTCGAGTTTGGGTTCCGAAAAAGCCTCAAGACATGCGAACACCTCGGGATATCCCGGAGGGTGAGCGTTACTACTTCCTAGAAGAGCGGTATCCCGAGTACGGGAATCTGGTGCCACGTGATATCGCGACTCGTGAAATCTTCGATATCTGTGTCAACGATGGGTTGAGCATCGAGAAGGATCGCATGAGTGTGTACTTGGATTTGACCCATATTCCAAAGGTGGAATTGGATCGAAAACTCGGCGGCATTCTCGAAATTTACGAGAAATTCCAAGGGGTTGATCCACGCCTCGAGCCGATGCGTATCTTCCCAGCTGTCCATTACAGCATGGGTGGCCTATGGGCCGACTATGCGAAGAGTGCTGAGGGTGGTCTGTTGGCGGGGGCACCGCAGAATCATATGACCAGCATTGAGGGCCTGTATGCCATCGGTGAGTGTGATTATCACTACCACGGCGCCAATCGTCTGGGAGCGAACTCGCTGCTGTCATGTATCTTTACTGGGCTCTTCACGGGGGCGTCGATCCTGAACTTTGCCAAGGACCAATCTTCCGGTCACGCTGATGTGCCAAGTTCGCTCAAGGAGGCGGCGATCAAGACTCAGCAGGATCGGCATAATCAATTGCTCAATGGTGACTCCAACCACGATGAGAACCCGTATCTTATCCATCAGGAACTGGGGGATGTCATGACGCGCGTGGCGACCGTGGTTCGCCGCAATGACCAGCTGACAGAAGCGATTGGCAAGGTTAACGATTTGCACGAGCGTGCGATGCGGGTCAGTCTTTCGGATACAGGTAATTGGTCAAATCAAAACGTCATCTTTGCCAAGTCCGTGCAGGATATGTTCCCAGTTGCGAAGACAATTTTGCAGGGAGCTTTACAGCGTGACGAATGTCGCGGGGCCCACTACAAGCCAGACTTCGAAAAGCCGTCGCTGACTGCCCAAGACCCAGTCGAGAGGCGTCAACAGGCCGAAAAGTGGTGCGACGATTTCGAAGAGAACAATCGCAAATACCTGAAGAGCACTGTGGCAAGTTGGACCCAGGGGCAAGCCATGCCGAGTTTGGCTTACGAGGAGGTTGACACTTCCTTGATACCGCCGCGACCAAGGTTGTACGGCTTGGTTGGTGCTGAAGTTATTGAGCAGGTTTGGGGCGAGAGAGCTGCAGCGAAAACTGGAAAAGAGGCTGTCGCTGCGGGTTGACGTTGCTAAAGTCCAAGAAGGAAGATGCGGATGAGGCAGCAGCGTCCGCGAGCGGCACGGTTTGCCGCTAAGAAGATTGCTGTAACGAAACGATTAGATTCACTACCAGATTAAGCAGGATCGAAGGATGATTGCCCTCGAACCAGGACAAAAACGCCCGGAATTCATCAATGTTCGTGTTCGTCGTCAGGACGGGCCGGGCAAGGAATCGTATTGGGAACATCACAAGCTAGCCTATGAACCCGAGCTGAACGTGATCTCGCTGTTGCAGCGGATTGCTGCTCAGGCGAAGACGACGGAGAACAAGAGGGTCTCTCCAGTATCTTGGGATTGTGGCTGCCTCGAGGAGGTCTGTGGTTCCTGCACGATGCAGATCAATGGTCGTGTGCGACAGAGTTGCAGTGCGTTGGTAGATCGGCTGTTGGCCGATAATCCGGATGAAATTGTGCTCGAACCGATGAGCAAGTTTCCTGTGGTGCGAGATCTTGTTGTTGATCGGCAACGGCTGTTCCGTGGGCTTGAGCGAGTTAAAGCTTGGGTGCCTGTCGACAGTTATTACAACATGGGTTCTGGTGAGCGGCAGTTGCGAGCGACCCAAGAGCAGAATTATCCCTTGAGTCAATGCATGAGCTGCGGTTGCTGCGCAGATGCTTGTCCTCAATACCAGAAGGTGGAAGTCACCCAGAAAACTGGGGAGTCAGATGAGGCATTTGAGGAGCGAAAGCTCGAGGCTTACGACGAGGCATTTGTAGGCCCGCACGCAATTTCGCAGGCGATGCTGTTCAATAATCATCCTACTGGCAAGGCGCTTGCTTCCGAGCGTATGGATGCCATGATGGGTGCGGGTGGAATACAAGCCTGTGGGAACGCTCAGAACTGCGTTGCAGTCTGTCCAAAGGAAATTCCGCTGACGACGTCAATTGCCCGTGCTGGCCGCGCTGCGACCGTTCACATGGTTAAGAAGTGGTTCGAGAAGTAAGCCACAGATGATTCGGGCATGACTGACGCGGTCAGTTCGATGATCATACGATTCAAGGCGTCTTAATGGATGTTGTGATAAAGGCGTGGTACGTCCTCAGTCATGAGGCCATAGGTGCTTGAGATTACGCCTTTTGGGAGTCTCCAGATCAACAGACGGATCGGTTCGATTGGGCTTGCTGGGGCAAACCTGCCGTTCACATCCTTTGGGAAGCGATGTTTCTTGCGTTAGGTCACGGAACTGAGTGTCTGGGTTCCGTGGATCATGATTTTCTTGTGATCTCTCACGACTCGCATGAATTCGTCTTCGTGGACGGGTTTACTGATCAGGTCGTGAACCTTGAGCTGGCTGCAGCGTTCCCGAAGTTCCGGGTCGTTGGAAGCTGTCAGGACCACGGTGGTGGGACGGTTGATCGGATCCCACTCGGACAATGCCTCAAGCACATCGAGGCCGCAGCCATCGGGCAGCATCATGTCGAGCAATAGCAAGTCTGGCTTGGGAGCTCTGGCAAAAATTCCCACTCGATTCAAAAATTGAATTGCTTCATTGACGGTTCTGACCAACGTCAGGCGATGATAAACCTGGCTGCGTCGTACCGCAAAGATTGTGACGCGAGCATCTGTCAGTCCATCTTCGACCAACAGGATCTCCATAGGTTTTGTTTGGGAGTCTCCAAGCATTCCAACCGCTCTTTGCTTTTCTTAACCGCTTGCAAATTGTTTTGACCGCAAAAATCACTCGTTTTGGATTGATGCTGACGTCCGTGCCTAGCGTAAATCGAATGACTGATCGATTAAATCGTTTTCGGCCTGTTCATGGTGATGAAGTTTTCGGCTGAATTCGCAGGTGTCATCTACGAGGGTGCGTAACTGTTCAGGTTCAACTCCTCGGTATTGTAATTCCTCGGCTGCTTCAGCAAGTTCAGTGATTGCACCATAAAGCGCGTTGTGTTCTGACCTTGTGCTCTGTGCTGTTGTGCTCAAATCGTGCAATTGGGATTCGCTTACCTCAACGTATCCGTAAGATTCTTCCAATGCGAATTGCAGAGCCAGTTCCGTCCGGAGCGTGTTGAGTACTTTGGTTAATTGAAGCGAGATTTGTGAAATGTTCTCGTTGCTGTTACAGACATGCCGCAGGTGCTGCATCGCATTTGCGAGAATGGGGTTACCATCCTTGATCTCTTGCATGAATGCGGAGTTGACAACTAGCAGCTTGGTCGACGTTGCTGTCGTGACCATCATCATTGCCTCCGTGAAGTAGTGGATAGTGAGGCTTCTTTTGCGGCACTCAGGTTAGCGTTTGCTCGATGTGAAAGTCAAGCAAATCCAGCATGAATCGCATGTTATCCACAAGGGGGGTGATGATTGTCGAGCGGCATCGAGGTTAGTTAACGCCGCAAAAAGCCATATTTGACGATGCACCGTAGCGCGCTTAGGCCATCTTTCCATCCGATCTTTTTTCCCTCGTCATACCAACGATGCCGATATCGAATGGGGCGTTCGGTGAAGATGAGATCCTTTCGAACCCAGCGAGCTGTCAATTCGATTTCGATTCCGAATCGGCTTTCGCAAAGTTGATCAGCGATGGTTTCAAAATTTTCACGCGTTGACATTTTGTAACAGGTTTCAACATCACTCATGCGTAGTCCAATCCCGATACTTGCCAGCCAACTGATGCCATGATTGACCGTTTGGTGCCACCAAGGTGAAAGTTGGCGATTGCAGTGCCCGTACCGAGTTCCGTAAGCAACATCTGCTTCACCGGCAAGAATTGGCTGTAGAAGAAAACGAAAGTCGTTGGGGTCGTATTCCTGATCAGCGTCTTGGATGACAACGATTTGTCCCGTTGCCATGCCGATCCCAGTTCGGATTGCTGCACCCTTGCCGCGATTGACTGGGTGATGACATATCTTGACTCCATCAACCGATTGAAATTCATCCAGAGCTTCGGAGGTGCCGTCTGTGCTCCCGTCATCCACCATGATGATTTCCAGGGGAATTCCGGTGTTTTTGAGTCGCTCAACGACCCCGCCTACAGTTCCATTTTCATTATAGATTGGGACGATCACACTCAGCACGAAGTCATCCGGCAGAGAAAAAATCGATAGTTGCCGGCAAACCGATTGTCCTAATAGGGATTCCATTTCCTTGACATAGTCACTCGACCAAAGACGTCTCGGATCATCTGCTGCGGGGGCGTCGTTGCGAGATGGCTCGTCGGTCAAAATGGTGTCGCCGGATGCAAGAGAACTTGGGGAGGCAGCACGATGCGCAGCCATTGTCAACTAGAGCGCGTCGGTTCACTGCTGATTAAAAACTCTTCTAAAAACTTTACACCATGTCATCCAGTTTTTCATTGGCTTTCGGAGGTGCCGTCAAACAAAAACAATTTCCTTGGGTACTTTGTTGTTGACAACGCGTTGCGACAACGCCAAATTTTGGGCCTATTGATTAAGTGATCGAGGGCTTGTGGTGTCCCGCGGCGACCGATTTCGACACCGGTAATTCATTCTTTTCTAGGAGAATGTGCAAATGTGTATTCCGATGGACAATGTATTCGTACGGGCTATCGGATTCTCGCCCACTTCTATTTTGTACGGTTAATGCTTGACTGATGTCTTGATGGCAGACTAAGCCATCGTACCCCGCGTGCATGCAGATCATGATTCTGAACTCGACGCACGCTACCAAACCATCGAGCTGATTAAATGAATTAGTAGCTCATTGGAGTATCACACCGGATGTGATCACTCGTATCGGGAGTTGGCACTGACGGACCGAGCCAGCGAAGGCTTCACTGAATTCGCGAACACGGACGTCACTCCCAATTTTCTGCATGCGTTTACGCACGCCCCGTGGTCCTCTTTGACTTGGAATTGAGTCCTGTCAGTTGTTATCACCTGAGCAGCAAACGACCGGGCTCGCGGGATGCTAGACCGGTTTTTTTGCTTCGCCTGCCCCACGTTGCTCCTTACTTCGTTGCTCCTTACTTCGTTGCGCGTTACTTCGACTCAATCTGGTTGAAGCATGTGACTTTGGCCGGCATGTGTCTTTCTTGTGTGCCTCCAGTGGGAAGAATATTCGGCAAACATACTGAGACAGGGATTGGTCAAGGTTCTGAGGACTCTAATGGCAGAGCACCCAAGTGTGGGCTGTAATGTCTCCGTTGGGGTGGTTCGCTATGCCTTTTTCGGCCTTGCTTGCAGATGGAAATGAGCTGCTGAT
The DNA here is from genome assembly GCA_003513555.1 of Rhodopirellula sp. Lineage (GTDB taxonomy): Bacteria > Planctomycetota > Planctomycetia > Pirellulales > Pirellulaceae > Rubripirellula. The sequence goes on along the minus strand of DOPG01000301.1, from coordinate 9,761 downwards.
TCATTATCACAATCTGGTGGGGGTGCTTAACGCTGGTCCCTCGTGCTTTTACCTGGTTTCCAGCAGCTTGCTGCGTTGGGTGATGATCAGGTCCTGCGTAGAAATGAGGGTGTCCAACGGTGAATATTTGAATCCGTCAGTATTCTAGGGCTTGGTAGCCTACAATCCTGCCCGCCTTGCGATTAGGGTGGTGAGCCCGAGACAACTGATTCGTTGAAATTGACATGATTTGCGCGAGTGCTCAGGGATGAGGAGAATGAGATGCAATCAACAACACGCTATGAACCATCGCTCACGCAGGCCCGCGAAGGCGTCGAGCGTCCGAGTTCCGATCCAAAACTGTTGGAATGCTATGAAGCACTGACAAAAGGAAGCAAAGTCAGTTGGACAGGTCATCACCACATGTTGAGACTGCTTGGTCGTGGTGGGCAGGGCGAAGTTTATTTGACCGAGTACCGTGGTACGGATGGTTTTACCGTGCCGGTCGCAATGAAGATTTTTTCACCCGAGAGATACGGTAACGCTCACGCTTACAGCGAGGCAATGACACGGGTTGCCGCGATCGCTGCCCGTGTTGCGCTGATTCAGCACGATAATCTGCTTGATGTTCAAAACTTCTTTGAGCGTAACCGCATTCGCGTCATGTTGATGGAGTGGGTGGATGGCTTTGATCTACGTCAGTTGACATCACCACGGTGTTTGCATTTATTGAATGGCCGAGTCAGTAATTGCCGTTGGAAATATATCAACGAGGTGATTTTGACGCAGGCTTCAGAGCAGTGTCGTTTTAAGGCAGGCATCGCGGTGGCCATTGTCCGTGAATGTCTGGCTGCGTTAGCTGCTTTGCATCGTGAGGGAATTGTACATGGTGATATCAAGCCAGCTAACATCATGTTGAAACGCAGTGGACACGCGAAGCTGATTGATATGGGATCAGCGATCGATTTTCACAATCCACCACGTGATCGTGAGTGCACGCCACTTTACGCAGCCCCGGAAGTCCTCGAAGATCGGACTTCAACGCCTCGTAGCGATCTTGCCAGTGTCGGTTACGTTTTGATCGAATTGCTCAGTGGCATGAATCCCTTTGGCCACAAGAAAAAGCTTCGTGATTTGCTTCAGGCAAAACGCGAATTACCATCTCAACTCAGCCACATTCTTCCTGAAGAAATCTCGTGCAATGAGTTGTTGATGAATTTCTTGCAGGGTTTGATTGCTCCAGATCCAAATCGGAGGTTTCCAAGTGCAGAGGCGGCTGAGCATGTCGATAAAGGTGCAGCAGCGTTTCATCGACAATTGATCATGGGTGACATGGCGACCGAATACGACAACGATATTCGTGTTTGGTTAGAAGAGTTGCGTCGATTGGAAAGTGATTTGACGGATGTAGAAGGAGTGCCCACGCGAGCAGGTCACGAGTCGATTCGCGCTGGTGATTCGGACTTCATGACCCCTGGGGTGGCGTTGGATGAGCAAGAGGATTTGGGTTTAAGTGGGTCGGATGAAGAATGAACAAGAAACATCTTGAATTAGCGATTACAGCTGCCAAAGCGGGTGCGGCTGAACTGATGTCCCGGCGTGACAATCGAGTCGTGCAGGAAAAGGCGCCAAAAGATCTGGTGACGGATGCTGATCTTGCATCCCAAAATGCTATCCGGGAAATACTGCTGCAAGGATTTCCAGATTATGTTTTTGTGGGAGAAGAGGAAGGTGAAAACGAACCGCCTGCTGATGTTCGACTCGGTGATCCTTCGGCGGAACCTTGCTGGGTTGTTGATCCACTTGATGGGACCATCAACTATGTGCATCGATTGCAGTCGTTTGCTGTTTCGATAGGTCTGTACGCTAATGGCAAGATGCGTTTGGGCGTTGTCTATGACCCCGTCAGCGAAGAGCTGTTTACAGCGATCGACGGCGGTGGGGCTAAGTGCAATGGTCAGCCAATCAAAGCCAGTGATTGCTCTGAGCTGGGTGACTCATTGGTAGCCTGCAGTTTTCCAGCCGGCGTTCAGGGTGGAGACCCCGAGGTTGCAAGATTTGTAACCGTACTTGAAAGGTGCCGATCGTTGCGCCGATTGGGTTCTTGTGCGTTGAATATGTGCTATGTGGCAGCAGGACGTTTGGATGCTTATTGGGCAACGAATGTGTCGGCGTGGGACTCTGCAGCAGGAACGGTCATTGCTCGAGAAGCTGGAGCGGTACTGACCGGCTATCACGGTGATGAATTGGATGATTGGAATCCTAGATTCTGTGTCGCAGCCACGAGTCCTCTTCACCAGTCAATGGTTGCTTTGCTTTCGGTCGATCATCTTTGAAAAAGGCGACAGTCTTGCAATTGGATCCTCAAGAATTATCCGTTCGTGAACTGTATGGCTGGATGGTCCAGCTGATTACACCCCGTCCTATTGCATGGGTGTCGACCCAGTCAAACAATGGGATCTCAAATCTGGCTCCCTACAGCTTCTTTAACGGTGTAGGGGCAAATCCACCTCTCGTGATGTTCTGCCCCGCAAACAATCGCATGGGCCAAGCAAAAGACACCCTGCAAAACGTCAAGCAAAATGGTCAGTTCGTGGTCAACATGGTGACCGAGGCTATGGCCGAACAAATGAATCAGACCGCAGCTGAATACGGACCGGATACGGACGAGTTTCTTGCCGCTGGTGTGACGAAAGGTGTTTCTGCCAAGGTTCAGGTTCCACGCGTTGAAAACTGTAAAGCTGCGATGGAATGCCGTGTCCACCAAATTCTTGAGTTAGGGCAGGGGCCAGGCGGCGCCAATTTGGTAATTGGCCAGATTGTGTGGTTGCACGTAGCCGCCGACCTGTTCGACAAGGAGGATCAGTTTCTCGCTGAGGAGTTGGATACCATTGGGCGGCTGGGTGGAAATTCCTATTCCCGTACCAGTAATCGTTTCGCCCTGGAACGACCGCCAAGGCCTTCAGGCTCAGAGTAATTTCTAGTCACCTGAAAATCCACAACAGGTGATTAGCAGAAACGACTCAGATCAACAGTTTGCGGTGTGGCGATCTGATCTTGCAGCGTGATTTGATCTGCCCAACGCTCGTCGGGTCCAAATCTAAATCTGCACCCTGATGACAAATGATGATTATTTAGCTGACGTCACGAGGCATTCGTTGCTTTTCCCCGAGTAAGCCGCCGGCGACCAGTTTTTAATAGAACTTGTAAGCCGGATTGTGAGGATCAAAGTCCTCGTCTTTCAGACCGACATTCACTTTGAGGTTCAGATAGTTGTACTCTTCCAAAACATCAAGTGGTGCATCAGCGTCCTGCGGCCAATCGTAAGCGATGTAACGAATTGGCACATTCAGTTTGTCATCAATGAAGACAGAAGCTTGGTAGAATTCGAGGCTGGGTTGCTTGGTCGGTTGTGTTACTTGCAGCACAGTGCAAACACGATTTTGGACTCTTGCATTCTTGCGGAATTCGCATTGCACATCGTCGAATTGCCGAGCTTGCTGTCCACGCTCAATCAGTTTGACAATGAGATTCTCGACTCCAATCTCAGTCATTGGATAGCGTTGCCCACGCATCGCCAGCATGCCGTCGGGCGGAAGATTCACGGTGGGTAAGAATTTGCCTTTAAGGCCACCTTCATGTGCGATGATGTTGTTGTTGTTCTGACCTTCGACGTAGATAACCTCGCGACCTTTAACGGAACTAGGCTTCAGAAAGTTGACGTAGACGCTCAGCGGCTGAACAATCTGACCATTCTCAACTTTGCGGTTCCGAATCTTGACCTGCATGTACTCATGAGCGCCCAACACGTCATCAATGCGCTCTCGCTTAATCAAGATCGCCGTGTAGTCGTCGATATTCTGACGACAGCCCTCAAGTCCTGATCGTGCAATATCAAGTGCTCGATCCAAGGGGTGCAGGGGAGTCGGCTCTAGACTGTTCGTAGCCTTCGCAACGCGGTGGACAGGTTCCTTCAGACCCTTATCTTCAGCAAAAGCAGCTCGGCTTCCTGCGCCAAGCGCGAGGGAGCCACATAGCGTTACAAATTGGCGGCGTTTCATGTTAATTCTCAGCTTCCGTGCAATGAGTTCGGCGATTCCATATCGCCCGTCAAGTCTTTTATCGCCGTGGAGTCGCAGGACCTTTGATTGCTTTCACTTTCGTGTACCGCGTTCCCCAACCGTTTTATCCGGCATGCGCGCAATTACTCGACGCTTTGCCGAGGATAGTGATCATTGGCAGGGGTTTGAAAGGTCAATTCAGCTCAGTTGTCCCCCGTGTCGTGGTTGATTTACTGTTTTTAGCCGCCGTAGGGCAAAAACGGTGGCGTTGACTGGCTACATGAGCCGATCGTTACAACTGTTCTGTTCGATAGAAGCTCCCTACCTTTCCTGTTTTATCAAGGTGCCCCGTGTCAAACTCCATCCGCTTCGCAGTGATAGGGTTCGTTGGTGCACTGATGGTGCCATCTCTGTGCTCGGCCCAGCTGATCATTCTTCATGAGAACTGGCATGGTTTGGGAGCTGACAAGGTGACATCAACGGCAGCCCGGCGCGAGCAGCAGCGAGCCGTTGTGAAAGAACAGAACAAACGCCTGTGGCGGGCACCACGGACCACGAGTCGTACGTCGGAACGAGGGCATCGGCCCTCAGATTTAGCGGAACGCGGGCATCCGCCTGTACGGGTAGCAGAGCATCGCTTTCATTTATCGGAGATGGTCGAGTCGCCCGAGCATTCTCAAGTTGCTACAGCGTTCGATATCGCCTTGACGCCCACGATCCCCTACGACCTGATCGAGTCGCCTTTTCGTCAGCCCTATCGAGAAGACAGACTTCAGCGCCGCAGCAAGCATCATCCTCCAATTCCCCAGCGTGAGGGGCCTCGGACAGAACGGGCGGTTATCCCCAACACGATACAGTTGCCAGTCTGGAAAACCCCTTTCTCGTATGGGTATTTTGGAACCAGTGGAACGAAGCATTGGTATGGGCACCATGGGTATCGTGATCGTCGGACAGAATGGAGCTACCGGTAAGGCGTCTGGGTGTAATTGAGCTACCAGTGAAGTTTGAGAGTCTTTCCCGGTCGTCGGTTGGGAACCAAATTTTTTACGTCAAGTCTTCAGATTCATCTGACTTGGTCCTCGTAGACCACTCTTAATGTGCTTACGATGGAAGCCTCCGATGCTTCAGTGACTGCGTAAGTACATGTTTTTGTCCTTCACCTGTTTTGTCCGTCACCTGTGTCGGTCCGTTTCCATTGTTTAGCGACATCGATTAGCACCATTATGAATTCTCGACCTCCTGCACAACGTCCCTCTGAACCCCTGCCCGAGCCATCTACAATTCCGCTCAATGGTTGGCATTGTGGTCATTACTTTTACCGATTTCGACGTGAAGTCATGCAAGGCGGCTTGTCATTGGAATGTCAAAAACAGCTGGAAGGTGCGTTGGGCGCAGATGCTGAACTAAAGAACGAACGACAAGTTTCCTATTGGGTAAGTGGTCACTCAGCAGATTTCTGTGTGATGTTGATGGATCCAGATCCTGCCAAGGTTGATGGTGTGCATCAGCGAATCATGGCACCTGGGCTGGGCCAATTCATTGAGCCCGTTTGGTCATTCGTATCGATGAGTGAGGTGAGTGAATATGTCCCTACGCTGGAGCGTTTTCGCGATCGTTTGATTGCCGGTGGTGCGGACCCTGAGTCACCAGAGGTTGCTGCGAAGGTTGCTGCTTATGAACGTCGATTGCCGATGATGAATGAGCAGAGATTGAGGCCTGAGATCCCTGACTGGCCCGCCGCGTGTTTTTATCCCATGAATAAGAGCCGGGTTGTCGGCGCGAACTGGTTTTCCGAACCGTTTAGTGCCCGCAATGCGATGATGGCTGAGCATGCTCAAAGTGGGATCGCATTTGCCGGTAAAGTTAGCCAGCTCATTTCAGTCGGAGTTGGCTTGGATGATTGGGAGTGGATGGTGACTTTGTGGGGCAGGAACCCAGAGTATCTTCGCGAAATTGTTTACAAGATGCGATTTGACGAAGCCAGCGCGAAGTATGCTGAGTTCGGCCCTTTCTATATTGGTTATCGGGCGGGAGCTCAGGAGATCCTTGAACACTGCCAGATTGTATAAGCGTCCAATGCTCGCACGTCGTGATTTCCCGAATCATGTAGGGGGCAGTGCTGCCGCATCAAGCGTGTCCCTGAGTACCAGTTGATGCTATTTCGCAGGATCTTTTTTCCGCGCGATATCGCTGAGTCCTTTTTGAAGGTTGTTGATTGCGATTGCGATGCCACTTTTGGCGTCACATGCCATTTCAACCTGATCGAGCTGTTCACAGAAACTGACTGCTGATTTCGGGCGTGAACGCGGTTCTTTACGGAGTAATTGGTGAACCAAATCACAGAGTTCTTTGGGAATCTCGGAATTCAGTTGATTTATTGGTTTCGCACGCTTTGCGATAATTGATACCAGTTGACCCGGTATGGACTTGGCGAGCACTGGGATCGAGCCAGTGCACAATTCGTAAAGCACCGCTCCGAGACTGTAGAGATCACATCGATCATCGAGGGGTTCTGATCGAGCTTGTTCAGGTGAAAGATAGCCGGGCGTGCCTATCACTGCGAGTTTGCCCGAAAGTTGATCCAGCGGTGTTGAAGTGAGTGCGAGCCCAAAATCGAGAATTTTGATGCGATCAGTTCCTTCTTCAATCCAGATATTCGCGGGCTTGATATCGCGATGGATGATTCCCTTCTCATGAGCGAATGCCAGCCCATTGGCAATCTGCCTAGCGTAATCGATGATCTGCTGGTAGTTCAGCGGTTGTTCAGACTCGTTTCGCTGTTCAAGAGTTTGCCCTTTCAGCATCTCCATGGCTATGAAAGGTGTGTTGTCGCTCTTGCCCACTTCGAAAATAGTCACGACGTTATCGTGGTGAAGGGCAGCCATTGCACGAGCTTCTCGGACAAATCTTTTCTGATTGTTGCGACTGGATGCAACTTTTGGGTTCATTACCTTCAGAGCGACCGAGCGTTTTAGTTTTGTGTCCAACGCCTGAAAGACATATCCCATGCCGCCGCGTCCCAACTCAGAGATGACACGATAGTGCCCGAGCGTTCCCAGATCGCCATCGTTGGTTGGTGGAGAAAGGAAATCGAAAAACATCAACGAAACAGCACCGGAAAAGACACGCAGAAGAAATACAAGAAAGCGCAAGTATAGCAATCGCTTTTGAAAACAGAATAGTCAGGCAATGTTGTCTTCCCTACAACAGATGTTTTGCTTTTGGAAATTTACTATTCGTAAGTCACGTGCAATCCATAAATCAAGTTCAGGAATCCGGGATGTCGAACGGGCAATTATTCACGCCAAGCAAGAAATTGAGTTTGATTTGCATTGACACTCTGTTGCCATGCGTTCAGGTCTGGTGGCAGTGAGTGAGGTTGAAATCGTGATTCTCGTTCGATCTGGAAGCACGATTCCAACAATAGTTTTTCGATGCGATCGCTTGAATTGTGTATCATCATTTCGTCGGTTTCGTGAACCTCCACGTAGAGAGCGTCTACTTTTTGTAATTCACTTAAGGATTCACGAAGGACACTCTCTTCTGCACCTTCGATGTCGATTTTTAAAAAAGAGACATCATGCTTGGCTAGATACGTTGATAGCTTGCAGCAAGTGACTTCCACTGAATCGCTGTTTTCGCGTTGCCCCCAAGATGCGTGGATGGAATTTCCCCTGGCATCAGCACCGTGCCCCATATCGCCAAACAGTAATGTCCTGCCATCGAAGTCAGCGACTGCGGCGCGAATGCACTGCACACCCGGAATGTCATTGCGTTCCACATTGAGTGTCAGCAGCCGGAAAGCATCAGGATCTGGCTCAAAGCAGATAATTCGAGACATCGGCCAACGCGTCTTCCACTCGAGAACGGATACGCCAATGTTGGCCCCGCAGTCGATGATTAGCGGCTCTGATACGCGAGGTTCAAAAAATGAAGGGAACTCATCGCTTGCTCGAATCATTGAGTTGGTAGCGGTCTCATTTTCGTAATGAAGCTCATAGCCTCGAAATCGGGTCTTTTTTATGGCGATTGTGAGTAGCCTTTCTTGAGTGGTAGGGGTGATGGCCGGATCAGAGGTCGTAGGGCTTTGGCAAACGGCCCGGTTCAGATTGTTATGCTATCCCGGACCCAAGCAGTTGCAGTGATGCTCGTTTGGAAAAGTTGAATCGGCAAGCATGACTGATAGGTGTCTGCTGCATCACCGGGTACAATCAGTAAACCACCGATTCTTCAGAGCCTCACATGCTGGTCGTGTGCCTGCAGCCGGGAGCAACCGCTGTTTGTGCATGCGATGCGACACTGGGTTAGGCTATTGCTTTGAGATCGTAAAGAAAAAGCAAGTACTAAAACCAAAAACTGATTCATGTTCCGACTTTACTTTTTGGCAGCTAAAACAGCCCTCGCCATTGCCATTCTTGTGGTCACGGTTCGCTCATCGATGTCAGCAGAGCCAGTCCACTGGTCCAGGTTTCGAGGCCCCGCTGGAACAGGTGTCAGCGAGGCAAAGGAAGTTCCGGTTAATTTTGGGGAGGATAATGTCGTTTGGAAGACGAAGTTGCCTGTTTCAGGCCACTCGTCACCAATTCAGTGGGGCGATCGAATTTTTCTGACGGGAGCGACGGCCCAGCCAGACCGGGTTGAGCGGCATGTCCTGTGTCTAGATGCCAAGTCGGGTGAAGTGCTGTGGGACAAAATTGCGGCGGTTGTTCCTGGAGAGTCACTTCACAAAATGAATAGTTGGGCTACTCCAAGTTGTGTGACTGATGGGGAGCGAGTGATTGCATTTTTTGGTGCCGGTGGCTTGCACTGTTTCGACAACGATGGTGAAAAATTGTGGTCAAAGCAGTTAGGGACGTTTCCGGGAGGTTGGGGCGTCGGCGCCTCGCCCATCATTTTTAAAGAGACCGTCATTCAGAACTGCGACGCGGAGGGTGATTCCTATTTGATTGCATTGGACCGCAAGACAGGCAGCGAGGTTTGGCGGACTCCTCGTGAAGCAAAGCCGCGCGGTGGTTGGAGCACCCCGATCGTGATTGATGTCCATGGACAGCCAGAGTTGATTCTCAATGGGGAGTTCGGCGTCTCTGCCTACAATCCCAAAACGGGTGCAATTCTTTGGAATTGCAATGGATTCAATGGACGGGGAACACCGGCCCCCGTTTGGGGGCATGGCCTGCTATATGTTGTGAATGGAAAGTCTGGTGATGTCTATGCAGTCAGGCCGGGAGGTCGAGGTGATGTGACCGAGACGCACATGGCCTGGCACACAGATCGACGCGGCGGGAGAGACTTGCCTTCGCCTATTTTGGTGGATGAGTGTCTTGTTGCGATCAGCATGTCCGGGATTGCCACAGGCTACGATGCGCATTCAGGCGAGGAACTGTGGAAAGAGCGGTTGGGAGGCAATTACTCTGGATCTCCCATCGCGGCAGGTGGGCGGATTTATGCGTTAGCAGAGGATGGAAGCGTGGTTGTGCTGCAACCGGGTAAAAAGTTTGAACTGGTTGCCAAAAACAGCGTGGGTGAGGGAGCGGGTGAGGTCTTTCGCTCGTCACCCGGAGTGATCTCAAATGATTTACTGATTCGCAGCGATAGCATGCTTTACCGGCTCAAATAAGAGGTTTCTGGGAGTCTGAATCCCCCTGGCTTTTTCAGTGAACATGTGAACATGTTTGGTTTGGAGTGGATTTGACAATCTTGGGGCTTGGATGATACTCTTTC
>DOPG01000264.1:29427-37491 GCA_003513555.1 Rhodopirellula sp. | reverse complement strand
TCGCTCGCTGAGGCTACGTCGCCACATCATGGCAGCCTTCTCCAACCCACTTCGCACCAGAACTTCGTGCGCCCACATCACGGGCTTCAGGTTCCAGGCAATCCGCTCGTACTTCACTCGCAGACGCAGAAAGTCGAGGAACATGTAAACAAGTTCCCCTCGGTCACTCTGAGTTGTTGTGCTGTTGTAATCCAGATACTCAGTGTGATGGTCGATCAGTGATTCATAAACCAGTGTCATCCAACGATCAGCTTCGGATACCTGCACATATCCATTTTCCAAATCTTCCACTAACCGCGTATCGGCAAGATGATCCTCGCCTTCTTCCATCGCCCGGGTTAGCCACTGCGAAACCCCTTGATGCAGAATTGCGCGCACGTTTCCAAGTTGAAGAAACATCTGCGTAAAAACAGGATCGCCATAATCCTTCACAAAAGAAACCAATAGTTTCCACTTGCTCGGATCAATCACCGCTTCAAGCGGAGACAAGCGAAGCGTCTGACTGTGAGCCAACCAGCTACCCAACAACGTTTCAGCTAGCCGCTCAAGCAACGGAATCAGTGCTTCTGCACATTCATTATCACCGATAAGTGCAAAATCTTCTTCGTCATCCCCGGATACCTCGTCAGTTGCCCCACCTGCATCGATTTGATTCGCACTTGTTTGTTCAGCGCTGCCATCAGCAGCATCGCGACCCGCTTCTGTGGCTTTCTCGGCTACAGCAGTAGCGTCACCTACTTCCTGACTTTTCCGTGTCGACTCTACCAGCGATGCAACAAGTGATCGAAAGCCTGCTCGAAACAGTCCATCGAACTCGGTTACCGCCCCAGCACCGATCGGATTACTGGTTTCCATCTCCCGGGCTGTTTCAATCAACCTGCACGTTTCGACGAGCAGACCGCGTCTTGGCAACCAGTGCATCAGATGCCGCAGAACCCTTTGCCTCAGTCTTGCCACATAGATTTTGACAGGGTCTCCGCCTCGCGACAGGGGAATGTACAGAAGATTCTTATCACGCAAGGCATCGAGAAACGGCGGGAACAATTCACGCACCTGTTTCTGATCGCTTGCGATCAAGGCACCAAACATACGCACAGCCTGTGCGTCATCTTCCACCATCTCTTCTTCGGCGATTAGATTCGCTTTACCATCGGACAGAGCGAGCAAGACGCCGCTGATCAAGCGGCGTGAATCAGACATTTCAACCGCCGTCCCGATAATTCGCTCCATCAACGAATCTCGCAGCACTCTGCGACGATCGTAGCTGCGCATCGATTCTTTATCGGTACCGGCTGGCGCAATCGGAAATCCACGAACCGAGTCCAAGAGTTCCAGCAATCCGATCCGATTTTCCCTCGCACGTTTCGCCCAAGCCTGCAACGAGTCGATGCGATCTTCGAGGTCCGTTTTACTTTGATCAGCGACTGCAATATCGGCAGCAACAGCCCACATCCGCGCCAGTGACTGCATGAAATTGAGGTGTTCAATCAGGCGTTTGGATTCTGCTTCCAGTGCATCATGCCCTGTTTCCTCGGCAAACCCAAATACAGCACCCTCGTTTCCATCATCGGTCGTATCCCGATAGGTGACGCCTTCGTACGCAGCATCGTAAAGCCCCTCGCTATCTTCACCATCTTCAGAGTCTGCTGCAGTGAGCTCCCGATCCCAGTCACGGGGCTTTTCTTTTTTCTCTCCAAGCACAAAACTTGGCGCCGACCAAAACTCTTCTGCATTCGCCTCGAAATAGTCGAACATTTTACGGACCAACGGCCAAACTTCAGCCGTGTCCCCATCCGTCACCTGCTCACGAGAGGGTTCGCCGTATTCGTCAAGTTCACCAATCGCAGACCTGCGCAAATGCAACAGCCACCGCTCAGAAAGCCTTGGTAACGAATTTCCTCCCAAACGCAGCCCCACACGCTCCGCGTTACTCAACCAATGCACCAACAACGCCATCGCAGGGACAAAATCCTGACGCTCCAGCAGTGCAGAGATAACGAGGGCGTAGGCCCTTGGCGAATCGAAAAGATCTGCATGCGGTGCCCAGAAGGCTACATTTCCAGCTTCAGCACCACCTTCATGCCACAGCCTGAGCGCTCGAGCAACCAGCTTTGCTGACTCATACGACTCCAATGGGTCAGCTGCTTCAATGGACTCGACGGTGTGTGCCGCGTAGACGCGCCACCACTCTGCCATCTCTCGATAGCGTGATTCCATTTCGTCATAAGCAGCCTGATCATTACGCGCCGCTGCTTCACTCCAAACCCGAGCGGTGTAGCCAAAGACTTGCTCTACGAGATACAGCATGTCATCAACACGGGAGTCGTGAACACCACTTTCCGGCCCGGCGTACAGGCTAAAATTCCCACCGCAGGCAAGAATGTCCCAGGGGTCGATCAGCGCTCCACACTCAATCGCCCTCTTCATCAAGTCGAATGCAACGGCGGGCACTTTGACAGCAGCTTCAAGATCTCCCGCACGAATCGCGCGGAGCCCCAAGGTCATCAAGCAGTCAATTCGACACATCATCCGTGCCGATGCCGCCGAAACCGTATCGGTCTGTCGCTTGGCTGCGTCGGGATAGCCCATCCGGGCATAGAGCCGAGCTAATTGCACATGCTGTAACTGCGCGGCTCGCCTCTCTGCCAGAGCCGCGTTAAGGTGCTGCCGCGCGGCTCCGAACGGCTGACGACGCAGTTTTTGTTCGCCATAGAGTCGCTCCGCATGCTCGCCATCGATTTGCTTCATGCAATCTTCGTAATACGCATCACGATAGGCTGCAATTGGCCTCATCAGACCACCCAAAGTGATATCGCTGGTGTAGGCTCCAGGCCCCCATCCGGTAATGCCGGACGCCATCAACATGGTTCCAGCCAGCACGCACGCTGCTTCGGCTACCTTTTCCTGTCTCTCAACACCAGTCTTGCCGACGGCCCGACCCAACAACGCCTCAAGTGTGACCTGCCGTAGAACGAAGCGATTGTAGAATCCATCCTCGGAAATTGAACGCTCATCCCAACCTCCAAAATGATAGTTGGGTCGCCGATTAACGGGATGATCAAAATCATACGCCCTCGGATCGATTGCGATTTCCTCAACCCGTTCCAGATCGAACGACGCGGACCGCAGAACATCCTCTGCCGTGGTGCCCAACTTTTCGATTGCGAGTTCAATGATCTCCCGGTAGGGGCCAGCGGAAACCCCCGCATCCTTGACGTACAAAGGAACAGGACATACGAACTCGTGCCGGTAAGGCTGGCAGGTTCTATTCTCAAGCATCGCGACCGGACGATAGCCGACGAAATCATCCAAACGATCAATCGCAGCTCGTACCACCTGGTCATCATCGCCCGTCAGACCGACCGCCAGCAAAGCGTCAGCAGCGCGAGCCATGAAGAAACCATTGAATAGCAACTCTGGCACTTGGTGAAACAAGAGATCCCGATGAAAATCGAGATACGCAGGCAACAACTCACTCCACAGTAACGAAGCAAGTCGTGATGCCTGCTGACAGTCCCGAAAGGCAGCCTCGCTTCCCTGTAGGGTTTCAAGTGTTTCGCTAATCCAGTCTTTGACAACCAACCAAGCGGGCGGCCCTGACAAAGGATCCCCCGCGCTGGCAATATCAAACACGGTGTTCCAAGCCGCCATGATTGAAGGATCACTGGCACCTGAAGAGAAATTCATATACCCCGCCAAGCGATGTAGCGTTTCGCTTAAATTTTCGGGTGGCGGAGTATTTGACATCAAGCAGCACACATGGAGGTAAGAAGCGGAGTCAGCGGGAACTCAAGAGCAGGTTCATGTCGCCTACTTTTTCTTGCTCCTTTTCGCAGTCGCTTTTTTCTTTGCAGGCTTCTTTGCTACCGTTTTCTTGGCCGCCTTCTTCTTTGCCGTTTTCTTGCTGGCCGATTTCTTGCTAACGGACTTTTTCGCCGCTGTTTTTTTCGCAGCGGCTTTCTTCTTTGCGGTCTTTTTTGTCACCTTTTTGGCAGATTTCTTTGCAGCTTTTTTTACTGTCTTCTTGGCGGCTTTCTTAGCAGTTTTTTTCTTTTTGCCGCCACCAAAAGCAGCAGCCCATCCATCTGAGTACTTTTCGTTGGTTCCGATACGAAGAATTGTCATGGTTCTCTAATCCGTGGGAGTAAAATTCAAATGTGCGATAAAATCTGTCCCGATTCATCCGGCAATCGTGTCATCGGGCAACAGTAAGGACCAGCCACCCAGGTGAATCTTGCTTAACAACATATCTTCAACTAGCTCGCTGTGGTGCCCCCACATGGGACTGTGTTGGGGCTAAGGGCAGTTAACCTGCGTGAATGCTCTTGTACTTGGCTCGTCTGGAAACGCTGTCATCATCGGGATCATCTCCCATTCGCTCGCGAAGGTTACGCTCATAAGTGTCAAAATTTCCTTCACACCAAGTCAGTTTCCCATCACCTTCGAACGCGAGAATATGCGTTGCGAGTCGATCGAGGAACCAGCGGTCGTGACTGGTGACCACCACGCACCCGGCAAAATTCGCAATTGCCTCTTCCAGTGCTCGCAGAGTGTCAACATCAAGGTCATTGGTAGGTTCGTCTAGCAACAAGACATTGCATCCTTGGCGTAGCAGCTTGGCCAGATGAACGCGGTTGCGTTCACCACCTGACAGCTTCCCGACTTTCTTTTCCTGGTCCGAGCCTTTGAAATTAAATCTGGCGACATAAGCTCGGGAAGCGACATTACGTCCCCCCATGACAATGGTCTCGGTTCCACCGCTGATTTCTTCGAACACGGTCTTGTCGGGCGAGAGTGAATCACGACTCTGATCGACATACCCCAAGTCAACTGTATCACCGACTCTAAACTGTCCTTTATCCGGCTGTTCCTGTCCGGTCAGCATGCGAAACAAAGTTGTCTTTCCGGCGCCATTGGGACCGATCACACCAACGATACCTCCCGCAGGTAAACGGAAGCTCATGTCGTTCATCAGCACCTTGTCGCCAAACGCTTTACGTACATCGGTTGCCTCGATAACAAGTTCGCCCAAATGCTTTCCGGAAGGAATCTGGATTTCCAAATCATCAGGTCGATCCTCAAACGTCTGCGACGACATTTCCTCATACGATCGAATCCTTGCTTTACTTTTGGCTTGCCTGGCCTTAGGGCTCATGCGAATCCACTCCAACTCCCGCGCCAAAGTGCGTTGCCGCGCCTGTTGCTGCCGGTGTTCGATTTTCATTCGCTTTTCACGAGTTTCCAACCAAGCCGTGTAGTTTCCTTCAAACGGAATTCCCTGCCCACGGTCGATTTCAAGAATCCACTGCGCGACATTGTCAAGGAAATACCGATCATGGGTCACAGCAACCACAGTTCCGGGATAATTCGCCAAATGCTGCTCTAACCAGGAAACACTCTCCGCATCGAGGTGGTTGGTAGGCTCATCAAGCAGCAACAGATCCGGTTGCCGGATCATCAGTTGACAAAGTGCAACTCGGCGACGCTCTCCACCAGACAGCTTAGTAACATCGGCGTCACCCGGCGGCAGATTCATGACCGCCATGGACATCTCAACCTGACGATCAAGTTCCCACAAATTGTGCGCATCGATCGTATCCTGAAGCTTTGCCATCTCATCGCAAAGCTTCTGCATCTGTTCATCGTCCGTAACCTCGCCGAGCAACATGCTGATTTCGTTGTAACGGTCCAGGATCGCCTGCCGTTCCGCGACGGCAAGCTGCACGTTCTCGAACACGGTTTTTGTTTCGTCCAACGGCGGTTCCTGCTCCAGGTACCCAACGGTGAAACCATTGCCCAACCTTGCAACGCCATCAAATTCGGTGTCCTGCCCGGCCATGATCCGAAGCAACGTGGACTTACCAGCACCATTGGGACCAAGGACACCAATCTTTGCACCGGGATAGAAAGCCAACCAAATGTCATCAAGAACAACCTTTTGGCCGTGCTTCTTGGTGAGGTTTTCAACTTGATAGATGTACTGGCGGGACATGGCTCGAAAATCGACTCTTGATAGGACTTCGGAATCAGGGGGTAATAGTAGGTGGTGACAGCAAAAACAAAAGCGGTCACGCGAGCGTGAGCACCATCATTCCCATTCGATCGTTGCAGGTGGCTTGCTGCTAATGTCGTAACACACGCGGTTCACACCCTTGACCTCGTTGATGATCCGGGAACTCATACGCGCCAACAAGTCATACGGCAAACGACTCCAGTCAGCGGTCATGAAATCGTTTGTGTCAACGCTGCGAATAGCAACAGCATTCTCATACGTGCGAGCGTCACCCATCACACCAACACTTTGCACCGGAAGCAGCACAGCAAACGACTGACTGGTTTCACGATAGAGGCCAGCCTTCTCGATTTCTTCCACCACAATCGCATCAGCCTCGCGCAACACCGCAAGTTTTTCTCGCGTGATCTCGCCCAAGCATCGCACGGCTAACCCGGGACCGGGAAACGGATGACGCCAGACAAGAGACTCAGGCAAACCCAACTCTAACCCAAGCCTTCGCACTTCATCCTTGAATAGATCGCGCAAAGGCTCAATCAACTCAAACCCGAGTTCTTCTGGAAGCCCGCCCACGTTGTGATGCAATTTAATCGTCGCGGCCGGCCCATCCGGATCAGCACCACTCTCGATCACATCAGGGTAAAGTGTTCCTTGAGCAAGAAACGCAGCATCTTCGATCGATTCAGCTTCCTGTTTAAAACATTCGATAAAGGCGTGACCAATGCGGCGGCGTTTTTCCTGTGGCTCACTTATTCCCTCGAGTGTGGACATGAATCTCTCTTCGCCCTCCACCACGTGCAAATCTGTTTTGAAGTGATCGCTAAACTCTTGAATCACGAGTGTTTGCTCGTTCTTGCGAAGCAAACCATTGTCGACGAGGATACAGGAGAGCTTCGGACCGATCGCCTCGTACAGCAAGGCAGCAACTACGCTTGAGTCAACGCCTCCACTGAGACCGCAAATGACTCGCCGCTCACCGACCTGTTCGCGAATCCGTTGAATACTCGCGGCGGCAAAATCGCCGAGTCGCCATGTTTGTTCGCATCCACAAACACCGATCACGAAATTTTCGAGCAGCTTGCCGCCCTTGGGAGTATGGGTCACCTCAGGATGAAATTGAATTCCAAAGACTGGCAGCTCACGATGCCGAATCGCGGCATAGGGACACGTGCTGGTTTTGGCCAAGACCTCAAACTCGGCACTCACCGAAGAGATTTGGTCACCGTGGCTCATCCACACATCGATCTCATCAGGCAAATCTGCAAACAGCTCGGCTGGATTTTCTATCTGACACGTGGCAGGTCCGTACTCACGCGAGGGAGCGTTATCAACATCTCCTCCCAATGCATCGCAAGTCAGTTGCATCCCGTAACAAATGCCCAGCACCGGAATCCCCAACCGAAAAAGTCCGGGATCGCAGCGTGGAGCATTTTCTTCGTAAACGCTCGCTGGTCCCCCAGAGAGAATAATTCCCTTGGGTGCGAGTTCGGCTAGACGCTCCGCAGAAATGTCATGCCGAAGAATCTGGCAATACACATTCTGCTCGCGAACGCGTCTCGCTATTAATTGCGCGTACTGCGATCCGAAATCGAGCACGACGATTCTCTGTTCAGTCAAATGCTGAGCTGGACGATCTACCAAGACGCTCTCCGCTATGTATTAGATTTCTCGTGCCAGACACCGCTGATGCCATTGGTGTCGCCGGAATCAATCCAGAAGTGTAGAAAATGACAGTACTTTTCCCAAGGGGCCAACCCAACGAAGCTTCATTGCGCTCGCCCGAAGACGACTGGGCGACTGGCAATGAAGGACTAGAACTCGACTATGAGACTCAGCCAAGGCGTGAAGCACGAAACCGCATGACCGCCAAGGCGATGGGGTAGTCGGACTGCAGCACGAGCGGGCCAAAGGCAGTTGTCCGCCCTTATCGAGCCGCAGGCTATCTACCGAGCCGAGCGGGTGACGGAAGAGACTGGGCGACGAAACTGAAAAGATGAGGCAAGGTGGGAAGAGCAGGGCAGTGGATCACCCAAGGATCTGGCACCCAAGGA
>DOPG01000264.1:6367-29161 GCA_003513555.1 Rhodopirellula sp. | reverse complement strand
GGATCTGGCACCCAAGGATCTGGCATACAAGTGACCAGGCATACAAGGACCAGGCAAATAACTGGAGGACCTGTAAACTAAATGCAACACCAGGCTGCAAGCAGGCGTCACGAGTTCCCAACCTGCCACAATTATCCGAAGTGTGCACGCGTGAGCTGGTCCGCGATGTGCAATGAACAAAACCGACTAGCGAGAACGAGCCAACCGAAACCCGCAAAGCCTTGGCGTTAATGTTCGGGGGGGGCGGCAAAGACATTCGAAACCCATCAGGCATGGTGATTTTACGGAACGGAGAGAGACGAAATGCGGATTCTATTAACAAACGACGATGGTGTATTTGCCCCCGGTTTGGCAGCACTGGAACAGCAACTGCGTCATTTGGGCGAAGTCATTGTTGTTGCCCCCGCCACAGAACAAAGCGGAGTTGGGCACACGATCACGTTCCTGAAGCCTTTGACTTGCAAGTCAATTCACCGTGATGGCCGCCACTGGGCTTGGGCAGTCGACGGCTCACCGGCCGATTGCGTCAAACTTTCCATTGGCGAATTACTCAGAGATAATCCTGTCGACTTGGTGGTGAGCGGCATCAACAATGGCTTGAATGCCGGAATCAACGTGCTTTACAGCGGAACCGTGGCTGCAGCCATTGAAGGTGCATTCTTCGGTGTCACCAGCATTGCCGTTTCCTTGGAGTATTCGGAAGACTCGGATTTTCAGGCAGCTGCCGTCATTGCCAAGAATGTGATTGGTGGTATCGCCAAACAGCCTGAGGCTCAAGGCCGCCTCTTCAATTTGAACATACCCACAGCGGCTACCGATTCTGCCAAAGAATTGCGGATCGTCCCAATGGGGCTCGCGCAGTACGGCCATAGCTACGAGAAACGGCAAGACCCGGCAGGCCGAGAATACTACTGGGCGCTTTGGTCGGAACCAAATCAGCCACCGGCTGAGCAAGCGGATGTGACCGAACTTCGCCGCGGCAACGTCACGCTGACGCCCTTGAAATTCGATCTCACAGAGCAAGAAATACTGGAAAAAATGCCCAAATGGGACCTCAAGGGCTGACAACAACGGCTACCGCTTGCACAAAGGGTGTGGTGACGGCCATGACGCTGCTGCGCGATGGGCCGGCAGAGCAACTCGCGGCTTCTCGCCCCTTCCGATAATTGCCCACAACCAGTACGATTTCCGGTGAAATAAAACATTTACCGTCTCTCACCACGCGAGTGAACACGCTGATGAGCGTAGCATCGACCGACATTGAAAAACTTGCAGTCGACACCATCCGCACCCTTAGCATGGATGCGGTCCAAACTGCCAACAGCGGACACCCAGGCACCCCCATGGCATTGGCCCCGGTTGCCTACCAGCTTTTCAACCACGCGATGAAATACGATCCTGCCCAACCCAATTGGCCCGGCAGAGACCGTTTCATTCTTTCGTGCGGGCATGCATCAATGCTGCTGTACAGCGTACTGCACCTCAGTGGGGTCAAGGCGACCGACGAAACGGGGCAAACGACTGACGAGCTGTCTATCAAGCTCGAGGACATCGAAACATTCCGACAAATCGGCAGCCCTTGTGCAGGTCACCCCGAATTTGGTGAAGCCGCTGGAATCGAAACGACCACTGGCCCATTGGGAGCCGGTGTCAGCAACGCTGTCGGAATGTCAATGGCTCAGAAATGGCTGGCCGACAATTACAACACCGACGAACATCAGCTGTTTGACTATGACGTTTACGCAGTTTGCAGCGACGGCGACCTGATGGAAGGAGTCGCCTGTGAGGCGGCATCTTTGGCGGGACACCTGAAACTAGATAACCTCTGTTGGCTGTACGACGACAACCACATCACGATCGAGGGTGACACCGACTTAGCCTTCAGTGAAAACGTCGCTGAACGCTTCGAAGGCCTCGGCTGGAACGTTCTCAAAGTCGACGACGCGAATGACCTCGCGGCTCTGCAAGCGGCAATGGAAAACTTCAAGGCATGCAGTGACAAGCCGACCCTGGTCATCGTAAAAAGCATCATCGGATACGGAGCACCGAACAAACAGGACACCCATGGTGCCCACGGTGCACCGTTGGGCTGGGACGAAATCGCCTTGGCAAAAGAAAGCTACGGGCTGCCAGCCGATGAGAAGTTCTACGTCCCTGATGGCGTTCGGGAACACTTTGACGCCAATGTCGGCCAGCGTGGCGCCAAGAGTTATGCCGCTTGGGCTGAGATTTGGACTGCGTACCAAACCGCGAATCCTGAAAAAGCAAAAGAGCTTCAGGCGATGTTCGATGGCGACCTGCCAGAGGGCTGGGACGCAGATATCCCCTCGTTTGAAGCCAGCGAAAAAGGTGACGCAACGCGAAATAGTAGCGGTAAAGTGCTCAACGCGATTGCAGCAAATATCCCGTTCATGATCGGTGGATCGGCCGACTTGGCCCCCAGCAACAAGTCAAATCTGACATTCGAGGGCGCTGGCGATTTTCTGCCAGGACACTACGGGGGACGCAACCTTCACTTCGGCATTCGCGAGCACGCTATGGCGGGCATCGTGAATGGAATGTCACTGTCTGGCCTGAAGTCCTATGCAGCCACCTTCTTCGTCTTTACCGACTATATGCGGGCCGGGATGCGATTGGCGAGCATCATGCACCAACCTGTGACCTACATTCTCACTCACGATTCCATCGGTGTGGGTGAAGATGGGCCGACCCACCAGCCTGTCGAGCACCTCTCGGCCTGCCGGGCGATCCCGGGACTGTACGTATTCCGCCCAGGCGACGCAAATGAAGTCGCTGAGTGCTACCGAACCGCAATGGCAATGACGAAGCACCCGAGTGCGTTCGTCCTTTCACGCCAAAACATGGCGACGCTCGATCGGGACACTTACGCCCCAGCGAGCCTATCCAGTAAGGGTGGCTACATTCTCTCGGACTGTGAAGGCACTCCCGACACGATCTTGATGGGCAGTGGCAGCGAACTGGGACTGTGCGTTGAAGCAGCCAAGACTTTGACCGCCGGGGGTAGGAAAGTCCGTGTGGTAAGCATGCCATGCCTCGATCTTTTTGCCGATCAATCCATCGAGTATCAGCAACAGGTGCTGCCCAACGAGGTCACCAACCGCGTCGCGGTAGAAGCTGGCCTCCGAATGTCGTGGGACCGCTGGCTGGGACTCGACGGTAAGTTCGTCGGGATGCACGGTTATGGCGCCAGTGGACCCTACAGCGAAGTCTACAAGCACTTCAACATCACCGCTGAGGCCGTGGCTGAGGCCGCAAAAGGTTAAACCCTCTGGCGAACGCGAGATTTTTGCTCAGGAAGGTGCTGGACAGAGACGGTAAGCGGCATCTGTCAACGTCCACACCCTTCAGACAAACCTGTGCGAGCGGAATTGAGCTGGAACCGGTTTTGCTTCAAACCAAGATGCAAACTGCCTGTACGTCTATATTCTTGGCCCGCACCGGCAAAAGCCGAGATTCCTAATGACGCCACATCCAGGCTCGAGCCGAAACCCGTGGCTTGTGCTGGACAGGAATTCAGCCAAATCATGCCTGAAAATGCTCTACCAAAAAGCCAAGAACAGCGCAATCGTCAGGCTTCTGTGGTGTCCGACTGAGAGGCATCTCGAGCTACCAAGCCAAACGTCCCGACCAGATGCAAACCAGACGCGAGTTGCGCGACGAATCCCGGCCTTGCGCGGCATGACGCCCCCGAAATTGGCAAGGCCGCTGCCTGCCAATTTGGAAACCTGACAATGGAAGCCGAGATTTCATTTTCCACCAAACCCAATGATAGCAATGACTTGCGAAACATTTTCAACCAATGGCACGGGGGTTGCTACAGAGTGATCACCATTGCAGTTGACTGCCAATCGTGCGCTGAACGTCCAGTTCGACCCGCCAGATGCCAAATTGGCGTCCGGGGATGACCGTGGCGGAGCAGACGCGATATTTCAATAAGACAGACAGACCTACAATTCCCGCTCGTAGAGAGAGGTACTCCACCGATGGCAACCGCCACCAAAAAACAGTCCAAAATTCGCCTTCAACCCATGGGCGAGCGAATCGTCGTGAAGCGAGTCGAGAGTGAAGAGACAACCGCAGGCGGAATCGTTCTCCCTGATTCCGCTCGCGAAAAGCCAGCTCGCGGCACGGTCGTCGCTGTGGGTAGCGGACGTCTGCTTGATGACGGCTCGCGAGCGGAGAGCCAGTTGAACAACGGCGATGTCGTTTTGTTCAGCAGTTACGCAGGAGAGCAGGTCGAGATCGACGACGTCGAGTACTTGCTGATGCGTGAAGACGACGTGCTTGCAGTCATCGGATAGAGTCCGGCGATCGCACAGCAATTCTTGTCCCACTGACATTCACAACACAACTTAAGAAAAATCATGCCAAAGATTATTGCATTCGACCAAGAAGCACGCGAAGCGATTCGCCGCGGTGTTTCCAAGCTTGCCCGCACAGTGAAAGTCACACTCGGCCCGAAGGGTCGCAACGTGATTCTTCAGAAGAGCTTCGGCAGTCCAACTGTCACAAAAGACGGCGTCACGGTCGCCAAGGAGATTGATCTCGAAGATGTCTACGAGAACATGGGCGCTCGTATGGTTCGCGAAGTCGCCAGCAAGACCAGCGATGTTGCTGGCGACGGAACCACCACCGCAACCGTCATGGCGGAAGCGATCTTCAACGAAGGCCTGAAGGCTGTTGTTGCGGGTGTTAACCCGATCCAGATGAAAAGTGGTATCGAGACCGCAGTTTCGGATCTCACCGAAAAGTTGCACAAGATGGCAACCAAGGTTAAAGATCAGGAAGCCATGGCTAACGTCGCAACGATCGCGAGCAACAACGATCGGGAGATCGGCGATTTGCTTGCAGACGCGATGAGCAAAGTCGGAAAAGACGGTGTGATCACCGTCGACGAAGGCAAAAGCCTTCAAACCGAGCAGGAATGGGTCGAGGGAATGCAATTCGACCGCGGCTATCTGTCACCCTACTTCGTGACCGACTCAAGCTCGATGGAAGCAGTTCTCGAAGACGCCTACATCCTGGTGTTCGAGAAAAAGATCAGCAACATTAAAGACATGGTGCCACTGCTTGAGAAAGTTGTGCAACAGGGCAAGCCTCTGTTGATCATCGCCGAAGATGTTGATGGCGAAGCCCTTGCGACTCTCGTCATCAACCGACTTCGTGGCACCTTCACCGTTTGTGCCGTCAAGGCGCCCGGATACGGGGATCGTCGCAAAGCGATGATGGAAGATATCGCAATCCTTACCGGTGGCAACGCAATCTTTGAAGCACTCGGCGTCAAGCTCGAGAGCGTCGACCTTCCACAACTTGGTCGTGCCAAAAAGATCATCATCGACAAGGACAATACGACCATCATCGAAGGCGGCGGTAAGACTAGCGATATCAAAGCCCGGATCGACCAGATTCGTCGCGAGATCGAAAACAGCAGCAGCGACTACGATCGTGAGAAACTCGAAGAGCGACTTGCGAAACTCGCTGGTGGTGTTGCAAAGGTGAATGTTGGTGCTGCAACCGAGAGCGAGATGAAAGAGAAGAAGGCTCGCGTTGAGGACGCGCTGCACGCAACGCGTGCTGCAGTTGAAGAAGGAATCCTTCCCGGTGGCGGTGTCGCTCTGTTGCGTGCTTCTGGTACGGTCAAACCTGCAGAGGAACTTAGTCAAGATCAACTGGTTGGTTACAACATCGTGCTACGCTCTTGCCGTGCTCCACTCACAATGATCGCTGAGAATGCTGGTCAGGACGGTGGCATCGTGTGCGAGAAAGTTCTCGGCATGAAGGGTAACGGCGGCTACAACGCGTTGACTGACAGCTACGAAGATCTTGTTAAAGCTGGCGTAATCGACCCGACGAAAGTGACTCGCACCGCACTTGGAAACGCAGCCAGTGTTGCAACCTTGTTGCTGACCAGCGACGCTTTGGTCGCAGAAAAGCCAAAAGAGGGTGGTGCCAAAGGTACCGGTGGCGATCACGACATGTATTGATCCTGACCCGACAGGATGATCCTTACAGAAAGGCGGCCAACTTTGTTGGTCGCCTTTTTTTGTGGCCATCCATCCGCTTACCGACATGAGTGAAATGCGAGGAAATCACGCGACGCTTCTGCTGCCCAGTTGCTAATCCAAACTGTCGCACGTGTTGTCCCACGCACAGAATCTGTTCGCTAACCCTGGATTTTGAGGCCAATCCTGAGCCTTGCTTAGCCGAGCACAAATCGAGCGATGTTGATATAAATCACGATCCCCAGAATATCAACGATGCCGGCCACGAAGGGATTACTCATCATGGCGGGATCAAGCCCCAATCGCTTAAACAGGATGGGCAACGCTCCACCGCACAGACAACCGCAAACGATGACCGACAGCAGCGTCAGGGGAATCACAAGGGCATCCTGAAGGTTAGGTGCGATGAAGATCGCAACCAACCAGCCGATCAGGGACAAGAAGCCACCCAGGGTCAACGAGACGAGCACTTCGCGGTACATCACCCGCGGCCAGTCACGAAATTCGACTTCGCCACTGGTCATCGCTGTGATGACGAGAGTTGCCGATTGGCTGCCTGAGTTTCCACCAGCGCTGATGATCAGAGGTATAAACCAAACGAGCCACGTGAACTTTTCCAATTCGAGCTCATAGTGCCGCAGTGCAAAGGCGGTAAGCAGAGCCGCAAAAAAGAGGATGGTCAGCCAGATTCCTCGTTTCCAGGAAAGGGTCCATAGCCCAATTCTCAGATACTCGTCCTCCAGTGGTGCGACCGCAGCGATCCGCTGCGCGTCCTCGGCCAATTCTTCTCGAACGACATCGATAACGTCATCGTGGGTGATGATCCCCAATAACTGACGCCCACTATCGACGACCGGGATCGCTAGCAGATTGTATTTTTCGACGGCCTGAGCGACCGTTTCCTGATCGTCGCTCGCGATGGCCACCACCAGATCGGTTTCCATCATCTCACCAAGCTTCCTCGTGGGGCGCACCAGCGAAGAAACGAGTTGCCGAGTCGAAACGATTCCGCGGAGCAGACGATTTTCATCAACGACATACAGATAGTAGATCGTTTCCAGCTCACTTGCCTGTCGACCCAGCTCCTCAAGCGCCTCGCGAGCGGTGAGGTTTTCACTGAGCATGGCGACCTCAGTCGTCATCAAGGCCCCAGCGGTCCCCTCTGGGTAGGACTGCAACCGCTGGATATCCCGTCGATCCTCCACGGGCAGCAGCGGCATGATTTGGTCAACACGATCATCGGGCAATTCCTGAATGAGGTCGACACGGTCATCTGCTGGAATTTCCTCGACCAGTTCAGCGACTTGATCAGGCTGCTGGACTTCCAGCATGGCGACTTGCCGCTCTTCGGGAAAATAACCAAAGATTTCGGCCCGTCGATCGGGCTCAGCGAATTGGAGGACTGCCCAGACTTCGACGTCGGAGAGTCCTTCCATGAACTCGGCAGTGCGACCGGGATTCAACGCTACACAGAACTCCTTGAGCTCAGCCTGATTTTCATCGGCCAGCATCTCGCGCAATTCAGGGAGGAGAAGTGTATTGACCATCGTTGCACCGAAGGCAGCAGAGCTGGGATTGCGAATTTCTGTCTGCAATCATGCGAATTCTTGCCAGATCATATCATTTTATTCTACGGATCTATCGTAGCCAGACCGCGATCACCAAGTCCGGAATTCCGCAATCTGCAAGATTACCCCGCATGAAGGCCCGCCCGAAAGCGAGCGTCCATGCGCAGATTCACCCCTGACGAGAACAGTCAGTTGCTGACCCGCTCGACGTATTCTCCATTTCGCGTATCGACTTTGATCACATTACCCACCTTGATGAAGCCTGGAACGATAAATTCGGCTTCGGTTTCAACCTTGGCTGGCTTGGTAACATTCGTGGCAGTATCGCCTTTGGCACCAGGTGCACAATCGATTACTTCCAGTTCAACCTGATTGGGAGCCTCGACAATGATCGCGTTTCCGTTGTACAGCGTCATCGTGCAGATCATTCCATCCTTGAGATACTTCCAAATATCTCCAGCGACAGCCTTAGTGACTTCATATTGCTCAAAAGTCTCTTGGTGCATGAACACGTAGTCCTCACCCTGCCGGTAGAGAAACGACACATCCGTCGTCTCAACATCAGCTGACTGGAGCGAATCGCCACCTTTGTAAGTTCGATCCAAAGAGGTGCCACGCACCAAATTCTTCATTTTGCACTTGTAAAAGGCGTTTCCCTTGCCTGGCTTTACAAATTGCATCTCGGTCATCAGGTAGGGTTCACCATCAATTTCTACCTTGAGTCCTTTTCGGAAGTCGCTTGTGTTATAAGTAGCCATATAAAAGATGGCTCCGTCGTACGAGTCAGTGAAGTAGAACGAGAGGGATGATCGTTGATTCGAGCGATGCGGAACGGGTCGACCAACCAATCCGGCAAGATTCTAGCGACAAGCGACGAGTTTGTCCCGACCGCTTTTCACCTTCCTGGTGAACTGCCGGGTTTGCCATTGGATGAATCAGAGCCAGTTCACTGGCAAGTAGCGATGAAACGCGCGATTCGCTCGAGCCAGCAGCTCAGAAAAGCGGTCCGTTTGCCGCCAGATTCTGCTGAAGTATTGGGGGCGGAAGGCAAACTTGCGGGCGAACGGAACTTCCCGACCTTTGCTCCACTGGAATTCGTGGCCCGCATTGAGCCCAGTAATCCGGATGACCCCCTGCTGAGACAGGTCCTGCCGGTCACGGCGGAGGAGGTCGAACAAGCGGGGTTTGCCGCCGATCCCGTGGGTGACTTGAATGCCCTGGTCTCGCCGGGGGTACTGCACAAGTACGAGGGTCGAGCCTTGATTCTGACGACTTCCGCCTGTGGAATTCACTGCCGCTACTGTTTTCGCCGCGAATTCCCCTATCAACAAACGGGGTCCCGTAAGGACGAATGGTTGCCGTCGATCGAATATCTACAAAATCAACCGGAGATCGAAGAGGTGATCCTTAGCGGAGGTGACCCACTGACGACCACTGACGAGAAACTGGACCAACTCATCTCGGCTTTGGAGGACATTCCACACCTGAAGAGGCTACGTCTACACTCACGGATGCCCATCGTGATTCCCCAGCGAATCACCGAGGAACTCGTAGAACGGCTATCCTCAAGCCGTCTATCCGCCTGGATGGTCGTTCACGCCAATCACCCACAAGAACTATCCGAGAGCGTTTTGGCACGAATAGCCAAGCTGATCGACTCCGGCATCCCTGTTTTAAATCAGGCAGTTTTACTGCGTGGCGTGAATGATCAAACCGAAGTTCTAGCGGAGCTCTGCCGTCGCCTTGTGAACCATCGAATTCAACCATATTACTTGCACCAGCTGGATCGCGTGCGTGGAGCAACCCACTTTGAAGTCCCGGTCGAGACCGGGCTTAAAATGATTGACAGCCTTCGAGCTGTCTTACCCGGCTACGCTGTACCACAATATGTGCATGAGGAAGCCGGCAAGAAATCGAAGTCTCCTATTTTGGATAACACCCGCAAAGTCAACTTTTAGTCAAACGGCAATCCAATGTACGTATTTGAGAATCCGGTGCTGCAGCGTGAGTTGCTAGTCAACCTGCGAACCAATCGTGCATTCGTTTTGCTTGCGGCCTACCAACTACTGCTGTCGGGAGTGGTTCTCCTCGCTTGGCCAGCGGACACGGTGCTGGACCTGACAACCAATCCACAGTCAGCCAAGCAATTGGTAGATCTGTTCTTTCTTGGCCAGTATGTGATTGCATCATTGATGGCGCCGAGCTTTGCGGCAGGTGCCATTACTGGCGAAAAAGAACGCCTGACTTATGAAATGCTACTGGCTAGCCCGTTGCGTCCTGGCGCAATCGTGCTTGGAAAAATGGTAGCGTCGCTGACCCATCTGGGAATGTTGATCATGGCTTCCCTGCCAATCATCGTTCTGTGCCTTCCGCTTGGTGGTGTCAGTGTTTACGAGGTACTGGCGGCGTATACCGGGCTGATTGTGTCAGTGATCCTGTTTGGTGCCATTGGCGTTTTCTGCAGTAGTTACTTCTCACGCACCAGTAGTTCGCTGGTCGTTAGCTACTTGATCATTTTGCCACTTGTGATTGGGGCGGTTACTGCGTGGGCGGCACTAACCAATGCCGGTGAGCTGAGATTGCAAATTGCTTTCCTGGTTTTCCCTGCCGTGGCTCTGACAGCAACCATTCTGATGTGCTCAGCAGCCGCTGGGCGGATGCTGTATCCACCTGATGTTGGAAGCGAGGGAAAAGAGGTCATCGATCTCGAAAAAGAAGCCGAAGATGCTGTCGGCCTTGTGATTCAGCCTGATCAATTCCCGGACCGATTGTTTGCTCCACCGAAGAAACGTCAACTGATGCCGGATGGAACCAACCCGGTATACGACAAGGAAATTCACAGCGAGATTTTTAGCCAGGGTACCTTGATGCTGCGGCTGGTTATCCAGATCAGCATGTTATTGGCGATTCCCCTCATGGGAATTTTCCTGTTTTGGCAAATTGAGAAATGTGCGTGGTTCTCTGTTTATGTCGTGGTTTTCAGCATGCTCGTGGGCCCTGTTTTCCTGGCTGGCAGCATGACTAGTGAACGAGAGCGTCAAACACTGGACCTACTGCTGACAACCACCTTGACACCATGGCAAATCCTGTGGGGAAAATTCATCGTTGGATTCCGCATCTCGGCAGTGCTCACATCATTTCTACTTTGGCCGCTTCTGCTAGGGACCGCCTTGAACATGACGTTCTGGAGCAATTGGGAAGCGGTCATTGCGATGTTTGTCGTTGTTGTTTTGGTGTGCTTGGTAAACGCAAGCGTGGCATTGACCAGTTCACTCTTCACTGAAAAAACGTCGATCGCCCTGCTAACAACCTATTCGGTCCTGTTGTTGCTTTACGTGGGTCCTCCTGCTGCCGTGGCTGTAATGGAAATCCTGAATTTCAGTGCTGACAGCATCGCCAACATGAAATGGGCAGGGATTTCAAGTCCATTCGCAGCTTTGTTTGCCATCCCGTTGGATGAATTTCTGAAACAGGAGTTTGATGAAGAACCTGCAAACGTTGGAAACCTGAAACTTTTCTTTGGCTATATCATTTTTAGCCTGATGATCGTGACACTCGCGACTGTCGCCATGCTGACACGCCTCAAGGCGCGTCTCGGTTTGTCTGATTGATTCCATTTCGAACTTGAAAGTGATCATCACCACAGCAACTGATAGCCATACGACGACACTTGTTAATCCCATGAATCGCGAGCAACTTTCGGCAGACAAACCTTATCTGGTTCTTCACGAGGCAGAACCAGATGGTGAGGGTAACGAAGTCAGCACGACAACCGTGTTTCTGACTGCGTCGCAGTGCCCTATCGGCTGTAACATGTGCGATCTGCACTTCAACACACTTCCTACGGCGACACCAGCAGGTGCCATCCCTCGGCAAATTGATAGTGCGATCAAAGATTCTGATGCCAAGTGGCTGAAACTTTATAACAGCGGCAACTTCTTTGACCCAAGAAGCATCCCCTCCGGCGATTACACTGCAATTGCCGAGCGTTGCAATCGTTTTGATCGCGTGATCGTAGAAAATCATCCTCAGTTCGGCAAAAGCAGACTGCAGTCATTCCTGAAACTCGTGACCTGCCAATTCGAAATCGCAGTTGGACTTGAAACAGTTCAGCCACGCTGGCTTGGCCGCTTGGAAAAGCAGATGTCTCGCGATGACTTTAGCAGCTACGCCAGCGAAATAGCTCGCCTGGGCGTCGATCTCCGCGTATTCCTCATCCTTGGCGTTCCTGGTATCGATGTGGTTGAATCCGTTCGTTGGACACGGTTATCGCTGAGACACGCCATTGCCTGCGGGGCAAGACACGTGAGCATAATCCCTGCCCGTAGCGGTCACGGTTGGGGGGGGAAGGCCGAGGAACTGCCAAAGTTTTCAACGACCTTGCTCGCTGAAATACACGAACAATTGTTGCAGGATTCTGGTGGCCGAGCAGTTGTCACCTTGGATCTGTGGGATGTCCCCGCGAATGACGCAGAATACTATCGTCTTCAGCAGAGCAACCTGACCCAGAGTGTCTGAGGAAAACGTGTCGTGAACCTGAGCCCCTGTTCAACCTGATCAAAGCGATGGAAGCTCATGAAAAACAAGGTGGATGTGGCGATCATTGGAGCGGGCTTTGCGGGATCAATTCTGGCAGCCGCACTGGCAAAATCTGGACTGCGTGTGGCGCTGATCGATAGCACGCACCATCCGCGTTTCGCGATTGGTGAGTCCTCAACACCACTAGCCGATATGATCCTGAGGCGTTTAGCTCAAAACTATCAACTGCCTTACTTGGAAGCGTTGTCAACGTGGAGTAGCTGGCAGAACCAATTTCCAGAGATTGCTTGCGGACGCAAGCGTGGGTTCACGTACTACCAACACCACCGCAACCAAAAATTCTCTGAACAAACGCTGGGGCAAAGCAGCTTGCTGGTGGCAGCCAGTGCCAACAATGATGTGGCCGATACTCATTGGTATCGATCGGAAGTCGATCAGTTCTTATTTCGAAAGGCAGTCGACCTAGGTGTCATGGACCTGCTCGGTCACGAAATTACACAGATCGCCAGAGATGAATTGGGAGCATACACGCTGCGATCCATGTGCCAGACTGGCGGAGCCACCCTGCACAGTGACTGGATAGTCGACGCGTCAGGTGCTTCATCAGTATCAGCCCGATTACTTAACGCCACAAACCTTACTCATACCCTGCACACACAGACCCGAACCACGTATGGCCACTATCGAACCGTTGGCTCTTGGTCGCAACAACTCAACGAACTTGGGCACAACATTGCGTTAAATCCGTTTGACTCAGATGATGCGGCTCAACACCATCTGCTCGAAAATGGATGGCTGTGGATGCTGCGTTTCAACAATGGAATCACCAGCGTGGGTCGAACTGAATGGCTAGGATCTGAAACTCTTCACAACGGAGGACATGCGCACAGCTCAGATATTATGAATGCACAAGCGCATCCAGATGAGGTCCAGGACTATCCATCGCTCGCCGAGCTAATGGCAACAGCCTCGTTAACCGGTCCTCCTGATGGGGTTCGATCAACAGGTCGGCTGCAACGACTGGTCGCTCCATTGCTCAGTCAGCGGCACCTCATGCTCCCCACTGCAGCGATGACCTTGGACCCTTTGCACAGCACTGGCATCGCTCATGCACTGGCAGGCGTCGACAGGATCCTCAACATCATCATGTTGAATCCAAATGAAACGGAACAAAGACAGGCTGTTCAACAATACGAAACTTCATTTTTCCAGGAGAGCGAACTGCTTGATGAACTTGTCAGCACCACCTATTGGGTCATGAATGATTTCGAGCGGTTCACCGCCGCTTGCATGATCTATTTTGCCGGCGCTATTTGTTGTGAAGAGCGTTACCAGCAGGGTCAAAACCCGACTCACCTTTGGAACGCCGACGACCCTGGTTTTGTCCAATTTTGCAAACAAGCGTGCCTCGCTTTGCGGCAGCCCAACCTCGACTACCAAGCCATGATTACAGAAGGACTTGCACCTTGGAATACAGCAGGGTTGATGGACCCGAGTGTGCAAAACCGGTATGCCTACACTGCGACCAAATAGCATCACGATGACGAACCCAAGACTCCAACAAACCAACAAAGTCACCGGAAGTTCTCTGTTCACCTTACGGTAGGCTCGCGCCAGCATCGGTTTTTGTTTGTTGGCGAATCATCAGCGATGATGCTTGAGTGAGCGTGGGCCGATCCTATTAAACCTGCGAGACGGCCAGCAACTGCCCTGCGGTACCGAAACTTGTTGAGGGCTGGGTTTCAGCACATTCCCTCGTCGCATTGCAAGCATTTCAGACGGACTACAAATTTGTCTTTCGCCAAGTTGTGTTGTTCTGCTAATAAACGATTCTTGAATCAATTTTGTCGCAAACCTGCGGAATTCACGGATTCGTCATGAAACGAGCAACTGTACTTTCACTGTCATTTTTATTCCTTTGCACGGGCGTCATTCAAGCTGATACCCCGAGCTTGTTGAAGATGTTCAAGCGAGCACCCGCAGTCGAAGCTGATGCCTCCAAAACGTATGAACTGAGCGAGGAAGACGGTCCATGGTTAATTCTGGCGACCAACTTTGTGGGTGCCGGTTCCAAAGAACGTGCTGAACGTCTCGCTCTTGAAATTCGCGACGAACTCAATCTGGCTGCCTACATCTACAAAGAAAAATTCGACTTTACAGGAACGATTGGACGCAATGCGAACACATCACGTTCCGTTCGATATGCCAATCGCTATCAGTATGATGCCTATGCAGTTCTAGTGGGTGAATACGACTCGGTATCACACCCTAGCGTCGAAAAGGACTTGGAAAAGATCCGCACTGCCAAGCCCAAGGTTTACGAAAACGCAGATGATTTGGCTGCTGAGACTGACCGCAGTAATCCAGTTACTACCGTAAAAGCAATTACCCATCGATTGCTCAAAGCAGGCGCTAGTAAATCTCGAGGCCCTATGGGTAGCGCGTTCGTCACCCGAAATCCCATGCTACCTGAAGAATACTTTGCCGCTCCGAAAGTTGACTCTTTCGTGCATCAACTGAACGAGGGCACGAAGCACAGCTTGATAAAATGTGATGGCAAGTACACGGTCGTGGTCAAGACATTTGAAGGACTTGGCAAGATCATTGACATGAAGAAGCAGGATGACATCGAGCCAAGCATGGCACGACTGGACAAGTTTGCGGCTGATGCAGACAAGATGACTCGAAAACTGCGAGCCCAGGGTGTCGAAGCCTATCAATTTCATGACCGCTCTCGATCCTTGGTGACGATTGGAAGTTTTGATACGCTGGGACGTGAATTACCAGACGGTCGCTTTGAATACGACGCTGAAATTCGAAAAGTGATGAAAGAGTTCAGTGCTTTCAATGTTAACCCGGAACTGGCACAACAAGTTCCCGCCGGAAGTAAGGGTGTTGCGAGCAACAATGTGGCAATGATTCCTTTCGATGTTGAGCCGACTCCCATCTCTGTTCCTAAACCGACCCGCCGCAGCCTTTACGGCGCCACCTTTGGAAATCGTTGATCATGTTTGAACTTGTCCTCGGTACAAATAATGCGAAAAAACTCATCGAACTTCGCTTGCTGCTACCAGAGGATCGAGTCAAGCTGACAACGCTTGCCGCGATTCCAGAGTCCATTGACGTAGACGAGACCGGCGATACTTTTCAAGCTAACGCGGCCTTGAAGGCAACCGAGCAGGCGAAACACCTCAAGCGTTGGGTTTTAGCAGAAGATAGTGGCCTGACGGTGAACGCTCTCAAAGGTCAGCCTGGTGTTATGTCTGCCCGCTACGCGGGAACACACGGTGATGACGAAGCGAACAACGACAAGTTACTGCGCGAACTCGAAACTGTCCCCGATGAGCGACGGGACGCGCATTTTAATTGCTTCTTGTGCCTGTCAGATCCAGAGGGGCAAGTACGCCTGGAAGAAAACGGTCGCTGCGGAGGACGCATTGCGCACCAACGAAGCGGAGTCGCGGGATTTGGGTATGACCCACTCTTTATCATTAGAGAATACCATCGCACCTTCGGTGAACTCGATTTAACCGTAAAGCGAGCCATCAGTCACCGCTCCAGGGCGCTCCGCAAATTCATCCCTCGTCTCCTACGTTTGATCGAGCAAGAATCCTGATCAGGATTCTAAACCAAACTCCTTCGAAACTAGAACCACGATGCGGGTTTATCGAACCCCCAACTGGCCGCCAGAGCATCTGCCGCTTCTTCTGGATCGGCAAACTGCTGCCATGGCCCATTACGAAGGTAAGCGTGCGCCAACTCATGGGCAATCACATACAACCCGAATGCCAGTGAACAGGTAGCCAAGCGTTTCTTCAAAACAACACAGCGACTGACAGAGCCATCCGGGGCTGGAAAAGCAAGCAACGTTTCGCAGGAGCTTTTCCGTGTCAATGGACGGATGTAGAACCGCGGATCATCGATGAAGTCACTCTGAACTTCGCATGGCAACGCCGATAGCACACGGTGAACGCGTGTCCGCAACGGATCGGTTTCCTCAAAGGCAACCAACAGCGATTCCAATGCAACGTGCTCGTCACTCATGTTTCTTTGGTGGAACTCAGGTTTTGAACTTCATTGTTGTCGCCAGCCGATTCACGTGACACGTTCCTGTCGGCCTGCTTACGTCGCATTTGAAAAAACAAGCGTCCCCACACAACCACAAATACCAGGCACAAAAGTGACATCACCGCAATGACAGTCAGGCCGTGCATACTCAGCGGCTTTCCGGTAGCCAAGCGAAGAACTCGCGTCACACACCAAAGCGTTCCAAAAACACCGCCCAAGCCAGCCACACTGGCCGCAACTTGCATCGATATTTTTCTGCGATGCGGATTCAGAGCGACCACACCGCAAAATAACAACGGTATTCCAAACATCATGGGAATGAACTGCGCAGGGATTTTCTCAGCGTCCCAAAC
Organism: Rhodopirellula sp.; assembly: GCA_003513555.1. Lineage (GTDB taxonomy): Bacteria > Planctomycetota > Planctomycetia > Pirellulales > Pirellulaceae > Rubripirellula. The sequence goes on along the minus strand of DOPG01000264.1, from coordinate 12,610 downwards.
CATGGCGGCGTACGTCAAACCGCAAAGCAACAATCCAAAAACGATTCCAACTCTTGCCATGGAGGAGTTCTTCTCGGGAAATGGTTTTTGATTGAAAACGGCTAATATTGTCTTTGCGACACACTACCGAAACGTGAATGCACCCTGGTACCGAGAGGTTAGCTTGCCGACTGCCCCACTGCGAGGGGGAAGCCAGAAAGCGGATTCTTGGGTCAGCCCGTGCGTCAACCACGGAGCTGAATTGTTTTTCGCTCATTCCTGCATTTTAAGAACGGGTAACCGGCCCCGTGTTTCGATTTGGTTTCGAATGACTTGTGGTGTCAAATCGTCAGGCACCGGACGATCTTCCGGCCGCACGGCCGGTGGAACAAAATGGCTGCCCTGCCTTGTCCCCCGTCGCCGCAACTCTGCCTCAATGTCGATTCTTAATTTTGACTTTTCACGGCACCACTGGGGAGCAATCAGAAAATTGCGAGGTGCATCTCCGCTGATACGCTCGACCACAACTTCAGCCGGAATTCTCTCCAAGAAGTCGACGACCGTTTTGACATAGTCATCTCTCTTCATCATCTCGATTTCACCGTCGAGCACCTGCTGCCCCAACGGTGTGTCTTTAACGGCGTACAGATTATGTATTTTGACGGCATCAAACCCCAAGACACCAATTTCGTTTGCCGTCTGCATCATCATCTCGTAGGACTCCCCTGGAATTCCCAAAATGACATGTGCACAGCATTCGAACCCCCGCCCACGGCTGCGATCGATCGCGTTCACCATGTCTGCATGACCATGTGCCCGATTCATCCAGACCAAACCTTCGTCATGAATGGTCTGCATTCCGTATTCGAGCGAAACATAGGTTTCTGCAGCGAGTCGCTGAATCATGGACAAAACTGACTCAGGCACACAGTCTGGCCGGGTTCCAATAGCCAAACCAACCACCTGATCATCCAAGGACATCGCAAGTTCGAATACTTCCTGCAACTGCTCAACGGGAGCGTAGGTATTGGTAGCTGGCTGAAAATAGGCAATGAAACGGGCGACTTTGTCATATCGCTCACGAACACTGGTAATTCCAGACTGCAACTGTTCGCTGACTTGACGCAGACGCACCCGCCGTGACGGGCTAAATGAGCGATTATCACAGAAATTGCAGCCTCCCCTCGCAACCGCCCCATCGACGTTGGGGCAAGTAAAACCGGCATCAATACTGACCCTTTGAGTTCGGCCGCCGAATTTGCGTTTCAGAAACGCGCCAAACGAATTCATCAGTAAATCCTCCTCCTGCCAAGCCAATCGTGGGTCAAAATCTGCAGTTGGAGACACGTCAACAGTTGCCAAATGGAGGGAAGAAGCCAAAATAGAGTACATTGAAGCAGTGGAGATACCGCTCGGAGGTTCGAGCACTGTACCAAATGCGAGTCAAATTACGCTTGGATACGGCGTACGCATGAGCCGAGCCACTGAACCTGACGTCAAGAACCTGAGACCTTGCACTTGAAACAATCGCACTCAAGTGTGCTGAACTGCTGATCAGGTTGCACGATCCAGACTAAGTGACCTACGTTCCGCAACTCGTGAGTACAAATTCGATCGCGTGCACAGTTTATCGTGGATCGATCAAGACAAAATTCCCCTCCCCCGGATTATTGAGAAAACATTGTGAGTAGCAGCGAAGAACCTATATTCGCCGGAGAATATGGACAACTCACTCCCGTGGGTGGAGGCGACCCCATTCCACTACTCAAGAAACGCTTGATGATCGGTCGCCGAGGCGAAGCCGACATTCAGTTGGGTTTCAAGAACATCTCCACACAGCATTGCCGCTTGACCCTGGAACAGGGGTACTGGTTCATTCGCGACCTCAACAGCCGAAATGGCATTAAAGTAGATAATCGAACAGTGACTCGCAAACGGGTCGATCCGAATAGCAAAGTCGCATTCGCAAGGCACGAATACGTGATCGAATACGACCCCCAGTCGCTTGGTGCCTATGGTCCTCCACCAGCGGATGATGATTACATGGAGGAATTGATGCGAAGTTCACTCATGGATCGTGCAGGTCTCAAGAAGCGAGATCAGAAACGCACCGATTCATCGCAACGTAAATCTCTCGACTGAACGTGTACGTCTTGCAAGACGACATGCCAACACGGCACATCGAAACCTGCAATGTGCAAACTTGAGCGCGAAAGTGTCCCATCTAATCCAGCTTTCTTTCATCAAAATCCAAATGGTTTGCCCTGCAAAAAGCCGCATTCCTGATTTGGGCGTGGATGGAAGAACAGCCGCCCCCCTGCTCCAGCGACAGACAGTGAGCGATTTTCCTCAAACGCAGAATCCGACCCAAAATGTCCGACAGTGCTCGTATTGCTCAAACACATGGTGAATCACACTATGCTGTCATCTTCACATCGAAGCGTGTGGACGACTCAGGCACTGACTACGAAAAAGCTGCCGAACGCATGATCCAACGAGCGGCTCAACAGGATGGCTTTCTTGGTCTTGATTCAGTTCGTGATCGTGATCGCGTTGGAATTACGATTTCCTATTGGCGTGATGCTGAAGCGATTCGGGCATGGCATGATGTCGCCGAACACCGCAACGTCCAAGAATTGGGACGCCGGCTTTGGTACAGTGAGTTTGCTGTTCGCGTCTGTCGTGTGGAACGATCGTATTCTTTTGGCTTACCGAAAAGCATCGAATAACAGACGTTTGCACATCGGGCTGCAGGTCCGGTGGCAACACGCATCGATCTGGTGGCCGGGCAGGGTGATTTTGGATATTCGCACAAATAATGATCTTACAGCAATGCTTGCGCCCGTCCCTGCTTCTCTGGGTTCTTGTTCGCACTTGTCGTGTGATTCACTGGCATGTTTTCCCAACTCGCGTTTCTCAGAGGCCAAGCCGAATCCGAAGTACGGCTCGAATGGCCCACCAAAAACGAGAGCATCTACCGTGCAAGGGAATGCAGCTGATTCCGCGAATCCAAATGCATCGCCAACAACGCCGATCCTCAAGCACGCTGGAAGTAGCGTCTGCTAAAGTGGAGCAATTGCAAACCTCACGGAACGTTTGAAAGTCGCCTTAACCAACCATCTTCTCACCATCTCAATCACTTCCAAAGCTGAGATTCCACAAGCATTGTGCAACGAATCCCACAAGCCGCAGCGGCCTGCCCAAGTATACGATTTCCCTCCGAAAGCACGGTAAACCATGCCCCCAAAATTCGCATTCACTCTTTGCTTGTTAACCCTGCTGTGCTCTTCGTGCCCAGTTGTTGCTGATGACGCGAATACCGACAAGCCCGTTGCTGCCCAACGGCCGAACATCGTTTTTCTTTTAGCAGATGACCAATGCACTTATTCCATGGGTTGTTATGGAACGCCAGACGTCCAAACACCCCAAATGGACAGACTGGCACGCGACGGCATGATTTTTGATTGCCACTACGACACAACTGCAATTTGCATGGCCAGCCGCGCTAACATCATGACGGGGATGTACGAATACAAGACCGGCTGTAATTTCGAACATGGAGCCTTGTTATCGGAACATTGGCACCGTTCGTACCCGATGCTGTTACGTGCCGAAGGTTACCAGACAGCATTTGCTGGCAAGTTTGGATTTGAGGTAACAGAGCAACCAAATTCAAAAGGCAGTTTGCCCACAGAAAGTTTTGACCGATGGGGAGGAGGCCCAGGCCAAACTCACTACGAAACAAAACGCAACAAATCGATGGCCGATTACGTGAAGAAGTACCCCCACTCCACAGTCTCGTACGGCGCGTTTGGCAGGGACTTCATTGCAGACGCCGCCAAATCGGATCGCCCGTTCTGCCTGTCGATCAGCTTCAAGGCACCTCACAAACCGGCGACTCCTGATCCGCAATTCAATTCAATCTATGCCGGAAAAACATTCACGCGACCAGCAAATTACGGTCGCGAGTATGGCGAACACTTCTCACTGCAAAGTCGCGCGGGACGCCAGTTTGAGCGTTTCCACAGTTGGAACTACAGTGACAAGTATGACGAAGTCATGGCGACCTACTACCAGCAGATTTACGCGATCGATGTCGCCCTGGGAATGATTCGCGAGGCCATCGACAAGGCAGGTGTCAAGAATAACACAGTGATTATCTACACGTCCGACAATGGATTCTTCTGTGGCTCGCACGGATACGGTTCCAAGGTCTTGCCTTACGAAGAGGCATCACGTGTACCACTGATCATCTTCGACCCACGACACATCAACAGTGGCAAACAACTGCGTTGTGATTCTTTGACTGGCAATGTGGATTTTGCACCTACCATCTTGAAGCTGGCAGGGATCAAAATCCCGAGGAACATGGATGGTCAGGACTTGATGCCTCTGTACGACGATCCTAAGGCAAATATCCATGACTCGTTGCCACTGATTAATGTTTGGGGCCCCGGGACAGCACACAGCTACGCAGTGGTGACAGACTCTTGGAAATATATCTACTGGCCCTACCGCGATGACCAAATTTCTCCCACCGAAGAACTCTATAACACGCAGAGTGATCCGGGGGAATTGACTGAGTTGTCCAAGATTGAATCTGCTGCAGGCGACTTGATTCGCATGCGACAAATCTATGACGAGGCCGTGAAATCGTGGCAAACAGATGCAGTTCCCTATCACAAATACAGCCAATTCGGCGAGCATTTCCAACGGCATTAATCCATGACGAAATCAATTCAACACGTGTCAACGGCTTGCATCTTTCTGCTGACAATCTGCAGCAATTCAATCACGCTGGCTGACAGTCGCCCCAACGTGATTCTCATTTACACCGATGACCAGGGTTTTGGTGACGCCAGCTGCTTGAATCCTGATGCGAAATTCCAGACCCCGAACCTCGATCGGCTCGCAAAAGAAGGCATGACGTTCACCGATGCCCATTGCAGTGACACAGTCTGCACTCCAAGTCGCTATGGACTGCTGACTGGACGATACAGTTGGCGCACAACGTTAAAGAAAGGGGTCTACGGTGCAGAGAAAACTTGCCTGATTGCGGATGGCCGGACCACACTACCAAGCCTATTGAAGCAGCGTGGATACGCGACTGCCATGGTTGGCAAATGGCATCTCGGCATGGACTTTCCCGGTGACCGTAGCACAAGAGACTGGTCCAAGCCTGTTTTGGATATGCCGCTTGATAAGGGGTTTGACTACTTCTGGGGAATCCCCGCATCAATGAACTACGGAGTACTGGCATGGTTCGAGGGTCGTTACGCCAAGGTTCCGCCGACGGAATACACCCAGAAAAAGCCAAACCAAATCGCTCTGGCGGATTACCGCATCAAGCCTCCCTATGATCAACAACTTTCCGAGCCTGGTACCACCAGTGATCTTGGTGTTGTCCGTGGACAGCTTGAAATTGCACCGGACTTTGTTGATTCCGAATGCCTGACGCGTTTTACCGATAAAGCAATCGAGTGGGTTGAAGGACGTGCTGACACTGCCCTACAAGGCGAGCCATTTTTCTTGTACCTGCCCTACACATCACCCCACAAACCCGTCATCCCCATTGACCAGTTCCGCGGCAAGAGCGACGCCGGCGCCTATGGTGACTTCATGATGGAGACAGATTGGCACGTGGGCCGAATTCTGGAAATGCTAGATCGTGAAAAACTTACTGAAAATACCATAGTCATCTTCACGAGTGACAATGGACCTGAAACCACATGGAAAGAGAGAGCTAAAAAGTTTTCTCACCAAAGCAATGGAATTTACAGAGACGGCAAGCGTTCCATCTACGAAGGAGGCCACCGGGTACCAATGTTCATTCGCTGGCCTGCCAAAATTTCTCCCGCCAGCCAATGCAATCAGCCTGTATGCCAGACAGATATTCTGGCAACGCTGGCAGCAATCACAGAAAATCAACTGGCCGCGAATGAGGGTGAAGACAGTTTTAGCTTTGCCGCTGTGCTAACCAATCCCAACGCCAGAATGAAACGCGGACCCATGATTCACCACAGTGCTTCAGGTGGTTTTGCGATTCGAGATGGCGACTGGAAACTCGTGATGGAGACCCCCAAATCCAAACGTCAACTCTACAACCTCGCGACAGATCCCGGAGAACGGAACAACGTGCTGCAGCAACATAGCAATGTTGCACAAAAGCTCCACCGACAGATCACGGAAATCGTGCTTAATGGCAGGTCAACCACAGGCCCCAAACAAGCAAACGACACCCCATGGTGGAATCATCTCATTTGG
>DOPG01000264.1:0-6172 GCA_003513555.1 Rhodopirellula sp. | reverse complement strand
TACCCCCGTGGTGGAATCATCTCATTTGGATGGACAAGTTCTAGCCGACACTCTTCAATGCAGACACACCGACAAGCCTTGTGAATCATCAGGAACTTGGCACCGCATTGATCGTCCCGCCGAGAGCCTCAGCAAGCCGGTTATCATCCGAAGCGGAAATCCATCGCAGGTCGACACAGATCGCATCTCCTGAGCACTCAACAGCCACCGCTGGCATGTCGCCCATCAATTTACTTTGCCAATCCTGAGCCGTCAGCGATTCGTGAGTCACGCGAATCTGTCGTGACGCAAAACACCAACGTCCGTCGCGGGTAAGCCGCGCCTTCTCTGCCGTGATTTGCACATTTCGAATGCTGTCACTACCGCTCAATCTGGTTGCCAAGCGTTCCGCACGCCCGCGCAAGTTTTCCTCACTGGTATTGAGCAGTGCCAACGCAGGAATTTCATCGGGATCAGAGGCGGCCACCTCAAGAGTCATCGCCAGCATTGCCTGAGCAGCATCGCCTGCCGCAATCGAAGGCCAAACGCGTGATGCCTTGATACTTTCAATCTGTGGTTTGCGTCCAATGATGATGCCACACTCGGGCCCACCCAGCACGCCCTGTCCTGACAAGATCACAAAGTCTGCACCGGCGACCAGCATGGACTCAGCCGAAGGAATCTCGGTCAACCCGGATGCATCTGATTCAGCTTGCCCCAGTGTCGCTACAGGCAAAATTACCGCTTGCATCGCATCACGGCCGGGCAGTTCCAGCAATTCCAACGGTTGCTCGCCAACATCAGCCATGACTACGCAAAAGGAATCCAGCCCATCGAAATCCTGCGGCAGGATGTTGTCGCGACTGCCAACTTCCTGAATCACTGGCAAAAACATCCCGAAAGCGTCAGGCAACGCTCTTCCGTTAGGTAACCGGACAGCCTGAGACCGATGCACAACCAACTGCCGCTCATCAACCAGCAGCGCCAAACCAGTGAGTGCAGAAGAGAAGTTTGACGTGACAGCAATTGAATAATCTCCGCTAGCGGGCAGCAAACGCTGCAACCTGCGAGACAACCGCTCATCCATCGACACTCCTGTGACACTATCGCCCATCAACAGTTCATAGCCTGCTTCGCTCACCTGAGGTGCAATTGGTACTCCGGCCCCGTGCTCATTCATGAGTACCCCGCTGCCGTTGAGTAGTGGTACTGCCAAGGCGGTGTGCTTTCGCGACCATCGCTCAACTGTCTTTTTGCTGACCTCCGCAGTCCGCATCATGGCGTCGATGCTCTTGGCTGCCGTCTGTGGTAGATCCTGCAGAATTTCCGTCGCCTGATTTTTGATTTTCTCAATGGTTTCAGGCTCACTTGCCTTTCGGGCAACATCGGTAATTCCGCGTCGCAGGAGCTCAATCGTCCAAGGTGGTAGCGCCATCTGACTCGCCTGTGGCAGGAGATGAATAAGTTGCAAAAGATCGAAACGTCGTCAAAGTTCGTCCTTAGGATAATCGCTGCTGAAGTGTTGCGTTGCAAGCCTTTGAGTTCAACTGAAAATTGATTCCGTGGTGCGCGCCCCCCATATCACGGGTGCAATGCTGATCCCGACACCTACAAGATTGCCAAAGCGGGTATCATAGCGGTAACCTTGGAAAAGAACACAAGTTTGCCTACCCATCGGCGCGCAGTCCTTCACCCTGAAAAACCCGTGGTTTGCCGACCACTTTGCCATGCATCCGACCACACGGCACCTCCACTCATTTCCTGCATCATCGTCGACATGAAAACCGAGCATCTATTCGCCTCTCTGACATGCTTTCTCGCAGGTTTAATTGCCGCGTCACATTTATACGCTGCCGATACTGCGACCATCGACTTCACCAGCCAGATCCGGCCAATTCTGCGTGATCATTGCCTGGACTGCCACGGAGGTGTCAAACAGGCTGCAGACCTTTCCTTCATTCACCGTGATGCAGCCCTCGAAGTCATTGAGCCAGGCAATCCCGACGCTTCGGTATTGATCGAAAGAGTGTTGTCGAAAAATGCTGTGGAAGTCATGCCTCCACCTGAGCACGGATCACCGCTCACGGGGGACGAGATTGAATTGCTGACGCGATGGATTAAGCAGGGTGCCGCATGGGAACAACCTTGGGCATATCAACCGGCCGTAGCTCCGAAACCACCAAGCGTGTCATCCGCTCAGTGGTGCAAACAAACCCTTGACCGATTTGTGCTAGCAAGCCTCGATCAAAAAGGCATCAGTCCAGCACAGGAAGCACCACCCGCTCAGTGGTTGCGTCGTGTAACGCTTGACTTGACTGGTTTGCCACCAACACCCGATCAGATCCAACAGTTTCTAAGATTGGTAAAAGCTGACGGTCAGGATGCGTATTCACCCACCGTTGATCAATTGCTGAAATCTCCGGGTTACGGCGAACGTTGGGCATCGGTCTGGCTGGATCAGGTCCGGTATGCAGATTCACGAGGACTTGGTGCAGATGGACGCCGTGAGATATGGAAATACCGAGACTGGGTGATCGATGCAATCAACGATGACATGCCGTTCGATGAATTCACCATCAAGCAAATCGCTGGTGACTTGTTACCGTCACCCACCATTGATGATCGCGTGGCAACCGCAGTGCACCGCCTGACTCAAACCAATGAAGAAGGTGGAACTGACGACGAAGAATTCCGAATCAACGCGGTGCTGGACCGAGTCAGTACAGTTTGGCAAACTTGGCAGGGTGTCACTTTCGGCTGCGTGCAATGCCACGCCCACCCGTACGACCCATTGCAACATGAAGATTTTTATCGGTTCGCTGCTTTCTTCAACAACACGTCAGATTGTGACCTGAATTCGGAACTTCCTTTGCTGGCAGTCCCAGTTGATCCAGCTGATAACGCCAAAGCGGGCAAGCTGGATCAAAAGATCACAGCGCTCCAGCACTCGATTTGGAAACGCGAATCCGCGGCTTTGGATGCACCTGAAGCCAACTGGCAGTTCCTGACCGCCATGACGGCCTCAGCGAACAAATCAACCGAGGTTGCTGTGGAGCAACGTCACGGTCGTGCGGAGTACTACACGATCGACACCCTTTCGTCGAACACCGAAATAACCCTCGAAATGCCGCTAAATGCGAAGTCAAAGCGGCTGACTGCCATCCGAATCACGATTGCTCCGGGAGACCCGGAAAAGGCCAGGAGGGACTCCGAATGGGGATTCGTCCTGTCTCACCTACAGGCCAGCCTGAAGAACCAAAAAGGCGAGACGGATCCAATTACCTTCTCGCGAGTCATTGGTGATGAGGCGACTCCCTTCAAAAACCCTAACGACAGCCTGAATGAAAAAACAAACAACGGCTTTGCAGCCTACAGTCGAATCCACTACCCACGCACAGCAGTCTTTGTCCTTGAGTCTGAGGCCGAAGTTGCAGAAGGGAGCACCCTGCAAATCAAGATTCGCAACGGGGTAACGGAGTTGGGCGCATTCCCACTCATTGCGAAACGTGGCTCTGTGGCGGTCAGCCGGGAACCCATTTTCAAGCCGTTACTGAATGCTCCAGAACTGCTGTCAGACCAACAGCAACTGAGACTTTTGAAAGCGGAACGTGCAAGGATCCCCTGCAGCAACATCCCGGTAATCGCTGAACGCCCCTCGCATCTCAAACGTCCAACGCATGTGTTCACGCGAGGCCTGTTCTTAACCAAAGGCAAGGAGGTTCAAGCAGGCGTTCCTGCTGCTCTCCCTCCCCTTCCACAGCCAACCAGTGATGTGACAAGTGATGGATCGGCGAGCCGCCTTGAACTGGCACAATGGTTGATCAACGGCAATAATCCACTGACAGCCCGAGTGACGGTCAACCGGGTGTGGGCTCGACTATTTGGAGCGGGCATTGTTGCGACAGAAGAAGATTTTGGGTCGAGTGGTGAACCGCCGTCCCATCCCGAATTACTTGATCAACTTGCCGTCCAATTTCAAAATGAATTTGAATGGAGCCAGAAGCAACTCATCAGAACGATCGTGTTATCCAGCACCTATCGCCAGGACAGCAAGATACGTCCTGAGTTACAGGAAACGGATGCCAGCAATCGCCTTTTGGCTCGAGGGCCTCGTTTTCGCATGCCCGCTGAAATGATTCGTGACAACGCCCTCTTTATCTCAGGCCTACTTTCACCGCAAATGCATGGCGTTCCCGTTCATCCACCGATTCCAGGTGGCGTGTGGAAACCATTCCAGGGCGGTGATAAATGGAAGACGCCCGAGATCGGAGATTCGGATCGTTATCGTAAGTCCATCTACACGTACACCAAAAGAAGTATCCCGTTTCCCATGTTTGCGGCGTTCGATGCACCATCACGCGAATTCTGCACACCACGGCGATTGCGATCAAACACGCCACTGCAGGCCTTGATGACGTTGAATGATGCGACCTTCGTTGAATGCAGCAAGGCACTTGCCAAAAAACTATTGGACTCACAACCCAAACTTGAAGCACAACTGCGGTACGGGTTCGTAGCAGTGACTTCCCGCGAGCCAAACGAAAACGAAATGAAAGCCCTCGCTGGCCTATACAAGGACTGCCGGCAGCAACAAAGTAATGAACTCGATTCGATGACCGCTGTTACGAGCGTTCTTCTGAATCTTGACGAAAGCATGAGCAAGTAAAATGCAACGCGAAAAATTTGAACAACAAATTGAGCGACAAACGCTCGAATCCCGAACTCGACGCCACTTCCTTCAGAATTGTGCCACGGGCCTGGGCGGCCTGTGGATGGCAACCGAATCCCAAGCTACCGATCCAGCCGCCACGAAACGCAATCAACTCAACCCGCTGAATCCTTCTACGCCACCGCTACCAGCTAAAGTCAAACGGGTGATTTATCTGCACATGGTTGGAGCTCCAAGCCAACTGGAATTATTTGACTACAAACCCGAACTGAACGCTCTGGATGGTAAAGATTGCCCCGCATCATTTCTGGAAGGCAAACGCTTCGCCTTTATCAACGGAACGCCGAAGATGTTGGGGCATCAGTACAAGTTCCAACAACACGGAAAGTCGGGAATGTGGGTGTCAGAACAGATGCCGCATCTTTCAAAAACGGTGGATGACATCTGTTTCATCAAAACGATGCAAACCGAACAATTCAACCATGGACCAGCCCAGTTGATGGTTCATACGGGAGCATCACAAATGGGTTCTCCTTCGATTGGATCGTGGGTGACTTGGGGCTTGGGTAGTGAAAACAGTGATTTGCCCGGCTTCATCGTCTTACTTTCCGGCGGACGTTTGCCGCGAGTGGGAAAGGCGTTGTGGAGTTCGGGATTCCTGCCATCGGTCTACCAAGGCGTTCAATGCCGCTCACAAGGTGATCCTGTTCTGAATGCGTCAAATCCCGAGGGTGTTTCGAGGCAACAACGACGGCAGGTGCTCGATACCTTGGAACAACTCAACCGTGAGTCTCACCAACAATTTGGTGATCCCGAAACCCTGACGCGGATCGCACAATACGAAATGGCTTTCCGAATGCAAACTGCTGCACCGAAAGCAATGGATCTGTCGAGTGAAACCGCTGACACGCTGCAGGCTTACGGGGCGGAACCAGGCAAGGAGTCATTCGCCAACAATTGTTTGCTAGCCCGACGACTGGTCGAGAAAGGTGTCCGATTTGTGCAGCTTTTTGATTGGGGCTGGGACACGCATGGTTCGAATCAGGGTGAGTCACTGAACCACGGCTTCCGAAAAAAATGCACCCAAACAGACAAACCGATTGCCGCGTTGCTGCAAGATTTGCGGCAGCGAGGACTGCTGGAAGACACGCTTGTGGTTTGGGGAGGCGAATTCGGCCGCACGCCAATGCGAGAAAATCGCATGGGAGGAACCATGGCCTTCATGGGACGCGACCACAGTCCTGATGCATTCACGATGTGGATGGCAGGCGCTGGTGTCAAAGGTGGTTACAGCTACGGCGTCACCGATCCGGTTGGCTACACACCTGCCGAAAATCCAGTGCAGTTACGAGACCTACACGCAACCCTTCTACACCTGCTGGGCTTTGATCACCGAAAGATGGCCATTCCCTTCAAAGGCTTGGAGCAGCGTTTGACGGGAGTCAAGCCCGCAACCGTCATCAAGGATGTACTGAGCTAGTCAAACGAAAGGGCCCCGTGAACTGGCCCATGGAGCGAACTGGC
>DOPG01000015.1 GCA_003513555.1 Rhodopirellula sp. | reverse complement strand
GCAAGTGCGTTTGCAGCAATTATCAGGTCAGAATTTGCGAGTCACAAAACTGACAAGGTTACCGAGCAGTGACGAGGGCTGGGATGTACTTTTGCCTGCGTTGGAAAAGTTGGAGGCGGTCGTCTGTGTGTTGTCGCCAGCTTTTTTGCAAACCATGTCAGCTCATCAGTTCATGGAACATTTTGCATCACAGTCGATTAGTTCCGGTGGGCCGGTAATTGATTCTCGAAGTCGATTTTTGAAGGTGGTGAAAACACCGGTAGCTGAGTCTGAAATGCCGGCCTCGTTGAGGTCGCGGCTGAGCGGTCTGTTGGACTATTCATTTTTTGAAGAAGATCCCGATTCGAGTCGGGTCAGTGAGTTCGATGAGCGGTTTGGGGCGGAAGCCAACCAAAAGTACTATTCCCGTGTCTATGACGTCTGCCAAGAATTGTGGCCGGTGATCAAGACGCTGAAGCAGAGGTCCGGTGCGTTAACGCAGTCTGTCGTCACTGATGGCGATACGAAGACGATCTACTTGGCTCAAACAACATCTGACTTGGCTGGCGAAGCAGAAAAGATCCGCCGGGAATTAATCGGACGGGGGCATAAGGTCGTACCTTCGCAGCCGCTTTCCATGGTGGGTGATGAGCTGCTTCCGCAGGTGGCGGAATATCTGACTGAGAGCTCACTGTCAATTCATCCCGTGGGTAAGTCATACGGGATCGTGCCCGAAGGCGAGAGTGAGTCGTTGGTCGCGATCCAAAATCGTCTCGCTGCAGAAAAAACACAAGCGGGCAGTCTGGATCGTGTCGTGTGGATTCCACGTGACATGGAGATTGCAGACGAGAGGCAGCAGGATTTTCTGCAGGGGCTAAAGACGGCTCCAGATTTGTACGCCGGTGCTGAAATCATTCAGGGGCAATTGTCTGGCCTGAAAGAATACGTGCTGGATCGCTTGAAACCCAAGGCTCCCAAGGCGAATGTTACAACGTCGGGTGATACTGGTGATCATCCTCTCCGGGTCTATCTGATCTGCGACGAGCGTGATGAGGAAGCAGTCGAGGTGTTAGAAGATTTTCTGTTTGATCAAGGAATGGAAATCTCGTTGCCGGCATTTGGAGCTGAGGAAGAGGAAGCAGCGGAAACACACCGCGAGAATCTGGTCGATGCTGACGCTGTACTGATTTACTACGGTGCAGCACGCCATTCGTGGGTCGACATCAAGGTGCGAAATCTGATGAAGGCGCGGGGGTACGGTCGCACCAGTGATATTTCGCTTCAGGCCGTCTACGTCGCACCACCCATTGATCGCCGGAAAGAACGGTTCCGCAGTCACACTGCGCAGGTAATTCAGGGATCTGAACCGTTTGATGGATCTGTGTTAGAGGAATTTGTGGATGCAATCAAAGCCAGTCGGCAATCGTAAACAGCAAGCACGGTGGACGTTGGTTACCATGCCAGCGCATATGAATTCATGCCTGATCCGAAGTCGAATATTTTTAATCCGTTTCCTGGTCTGAGACCCTTCAATCAAGAAGAGGACTACCTGTTCTTTGGACGTGAGCAACAGGTTGCCGAATTGGTAACCCTGCTGCGCAAGCAGCGGTTCATCGCGGTGACAGGAACCTCGGGAAGTGGAAAGTCGTCGCTTGTGCGGGCTGGGCTGCTGCCTGAGTTGCAGGGTGGCATGATGAAGGAGGTGGGGTCAGATTGGGAAACCCTGGTGTTGAGACCCGGCGGGGCCCCACTGCAGCATTTGGCTGAGGCCGTTGCGGAGGCCTCGCTTGAAGATCCTGAAGATCCCAAGGTGATCGGTGAGTTGCTGGCAACACTCAATCACAGCGGCCTTGGGCTTGTTGAAGCAATTCGGCAGTCGGACATTGAGCCTGGCACCAATGTGTTGATCTTGGTCGACCAGTTTGAGGAGATCTTTCGGTTTCAACGCAGTGGGGCTTCGAATGAAGAACAGGCCGTTAGCTTTGTGAATTTGCTGCTGGAAGCCGGTGCGCAGCGAGATGTACCGATCTTTGTGATCATCACGATGCGATCCGACTATTTGGGTGATTGCACCGAATTCCGTGGACTCACTGAGGCGGTGAATGAGGGAGAGTACCTGATTCCACGCCTGACACGCGATCAGATTCGCTCCTGCATTGAGGGGCCGATCAAGGTTGGGGGCGGACAAATTTCCTTCTCGCTGGTGCAGGAATTGTTGAACAGTCTGGGCAGTGAGCAGGATCAACTACCAGTCCTGCAGCACGCGTTGATGCGGACGTTCGATCATTGGCGGTCTGATGAGTCTGCCGGGGAAGCTCTCGAACTAAGTCACTATCTCGACGTGGGCGGGATGGAAGAAGCTTTGTCGAGACATGCCGATGAAGTGTTTGCGGGCTTGGATGAACTCCACCAGCATGTGGCCGAAGCTGTTTTTAAGGCGATTACCGAACGTGGTGTTGATAACCGGGGAATTCGGAGACCAACTCGCTTAGACTTTCTCACTCAGATTGCAGGGGCTGAGCTGAATCAGATCGTGACCGTTGTCGAGGCGTTTCGGCATCCTGGTGTCACGTTTTTGATGCCACCCAGCGATGTACCGCTGACGCCTGAAACGGTGGTTGATATTTCCCATGAGAGCTTGATGCGTGTGTGGCGTCGCCTCGAACATTGGGTTGATGCCGAGGCACAGTCAGCCCGGATTTATCGTAGGTTATCTGAAACTGCTGAGTTGCATCGGCAAGGGAACGCAGGTCTGTATCGTGATCCTGATCTGCAAATTGCACTGGCTTGGCGAGATGCTACGGGGCCAACTTCAAACTGGGCCGTGCGTTATGCACCCGGTTTTGATCAGGCAATGTCGTTTCTTGAGCAAAGTGAGGAATCGGCGCACGAAGCAGAAAGGGAGTTGGAAGCTGCTCGCCAACGCGAGCTTGAACAGGCGCAGGCATTGGCGGCCGCAGAGGCGGAGCGGGCGGAAAGCCAGCAGCGTGCTGCAAAACGTCTGCGGATTCTTTCTACGGGTGTTGCTGGTGTTGCTGCAGTCGCGTTGATTGCGTTTCTCTTCGCGCTCAGTGCGCAGCGTGAGTCGATGCGTCAAAGAGGAATCGCGCAACAGAACGCTGTGGCGGCAGAGAGTGCGAGAATCAATGCAGAAGATAATGCGAAAAGTGCTTTGGAAGCACAGAGCCTCGCCGAAAAATCACAGCTTCAAGCTGAGGATGCTGCGGTTAAACTCAATGACACTTTGACCCGCTCACAGTTCGTGACAGGGCATGAACAACTTGCAAGCGAGAAGAAGGATCTCGCGCTCGCTTACTTTGCTCGATCGCTGAGAACGAACCCTTCTTACTGGCAGTCCGCGGCGCAGATCGTTTCCTTGCTCTCGAATAACAATTTTCCGATTGGAGACACGAAGACTCTGGAGCAAGAGCAGCCTTTCCGCTATCACGGCGTTGATAAGAGTAAGCGATTTATCTGGTCACTTACTGATGAGCTGGTTGGGGCTCTTTGGGTTGCGAACTCCGGAAAGAAAATAGCGACGCTCAATGAAGGTAAGAGAGTAGATTGGCCTTATTTCACCGATTCTGGTGATCACCTTTTCGTTGCTTTGCCGGACCAAGGCGGTAGTGTTGTCGGGATGAGTACGGAAACTGGCAAACCCGTCACACCCGTCATGGCTTTAAGTAATCGATTCAACAAGCCCTACTGGCTCCTCTCGAGGGTACCCGGCGAGATTCGCATTTTTCTTGACAATGTCGAAACCCGGCAACCAAGGTTATGGGACGGTCAAACCGGAGAGGTAATTGCTTTGGAGGGGGATTCCGAGGTTCCACTGAGTCGACCAAATCCTGTCAATGACAATACCATCGCACCCAGCCCCGATCACCGTCATGTATTTGCTGCTTTCGCAGACCAGACGATCAGCGTTTGGCGAGCGTCCGACGGTAAGGCTGTTGTTCGAAACCTAAAGCACGGCATCGGGCTGGACAAATGCGGCATGAGCTCCGATTCTCGGTGGTTGTTTACCTCGTCCGTGGTTGAGCAAACGCTCAAATGGGCTGATTTGAGTGAGGCATTGAAGGAATCTGAGACGCCACCCACTTTTCGAACCAAGACCTTTGAATTTCCCATCCGCACGGTCGCATTTCATCCTGAAAAGCCGCTTTTGCTAATCGCCGGCCGAACGATTGCTGAGGGAATGATCCGTGTTCTTGATTTGGAAACCGGAGATTTTGTGTGCGAAATTACAGAAGATAAGTTCGGTGCACAGTCGCAAGAATCCATGGCAGGAATGCGTTTCCTTGGGTTGAACGAAGAAGAAAAGATCCTTGAGCGTTGGATCATCGGAATTGCAAGTCACAAGGGACGGCAAATTCGAGTGTGTGATCTCGAAAGCGGAAAAGAAATTCACCGCTTTGATTTTGATGACTCTCTGGTAAGAGTAGCGAACTTCACACCGGATGGTAGTCGGTTCATTACGTCACACGATGATCGCACGCTTCGGATCTGGAATGTCTTCACCGGAGAGCAGGTCACTCGACCTATCAAACATCCCTTTCGGCCTAAGTTTGAGATCACATCTGATGGGCAAAAGGTCGTCACTTTCAATGATGCTGACCTCTCGATGAGAGTCTACAGCACTCGGACGGGAGAGCAGTTGATGCTCCCACTATCGACGACATCAAACGCCTTTGCCACTAATTTTACTCAACTAAAAGATCGAACGCAGTTCGTATCCGCCGAAATGGTGGATGTGATTGCTCAGGGCACTTCTTACTTGGATAAAGGTCTGCTTTACCGTTGGTCGGCTCGACCTCGCCAAGCTCGTCGCTTACCCAAGAAATTTTCAGTAGCGGTTTATGGAGGAAGCTTTAGTCCAGATGGTACTCAGGTGGTTGCCGGATCAGGTGGCGATGGTACGAAAGCCAAGCTATGGACGGTTGCAACCGGCAAGGTTTTGAAGGCGTTTCGTCATGGTGGAGGGATCAATAGTTCGATCTTTGATCCCAGCGGCGATCGAGTAGTGACCGCCTCTTCGGACGGTGTGGTTCGTATTTGGGACCTAGAGGCAACTGAGCCTTTGGAGTTGGAGATTCTGCCTGGTGGTGAACCGGATTTCATTGAGTTTGATCGATCAGGCAAACGTCTTTTGATTACGACCAGCGAGGGGAGTGTCGGTGTTTGGGATGCGGAGTCGGGTTTCCCGTTATTTGAGCCAATCAACATTAGTGGTAGCGCGAATTTCTCGATCGATGGCAAGCGTGTTGTGTATGGAGGTTTGGACGGCATTCTCCGTCTAATCGACAGTCAAACTGGTGAAATGTCGCAGGTAGGTAAGAGAACAAACACAGGGATCAGCCTTAGCTTGAGCCCTGATGGTGTCCATGTCGGGTATGCATCGTTTGGTGACTTTTTACGAGTTGTGAATCTCGAGACAGGTGACATCGAGTGGACGGCTCCTAGCCGCCAGTCCAACCTAGCTACGGCGTTCCACCCGGATGGTGATGTTGTTGCGGTTTGTAATGCTCTGAGCAGCGACAAGTTAATTGGAAAAATCGACCTGTGGAATTGGCGAACCGGTGAAAGGCCGGTTGAGGCTCTGGATTGTCAGGGGCAAGTCTATCCCGGTTGTCTCGAGTTCAGTCCCAATGGGCTCTTCGTCGCTGCCGGCACTGTTAATGGCCGTTTAAATGTCTGGGAGGTTTCAACCGGCAAGCCGCTTTTCAAAGAGCAGTTTTCTGAAAGGATTTGGAAGGTGTCTTTTAGTGCAGACAATAAGAAATTGCTCACCTGCGGTGGGGATGGGGCTGTGACGGTTTACGATTTGCCACCGATCAATGACACCATTCCCGATTGGCTCCCGGAGCTTGCCGAGCGTGTCGCAAAAAAACGGATCAACGAGGTTGGTGCTGTTGAGGCGGTATCCGAAGGTTTGGCGGATCTGAGGGCAACGATCGAGTCGTCCGATGCTCAAGACGGATACACTCAATGGGCAAAATGGTTTTTCGCTGATCCGCTTCAGCGTCCGATCAATCCGACATCGAATGTTTCCACGCGCGAGTACGCTGAGATCAGATCACGAGGTGTATCGGTATTTGAGCAAAACGAAGCGTTCTTATTAGATCCGAACAATGGATTAATCTCTTGCCGCATGGGTTACTTGCGAGCCGTCTCCACCATCCGTGCTGGCTTGTCGCCTCAAGCCCGAACGCAGTGGGATGAGTGTGCGATGTGGTATTGCGATCAGGGAACAGAACTTGCGCCGAACAACGGTGAAGCTTGGGCGTTGAAGGCTGCGGTTGAACAAGTGTTGGGGCGATCTGCTAGTGATTCGAACGCGAAAGCGATGCAGCTAGATCCTGAATCTTCCATTGCTTTGTATGTCAATGCTCATGAACTTCATCAGCAAGGAGATGCAGAAGGGGCTTACAAGGCGTTCACGAAATCGATCAGTTCGTTGCCGCCGACCCGTCACCGACTGGATTGGGAAAATGAGAAGCCATTCATGGTCGGGACTCTGAGGACGTTGCTGTTAGGGGAAGAATTGGGTCCATTTGGTTTCTCGCAGGTGGGCGTCGAAAGACTGTTTCAGACCGGCGACACCGCGGAGCGTCGCTCGCTGGAGGCGGATTGGCTGACTCGTCATGCATGTGACTTGGCGCCGGATGACGCCCGGGTTTGGCGATATCGAGCTCAGTTCCTGGCATCGGCTGAACGAGAAGACGAATTCGAAGAAGCAATCGCTAAATCGCTTCAGCGTCTTGAGGATGGAACGATTGATTGGCGTCAGTACGGCGATGTTGTTAATGAGCGTTGTACTGAGTTGATCAATCAGAAGCGATTCCTGGAAGCTCACCGATATGTGCTTCGTTTTGGGATTCCGCCTCGCTCCAACGAGGCAACGGAAGCTCAAATTGATTTGAGCTCAAAGTACAACCAGGCGCTTGTGCAAATGCCCTATCGGACGCGGACAGGCAAGAATAACGAGACCTACACGTGGAAACGCCTACCGCTTGGTTTATTGCCGGGTGATGAAGTTCTTTTTGATGTTCGTGGTTACGTACGGCTTCGTGGCGGTTTCATTGCCAATCGAGAGTTTGCCGAGCCCGTTCCATCGCAGGTTGAGGACATTCCAGTCAACCAGACTGCGAGATACCTGCATTTCCTTCACAGTGTTGTTGCCAATGTGCAAACTCGGATCCCCAACGGTCAAATCGTCGGCTATTACACGCTCCATTACACCGATGACGAGCAGGTTCGCCTTCCCATTCGATACGGTCAAGATGTCGTTCCATGGGTATTCACTCGTTATGTAAAACCCACACGTGCTCGTGTGGGATGGTCCGAGGGGCTGTATCAGAACCACAAAACCCTTTCGCACAGTGTCTGGGAAAATCCGAGGCCTGAAGTTGAAATTCGATCCATCACCTTCGAATCTACCAATACAGACTCTGCTCCATTCCTTGTCGCAGTTTCGATTGAGTCAGATGATTTTGCATCTTCGCAAGAGGATGCGAATCAAATGTCAGCGGAGGCTTTCCGACGATCCTTTTTAGTCCAGGGGCAGACAGAGCACACACGGGATGCAGTGGATTCATTGTCTCAACGGGCTTCGGAACTTGCACCGCAAGATCCCGACATCACCTATCGTCGAGCGGAGGTGCTCTTTCAAATTAATGAATTGGATCAATCGCTCACATTGATACAGTCACTCAGCGAGAAACATCCCGAGAATACTGTCTATCGATTACTTGAGGGACGCCTCTTGTGGAAACTTGGTCGTGTTGAAGAGGCAGAGAGCAAGTTGCAGCGGAGGGCTTCGGAGCTGCCGTTCAGTATTGCTTTGAGCGATGAACAGCAATTGCTTTGGGATCAGTTCTCAGAAGTCGTTACCAAAAAGATGGGTGAGTTCGAGGGGCGGAATTGGCTTTACAAACTGCTCATTCCAGTGCGAGAAGAAGGCTTGCCAAAGCACCTCGTGGATCTATCGAAGCATTACAACGCAAGTCTTGAAGAGTCATGGTACTCACCCCTAGCTTACCCAAACTATTCTGGATCATTTTTCGATGGGCTTCGAACAGGAGTGCAGACTCTTGATGGAACGCCCTACGACATTCGTGGATTGGTGCAACTGAATGATCGAACGGCGATCGACATGTACTACACCTTCCCCCAGCAGGTGAATAAGATTGATGTGGGACTTGAAGGAAATCAGATTCATTTTCTACATGCGACCGTCAGCGATGATAGGCCAGGCACGCCAGTGGCGACCTATCAGATCCACCTCTCCAATGGCGATGTGCACGAGCACGTCGTGCGGTTTGGCTTGGACATTAATAAGATGACTCGTAATCATGACTCTCCAAGACCAGAATGTGCTGTCTGGGTGGCGCCAAACAGTACTCCTTTTTCCAATGAGAGCGATGCATTGTTGCATCAGTCCACGTGGAATAATCCAACTCCAGAGCATTCAATTGAACATGTTGATTTAAAAATAGGTGGTAGTCGTGCGCAGCCATTCCTGGCGGCGATGACGGTGGAGTCCTTTGATCAACAATTAAGTCGTGACCCAGAGGATATTCTTCAGGTCGCGGAGATTGCTCTTCGTAAAATCAATCAAGATTACTCAGTGAACCAGTCAGTGCTCGGTCATGTTGGAAAGTTGGTCGAGAAGATTGAGGCGGAAGGTTCAAGTAATCCAAGGGCTCTGTATCTCCTCGCAAAGATTTACTCTCGGTTCGAGGAATCCGAACGTGCTCTGCAAACGGTTAGTCATGCAATGGAATTGGCAGATGCGAACCAAGCAGACTGTCTTACTTTGAAAGCGGACATTCTGGGTTCTATGAAGAAGTTTTCTCTTGCACGGGCTACGCAGCAGGAAGTGCGTCGGTCTTTTTTGGATCAAACGATTGCTGAACGAGCCAAAGATCTAAGCTCGAGGTTTGTTGATTTAGGTACTCATTACAATGTTACGCTCGAGGAGTTCCCTTACCAAACGGAGCAGTCGACCCGCACGCTGACGGAAACCTTCGATGAAATTAAGCCTGGTGTCAGCGAATTTGCCGGAATACAGTTCGACGTCCGAGGAATCGTAGCCTTGGCAGGAAGCGAGACTGAACTGTCTGCCGGCTTATATGAGTTGAATCAGGATGTTTACGGGATCGCGATCGGGCGGAAGGCATCTGCCATAAATCTTCTACATGGAGCAGGATGGGGTAACGCGGAGCCACACGGAACCTGTATAGGCGAGGTGGTCGTCCATTACGAAGATGGAGAAACGGAAATCGTGAAGATACGCGCTGGAGTCCATGTACGCGATTGGTTTTTACCCCGATACTTCGATCGCGAAGTAAGCGGTGGGAAGCTTGCGTGGGTTCATCCAAGCTCACAGGTGTCCGGCCGAGACATCGGGCTGTACACCATGAGTTGGGAAAATCCAAAACCTGAAAGCAAGATTGAAACGATCGACTTTCGCAGCAAAATGACAGCAGGAGCACCTTTCCTGCTGGGAGTGACGCTTGATGATTGATCGCATCGACTGCGTTTATTGAAAGAACGCTAGACGGGCTCCGAGCCTTTGGCGACTGGATGTTCAACTCCTTCGATACGTGTCGGAAAAATTGGGCGGCTGCTGGAAACGCGATTGTCTCAGGGTTTCACCGTTCAGCCCGACCGTGGCCAACCCAATGGATGATCGCCAAGCCGAAAATAGCTGGATCAGCGAGAGCTTGCGAATCTTGCTTTACAGCGGAGTGCTTGAGAAGAGGGTGGTTCGGCGGCTTCACCGTGTAGTTTTTCTGGCTGAATGTGCCTATCCGACTTTTCCAAGAGAAAAAACGTTCTTTGCGTTGACTTGATCCAATCTCTCAATTACTTTGCATTGCAAAGTAAGTGTGCGGTGTTTCTGTTTCGCTGGTTGTACCACGTTCCCGGTGAGTTGTTTCTCGGCATGTTGACTCGGTCTGCCATTCCTGGGACCGCTTGCTTGGCTGCTGTTTTGGGAGTCGGTTCGTGGCGGCCAGGGCACTTTCAAACTTTGGAGTATGACGAGTTGCATCACTTCGGCGTGGGTAAGTATCGGATAACCATTCAAACTCGATCATTTTCGATCAGTTCGGGTGATGACGGTGCCGCTGAATTGGTGGTTGAATGTCCCAGTGCTCAAAGGTAGCTGCAATCCAGTTTTAACATTGATTTGTATAGCGATATTCGGCCTGCCTACATCTCATGGGCAGACATTGATCAAGATGGCTATCACGATTTGGTGATCTGGACACCAGGACTGTCCCATCAGGTTGAGGGAAGTGAGTTTGTTTCAGGGAACGATGGGGAAGTTCATGTGATGCCGATTCAACTGACGCGACCGTTGCACCATGGGTTTGGTATTTGGTGAGATTTCGGTTATTGAATCGACAGGTAGAGAAGCGTCGCATTTGGTCGCGGCGATTTGTGTTTGGTTTAAAGCGTAGCGTTTCATTTTCACAGAGACAAGAAAACTAGGTTGCAGGGACATCCGGTGGAACTTCGCGAAGCACTTCAGCAGATTTCCGATATTCGTCAGCAGATGGCGCAGAGTGAAGTATTTCGCGGTTATCGGTCGTTGACGGTTGGTGCATCGGGCATGTTGGGCTTATTGGCCGCTGCTGTTCAGACACGTTGGGTAGCGGATCCTGCAACTGACCTTGAGAGATACTTGGTGTTGTGGGTGGGTGTTGCTGCGTTGAGTGCGGTAATTGCAGGCGTTGAGTTGGCGATGCGGGCCTATCAATCAGGTTCAGGACTCGCACGTGACATGACGCGATTGGCAGTGGAGCAGTTTTTGCCGTGTGTGGTGGTAGGTGCGTTACTGACGATCTGTATCTACCGCAGTACTCCTGCCGTTGCGTGGATGCTACGGGGACTTTGGTCTTTGGTGTTTGGGTTGGGCGTATTTGCATCTTCGCGATTGTTACCGCCGTTGGTTGCTTGGGTTGGCTTGTATTACGTCGTCTGTGGTTGTGTCTGTCTTTACTGGGGGCAGGGAGGAAACTTCCTTGCTCCGTGGGAGATGGCACTCTGTTTTGGTGGAGGGCAGTTGCTGTGTGCAGCGATCCTGTATTGGACTTTGGAGAGAAAACATGGCTCGTAAATCAAACTCACAATCAAAATCAAAAAAATCAAAATCGGCTTCAATGGCGGATGCTGCGGGGCGGTTTTCCTACCAGGGGTTGGATCGGGTGATGCACGAGAAGGCCCGCTTGGGGATTTTGGCATCGCTGGCCGCTCATGCCGATGGTCTTCTCTTCAATGATCTCAAAGAGCTCTGCTCTTTGACGGATGGAAACTTGAGTCGCCATCTGGGTGTGCTTGCTGACGCCGATCTGCTCGAAACCTCCAAGGGTGGCAATGGCGGTCGCACTCAGACCATGTATCGCCTTACTGACGAAGGGCGAAGCCGTTTCACAGAGTACATCAGTGTTTTGGAACGTGTGGTTGCAGATGGACAACCAGCTGTCCGAAAGTCTGGGGCAAGCCGCCAGAATCTGTCGGGCGGTTGGTCCTCTGCTTGAATCGGGACATTGGAAATACCGTCCGGATCTCCACCCTCGGAAGTTGTTGAACATGAACATGAGCATGGTGCGACATGCGTGTTCCTAAACCAAATTTTTTATTCTCGATTATCAGCGAGGACGAAGCCGTGAAAATCATACGAGCCGGCGAACTTGGAATGTGTTTCGGGGTACGCGATGCACTGCAAATTGCTAACGAAGTTGCGGATCCGACCGAGGTCACGATCCACGGGGAACTGGTTCACAATCCACGCGTTATCCACCAACTGCAGGTAGCCGGTTTTGTCCAGGCTTCAGAAACAAATCGTCAAAACGTATCCGAAACGCCACGTGTTCTGATCACGGCGCATGGAGTAAGCGATAAGGAGCGAGAGCGGTTGAAGGCTCATGGCAAGGAGTTGATTGACACAACTTGCCCACTGGTGCGGAGAGCCCATGATGCAGCAATGAAATTGGCGGCAGAAGGACGCCACATTTTGCTGATTGGAAAGCCCGGGCACATTGAGGTGCAGGGGATCGTTGAGGACCTCGAAAGCTATGACGTGGTGCCAAGTGTTGAGGCGGTAAGAAATTATTCCAGCAATCAAATTGGAATTGTTTGTCAGACGACGATGCCCTCTTGTCTGCTTGACGAGATTCGAAAACAAATCGCGCTACTAAATCGCGATGCTGATATCAAATTCACTGACACCGTTTGTCACCCAACCAAGCGTCGCCAGGCAGCCATGCAGGATCTTGTGAACCGTGTGGATGCGGTTGTGGTCGTCGGCGGGCGAAATTCAAATAATACTCGCCGCTTGGCAGAATTGTGCCGCCAGCATGGTGTGCCAGCGTTCCACGTAACCGCTGCGGAAGAAATTGAAAGCCAGTGGTTTGACGGTTTTGAGGTGATTGGACTTACTGCTGGAACATCGACCTTGGATGCAACCATTGATGCTGTCCATGACCGGCTGGGGAGGTTGCCGGTGGAGAAGTCAGCGACGGGCGGCGTTCATGCATCCATGCCGATCAGTGAACAGTCTGTTCATGCTGCTTGCAGTGAAAAATGAACACCTCATGGTTGCGTCTCGAGTTCGTTATCTTCATGTTGTTGCTGATTCGGCAATCAACATTTGGAGCTCGGTCACATACTTCTTGGGGTTGCCTTTCAGTATCATGCCGGGACCCTTGAGGTAGACCTCGCGTGTAGGCACTTTGATTTGGTATCCCTGCTGACGGGCAAACTCAGTGATTTTGTCGTAGGCTGGACCAATTTGGTCATAGGGCCCCGTATGAATCAACGAGATGCAGGTTCCACCGGCGAGTTCCCGTACTTCAATGTTGCCTGTGCTTTCGCCTTTTCGGATTGGCATGCAAACTTCGAAGTTTGCGTCCTCCTCCTTGTACTCAGAGTCATGATGCAGCATGATTGCCTTGCCACAGATATGCCGGCCAAACTTCTTGCCCAGCCGGGAAAACCCTTTCCCTGCGTCACTGTAGTTTCCCTGCATGCGAATCGCAGCGACTAGCATTGGCTGCACTGTCTTGTGTTCTACCTCTGAGGCATTGGGGAGCAATGTACGGTCTCACGTGGCTGGGGGAGTTAAAGTTAGAATTGTGTCAGGGCACGATTGACTGGAAGCCTTGCACTGGGCGGCTGAGGTTAGTCGATTTGATTAATTTCTGCGTTCTGGATGCTGTAAATATTCGACACCAAATTACTGTGCGATGTCAGGTGGTTGAGCAGTGAGCGTGTAATTTACCTAAAGCAGCCTGGTTGCTACAGGCTCGACGTATTCTTGCCCATGACAGTTCTAAGCGGGGTCGAATTTAAACGGACCGATGAGAGTCTTGCTCTTCGGACTCTTTACCGATATCTGAAGCTGGAAGGTGTTTGTCACTGTAATATCTTGTAGCAGCACTGAGGTGGCACAAGCAATAAGATGAAACTAGGGAGCAGGATTCCCTTCACGCTGCTTTAGAGAATCCATACAACAGCGAGGCAAACGACTTTTAATGCAGTCAAGTCATGAATGGCTTTGGTGGGGACTCGCGGATCTCGAGGTGCTGCGCCTGTGGCATTGGCATCGACATGAATATCTCGACCGCAATGCGTTGAACTCACGAATACGCTGAGCCGAAAGATGAATAATGTAGAGTGTCCAGGGGAGTGCGTTGCGTATGACGTTACCTTGTTGATTCTGTTGAAGCAGATTCACAGGGGCTTGCCCAGGGAACTGGAATAGTCAGCGTAGGTGCCTGTGCGCAGAAAGCGGCTGGCTAGTAGTCGTCAGACGCGCAACTTGCAGTTGTTTTCGATCGGATCAAAGAGTCTGGATGCGGTAATCCAGTGCAGTGTTGATTTTCTAACGTCGAGAAAGTGACAGGTGAAGTGTTTCATTCATGCACCGTTGATACCCAGAAAGCAAGCGTTAGGCCTGTCGGGGCATCGTCTTGAGTGTTTTTATTTGGATTTAGTCTTGGTTGGCCTGCCGCTCAACTTGACTTTTATGCACGGGGGGGATTTCTTTGGGTTACCACGGTGCGTATCTGACTAACTTTCTGAATTCTGCGTTTGCACTCCTTGCGGCCTCTCTTGACTGGGCGTTCAGCACACGCCGCTTCTCCTACGCAACGTAAGTGGTTGGGCCTGATCGCTTGGAGGCTCGAGCCTTTTTTGGAACCTCGTTAACTTAGTCTTACGCTGGTTTGGGGGCGTTGCATCATGGATTTCCCGACGCTGTCTGGGGCTGGTTGCATCGAATAACCCAACGGCATGGATTGATCTTTCGCTTTCTAGTTGTTATTTCTTCATGCATGAAGCGACAAGCTAATACCAATCGAACTCGACTCAACTCGATACTCAACGACCCAACCACTGTCGCGGGGTATACCTTTGCGATCGTGATTCAATTGTTGATCGTTGCGTCTTTGCTTGGTTTTTCGATTGAGACGCTGCCGCATTTAGCCGCAGAATCAAAAGGTTGGCTGCGATGGTTGGAAGTCATCACTGTGGTCATTTTCTCTGGGGAATATCTTTTGCGATTGTGGGCCGCTGAGGATCGCTGGAAATTTGCGACCAGTTTTTTTGGAATAGTCGACCTGCTGGCCGTTCTGCCATTTTACATCGCTCCTGGTGCTGATCTCCGTAGCGTTCGTGTGTTCCGCTTGTTGAGATTGTTTCGGCTTTTGAAATTGGTCCGCTACAGCAAGGCCATTCGGCGCTTTCACATTGCCTTGAATATTGCACGCGAAGAATTGATTCTGTTTGGTGCCGTTTCGTTCATCATGCTTTACCTGTCTGCAGTAGGGATTTATTTTTTCGAGAACGAAGCACAACCGACGCTTTTTGCATCTGTCTTTCATAGTCTCTGGTGGGCCACTACAACGTTGACGACCGTGGGCTATGGCGA
>DOPG01000355.1 GCA_003513555.1 Rhodopirellula sp. | reverse complement strand
AGCGATTTTGTCGGCTTTTGCAGGAAACTGTGACAGCTTGGTCGGGCCAGCGACGGATACGGGAGGAGCTATTGTGGTGGTAGGCGCAGGCGGTTTGGTTTCTCGGTCGCAACCGGCAAGGATGCTCAAGCCGATGCTGCAGAGAACTGCTTGAACTTGAAAAAGAAGGGTTTTTTGCATGGTCAGTGGTCTTACGGTGGTGAGTCTGCGTGGTAACACAAAGACCTCAAAAACAGCATGGATCAGAGGTTTTTGCGATAAGCGTATCGGTTTGTAACGCGAGTGCGCCGCTAACCAGCCAATCATGGGCTGATAACAGGACTCGCGGGGATCATTACGTCACAGGTTAGACTTTTCGAGCCGTGCTGGCAACGAATCAATGTGGGGCGATTAGTTTGAAAATCATTGTTGAAAACAGGGTACCTTGGTATGTTATGCATAACCGAACTTTTTCAATAACGGATCAATTTGATCCATCAATTACACTGTTGAGGGAATTTCATGAGCAGAAAAAGCACAAGACGTAAGTTCATCGGCCAGTCGGCGGCGCTGACCGCCGGTGTTGGTTATTGGGCGGGAACGAGCCCAAATCTGATGGCTCAGACGTCAGCTTTGCAGGCCCCTGCCGCAGCATGTGTCGGTGTCGGTGGTAAAGGTGGTAGTGATACCAGTCATATCAGCGAGAACGGGGTTTCAATCGTTGGCTTGTGCGATGTGGACGGAAATACCCTCACCAAAAAGGGCCGCGAGTTCCCGGATGCCAAGCAGTTTCAGGATTTTCGCGAGATGCTTGATAACCTCGGCGACAAAGTCGATATCGTGACGGTCAGCACTCCTGACCACTGTCACGCGGCCGCCGCTGTGCGAGCCATGCGAATGAAAAAGCATGTGTACTGCCAGAAGCCACTCACGTGGTCGATCGGTGAAGCACGAATGATGCGCGAGACTGCCGAAGAGAACGGCGTGGTTACGCAAATGGGTAATCAAGGTACGTCCGAGAATGGACTTCGCGAAGCTGTTGAAGTCATTCGCAGTGGTGCGATTGGTGATGTCGAATCGGTACACATCTGGTCTAACCGGCCTGTGTGGCCACAAGGCATCGGACGACCTGCCGGTGCGGACCCTGTTCCTGAGTCCCTGAACTGGGACGCGTGGATTGGACCGGCTCCGATGCGTCCGTTCAAGAATGGTGTCTATCACTCGTTCAAATGGCGTGGTTGGGTCGACTTTGGAACAGGAGCGTTGGGTGACATGGCATGTCACACCACCAACATGCCTGTCATGGCTCTCAAACTTTGGGATCCCATCGCTGTGACTGCGGTCAAGAACCCTGGCCTGTTTGAGGGCGAGACCTTCCCAGGCAGCTCGTCCCTGATGTTCGAGTTCCCGGAGCGTGATGGCTTGGCTCCTTGCAAATTCTATTGGTATGACGGCGGAAATCTTCCCGGCGACGATATCATTTCGCAGCTTCCCGCTTCGTTCCAGAAACGAATCGACCAGCAAAAGAAGAACCCGAATCGCAAGACCAGTGGGGCGGTTGTTGTTGGTAGCAAAGGTTTGCTGTTCTCGCCTGATGATTACGGTGCCAAGTACTACCTGTTACCAGAGGACAAGTACAAGGACTTCCAAAAGCCAGAGCAGACGTTGCCACGCATTCCATTCAAGGGCGGCGGCGACCAACGGCAGAAGTGGGAGTTCGTAAGCACTATTAAAGGTGAGTATGAGCCAGGCACCATGTCCAACTTTGGATATGCTGGCCGCCTGACGGAAACCATCCTCGTGGGTAACCTCGCGATGCGTGCCGGCGAAGGGCAACGTATCGAGTGGGATGCGAAAACCTTGACCAGTCCGAATGTCCCCGAAGTGAACAAGTTCGTTAATCGAGACTACCGCAAAGGCTGGGAGATTTAGGCAGACTTGCTGCTGAATTCCTTTCGGAGTAAATCGAGGGCTGGTGGAGTTAAATGACTTCACCAGCCTTTTTATTTGTTTTGCTGTTCCTTCAGAACAGTTGGGCTGGTTTGCTAATGCTCACCTGTGACTTGATCAAATTCTGTGAAGCGAACGCCTGTGTGGTTTGAGCAGACGCTGCCCTTTGGCACACCAATCCTTTCTGTCCGTTGAGCGATGTTTGTTACACATCCGCTTCGCCAGAATTCTCAATACATCATCGTTGGTTGGTAACAAATCTGGGATCAACCTTGCTAAGATACAAGTAAATATTGGTGTGATTTGCTGAAGCGTGCATGGTCAGATTTTCTTGAGAGGGTGTGAGTTCATGAAAAGAATGCTTGTGGTTGTTGGTTTGTTGTTGATGGTGCCGGCGTATACCCGTTTGGTCGCCGGTGACTTGACCGAGGAACGTTGCAGCACGCTGATTACTGAACTGCAGCCAGGCAATGATGCCCTTTGGCGTACGATCCCCTGGAAGCTGTCGGTGCTCGAAGCGAGAGCGGCGGCGTTCAAGCAGGATAAGCCCATCTTTATTTGGGCAATGGATGGGCATCCGCTCGGCTGTACCTGAAACAATGGAGTGGTCGACCGTGAGTCGACTTTCGCCCAACCTGAAATCGTCGAATTACTCAAAACAAAGTTCGTTCCCGTCGCTGTTGATCAGGCATGTCAGAGACGCCAGAAAGACGCTGAGGGAGCTCTGTATCGCAGAATCGCGGGGCAAGGGCCCCGTAGCGATTTTCAGAATACAACTCAAGGGTTTTACATTGCCTCCCCGGCTGGAAAGTTGCTGCTTTACAACAACAATCGGGACCCGAAAAAACTGCTCCGTTTAATGCAAGAAAGTTTGCGTGAATATGACTTGGGTTCGTTCGCGTTTGACCGTGAGCAGGTTCAAGCCGATGTCGACGCTTCTGCCAATGTGGAGCAGGATTCCCGCTACAGTTTGAAACCTCCTGCAGGTGGCCTTGTTGTGCGTGTCCATGCCAAGGTGCTTGATGGATACAAGACGCCCAGTAACAAAAATGAGGCTGTTTTTCAGAGGGCAATATCAAGAGATAATCTGTGGATCACTCCGAAGGAAAAGGCTGACTTAATTGCGGGCCGTGTGCCTGCCACTTTGCAACGTAGAATCGCCCGTTTTCACTTGGTTGACAATACACGGGGTGAGCCCCCGATGTGGAAACTAGGGGAAGTCAAAGAGATACATTTACAGGTCGATAAGGGGACGCTGGTGGGCGCTGTACACTTGGAAACGGAAGATGGCTCACGTGGTTATCAGGCAGCACTTCGCGGGCAACTTAAAGTTGTCGGGGATGTCGTCGCTGTGTTCGAACTGGTCGCCTTGGGGGAATTTTACGGAGAGGGTAGCTACACGCGGAACGCGCCGGAAGGTAAGTTCCCGCTGGCCGTGGCATTTCAGTTGGCTGATGGAACCGATATCGCAGATGCAGTTGCTCCTCAGGGTGCACGCGGCTGGTTGGACGGTTACTTGAACTAACGTTCCCGGCTTGGGGACGCTTGAGTGGCGTTTGTCTTGCACTGGTCTCTGTTTGGTCGCTGTCGCTTTTGCAAGGTGACGATGAAGGCCGCTGGCCTTGCCAGCAAGCTTTGTCATGGTAGGGCTTCGCTCGAGTGGGGAATTTCGGTTGGAATGAGCCGCCGTAAAAATTCGCTAGCTGACAGACTCAGTACGCATCGCATGGAACACTGACCTGCACGCGTTATTTGGCGGCTGCTCAGACAACGTGCAGCCAACGGTCTCCAGCGGTGTGTGCATTGACGGTGCCAATTTTGACGAGCGGCCTGAGTTCAGCAGCGGTAATGGCTGTGTTGATTTGGTCGGCGGCTCGCTCAGACATACCCAATAATAGACCTCCGCAGGTTTGCGGGTCAAATAGCAGGTCAAAGCAAGCGTTTTGACGCACCACAGAGGAAGCATTGACCTTGGCCACTGCGAGGCGGTTGCTTGGTGCGAGGCTGCTTTGGATTCCTGAGGCAATGGCTTCTGATGCCCCCGGCAGCGTTGGGATGTTCTCAAGCTGCAAAGTTGCCTCGAGGTCGCTCGCTTCGAGCATTTCCAAAAGATGTCCAGCCAAACCAAACCCTGTGATGTCAGTGCCGGCGGTCACGCCGCTATTGATCGCCAACGCAGCGTAATCGTGCTGACGCTCCAGCATGGCTTGTACCAATACCGAGTAATGTGCTGCATTGCATCGACTACGCATATGTGCAGCCAGCAGAACACCGATTCCGAGGGGCTTGGTCAGATACAAGCCGTCGCCATCTTGAAGGTTTTGCTTTTGAAGCAGGTCATTACCGACTGCATTGCCAATGACGGTAAATCCTATCTCAAGCCGGGGTCCCTCGATGGTGTGCCCGCCAACAATGGCTGCCCCCATTGCGTCAAACTCGCGTTTTGCTCCAGCAAGTAACTCGCATAAGGTCGATCGTTGGGGACCTGGCGCACCTTCAGGGATTACTACGTTTGAGAGCGCATACCTGGGGCTGGCGCCGCTGGCAACGATGTCGCTCGCGGCATGGAGCGCAGCAACGCGGCCTGCCAAGTATGGATCGAGAAAGGGACTTGTAAAAAAATCCGTGGACGCAACGATTTTATAATCAGCCGTTTTGCCCACTTCTGCCGCATCGTCAAACTGAATGTCACCAGCTGACGGCAATGCTGAGTTAAGAAGTCCAGCCCCGATCTTGCATCCGCACCCCCGACATTGCATGGGCTCGTCGTCGGTCATCTGGATCGGTTCATACATCTTCATGAATTTTGAGTCGATCGAATGCTTCAACTTCATCAGCCAACGACTGGACTTTGAGATCCCTTTCCATTGACCGATGGCAGATCCGTCGCCAGTGTTCAGTAGTTGCAGAAAGCTACGCTGCGGCTTGTAAGCGATTAATGGCGTGTCACTGAGTACGCGTTGCAAATTTTCCCAAAGAACTGGGCCCTGACGGACCGCATAAACGCCGGCTTTGGGCGCTGGCGCATGTTGAATGGTTCCTGCATCGCCAACGGCGAATACATGCGGGCTGGTTGTGGACTGTAGGGTGGGGCGTGTCAGCAGGAAGCCCCGCTCATCCGTTTCCAGTTGTAATCGTGACAGCAGCGCCGGTGCCGATGCCCCGGTGGACCAGATAACAAGGTCCGCTGGAATTTCGGTTCCATCGGCCGTAATTAAGCCATCGGCTTGTATTGAGGTGATGGTCGAATTGGTGAACGTGGTAACCTTTCGGCGGTCACATTCAGCAAGCGTCAAGCGTTGCAGGGCGGGATTTGCATCAGCAAGAATGCGGGGACTACGAGTCACAACCGATAGGCTGAACTTGCCTTGCCAGTGTTCTTTAAGAAAAGCGGGGAGGCAAAATGCGATTTCCACCCCGGCTGCGCCGCTGCCCACAATGGCAACTTGCAGAGGTCTTTCACGGAAGGTTTGCTGCAATCGTTTAAGATGTTTCTGCAGACGATGCAGGAAAGTCTGCATCGGTTTGATCTCAATGACCTGATCGCCACTAAGATCAATGTTGCCTCGTGCGGTTGTAGAACCGATGCCAACTGACAGCACGTCATAGGGCATTGGGGGACGATGTTTAAAAATGATCTGCTGTGCGTTCGGGTCCAGGCCGGTCACCGTTTCTGTCACCAGCCTTGCCCCTGCTGATGAACATAGTCGAACAAGGTCGATTTGCATTTGTTCAGGGGGCATCTGGCCAGCAAGTACCGCAGGCATCATTCCCGAATAGGTCGCAACATTGAAGTTGGAAATGCATGTCAACGCAGTGTCTTCAAGACGCTTCATTCCGTACATGCGAAGAATGTGCGCATTGGTGTGGCCAATCCCCAGCAGCACGACATGCCGTGATGGAAGTGGTTCATTCATTCTGGTGCGGTTTCCGTATTCGCCAAGGGATGAACGTGCCGTATTGCTGAGTTGATTCCGTCGGCCAGGTCAGTGAGTTGATCCTCAGCTACGGTGCGCAAATCGATGATGACTGCTTCTTCGGACACCCTGGTTTGTATCGCGACTGATCCCTCTCTCATATGGTGTGCAAGATGATGCGGTGGGTATCCGGCTATTCTTAATGCATAACTGGGCAAGCTTGAACCTGGAATGGAACCGCCACCAACCTGTGATTCTGATGGAACCACAGTAATCGAATCTGTTTGTTCGATACGCTTGAGTAATGATTCGCAGCGTTGACGAATGGAGTCAGCCGAGGTGGTAATCATTCGAAGGGTGGGTAGTTCGGTCAATGCGTTACCAGCTAAGTGGATTTCGGTCGTTGCTTCCAAAGCAGCAAGGGTCAATTTGTCAACTCGCATTGCTCGCATGATGGGGCTGCGCCGCAGTTTTTCGATCCACGTTTTTTTCCCAACCAGAATGCCGGCTTGTGGTCCGCCAAACAGCTTGTCGCCGCTGAAGAGGGAGATGTCAGCTCCCGCGCGGATGCTGTTCAGCACGTTGGGTTCTTGAAGACCATACGGTGCTAGGTCCAGCATGGCCCCACTTCCCAGGTCATCGATCATGGCAACGGAATCGGGCCGCTGCATTTGGACGAGTTCGTCAATGGTTGGCTCGGTGACAAAGCCCGACAGATGGAAATTACTGCGATGAACTCTTATCACTGCAGCGGTTTCCTCGTTCACGGCAGCTTCGTAGTCCTGCAGATAAGTTCGGTTGGTCGTACCTACCTCGCGGAGCGTAACGCCTGCCGCACGAAAAACATCTGGAAGACGGAAACCTCCGCCAATTTCCACGAGTTGTCCGCGTGACACGATGACTTCACGGCCGGCAGCAATCGCCTGAAGAACAAGCACCGTTGCCGCGGCGCAATTGTTGACAACCAACGCATCCTCGGCCCTAGTGAGTTGAGCAAGGAGTTCCATCAATCGCTCACCTCGTTTGCTGCGCCGTCCCGAGTCAAGATTGAGCTCAACATTGGTGTAATGAGAGGCACGTTTGGCTGCGTCAATCGCAGCATCAGACATGGGAGAACGACCAAGATTGGTGTGCAGGACGACCCCGGTAGCATTGATTACAGGTTGCAAGCGTTGTCCAAGGTCAGCTTTTGATTGGCGGGTTACGTAGTCCGTGATCCACCTTGTGGGGTTCGCATCAAAAGCATCGGGGTTGTGTAGGATCTGTTCACGACAGTGCTGTACCGCTGCTCTCACCCAGTTGGTAATCTGAGCGAGACTGTTGTGTTCTTGTAACGCCACCACGTCCTCGTCTCTGAGGATGATGTCCACCGATGGCAGGGCTCTTAATTTTTCGGCTTTTGTCACAGTTGGGGTGCTGCGGTTTCGGGTTCAGTTGGGTTTGGCATGCCTTTACCTTGAATGCGGGCATCGCCGTTGCGTAGCGTAATTTCTGACTTATCGCAAAATTCAAGCAGTGGGATAGCATGTTTGCGGGTAATACCCCAATGGTCGCGGATTTCAGCAACGGAGAGCTCGGGGGACTCAGTGAATAATTCACGCAGTTCAGTGCACAGAACGGCGAATGATTGTTGAGAGATGAAGAAGCCGCGGCCTAAGTCGATCAGGATTCGCTGTTGTGTCGCGAACCGAATCAGGGACGCAACCGTGTCAGAGGGGCTGTCTAAAGCGGTTGACGCCTCTTTGAGGGTGGGAGGTTTACGCTCGTCTCGGTACAGAGCCAGTAACTGGTTCATTCGATTGAGTTGTTTCTTCGATAGCACCGTCTGCTCTGAGGGGACTGCGATCATGCGGTTGACCCGCACGACCTGTTTTTCCTTAATGAGTCGCGTCAAAACCGTTTGCGTTGTTTCCGCGGCAGCTATTGGAATAGCGCGTTGAATGACAGATTGCTCATCAAGCCATGCGTCATCCATGGATTCTGCCTGCTGTTTCAGCACTTTCAAAATGAATTTGGCTAGCCGTTCTAGCAGTGATGGGGATGTAAGAATTTTCCCATCTGCTGATTCGAGCACAGTTCCAGTTTCGACACAGGAAAGGATCGCTGACTCGATTTGTTTCGGGGCGAGGTCAAGTTTCGCCTGCAGTTCGCGAGAATCTCGTGGGAACTCGCCAAGGAAGTCGATCCAAGCTTTCAGGCGGTTGGCAGCGGCAGCGCCCTTTAGTTCAGTGCCGAGTTGCAAAAGCCGCGTGGTTTGCTTGGCAGCGGGTTGAACGCTGCCGAGGATACGGCCACCAGCGAAAGAGCCTACGGGATATGGCCGGCGAAACAGGCAAGCTTGGCCGGGGGTGGCGACAACTGGTTGCTCGAGATCAACAATCACTACCTCGGAACCACCGACGGGAATATTTCGTGGTCCGAAAATTCGAGCCGCAGTTGCGCTGGTGGCGGTATGGAATTGGATCGTGGTTGGACACTTGATCTCCCCCGCATCGACAAACATTGTTAAGTCGACCAGGATGCGGCTGGCAGGAGAATGCGTGTCTTTGGACACCAATTCATCACCTCTTGCAAGCTCGGCTGCCGAGGCCCCTGCCAAGTTGAGAGCTGTTCGAACTCCAATTCGGGTTTGGGGTTCATCTGTGCCGTGGACTTCGATTTCACGCACCCGAACAAGCTGGCCCGTTCGGGCAATCTGCACCTGGTCACCAACTTGCAATGTACCGCTCCACGGTGATCCCGCTGCAACGCATCCGCGACCCTCTACGGTGAACACGCGATCGATCGGCATACGGAAGTGCCCCGTGGCGGAACGTTCTGATGTCCGCGCCATCTCGGACAACAGTGTCTTCAAATCGTCCAGTCCCTCACCTGTGACGGATGAAAGAGGGACTCTCGGGATGTCTTCAAACCCAAACTCCGCCAAGAAAAGGTCGAGTTCTTCTGCTAATTCGAA
>DOPG01000403.1 GCA_003513555.1 Rhodopirellula sp. | reverse complement strand
TCGAGATGGCAGATGCTCAAAAGCCCAGTCATTGTAACTGGTCCGGCCACGGTACCATCCGTTATCATCTCCTGCCTTCTCTTCGAATTCCCAGGCAGTCCGCTTACCCTTGCTGAGGGCGCCATGTACGAATTTGCGTCTGCGCTGGCTCAACAGGATGTCCTTGGTCATCTGGTCCCGATCCCAAGTCTTGAGGGCCTCCATCCGGAAGGCTTGCAGTTGATCGCTGTAGGTTTCGTCTGTCGCGACGTTTTTCAGCTCTTTCGGATCTGCCCGAAGGTCGAACAGCAAATCAGGATCACCGCTGCCGGTGATGAATTTCAGTGACCCTCGTCTGATCATCATCTGAGGAGACGTTACCATGTCGCTGAGATACTCTGCATAGATTGAGCGATCCTGGGTTTTCACACCCAGGAACATGCCAAGATCAGCCCCATCCAGGGCGTCAACTGGCGGCACCCAGTTGGGCCCCGCAGCAAATCCCATGAATGTCGGCACCAGATCAACAAGGGAGGCAAGTGTTTCCACCCGCTGTGGTTTGATACGTCCGGGAGCGTGAATAATCAGCGGTATGCGCAATGATTGCTCAAAAAACGTGCGTTTGAACCACATTCCACGTTCGCCGAACATCTCCCCATGGTCAGATGTGAAAATGATGACCGTATTGTCCGCCAGGTCCGCGGCCTTCAAGGCTCGGAGCAGGTCTCCCACCCGATCGTCTATATAGGATACCGAACCGTAATACGCCCGCCGCGCCCGCAGGGTCCATTCTTCCGGATAGGGTTTATCCAGCATCCCTACCAGTTCAAGCAACCTGACCGAATGCGGATCGTGGGCGTCTCTTGGCAGGGACGCAATCTCGGGCATCGGAATATCAACGCCCTCATACCGGTCCCAGTGCTCCTGCAGGCAAAGATAGGGATCATGTGGGTGGGTGAATGAGACCTGGAGGAAGAATGGTCTTTTGTCGGAAGACCTTGCGATATCATAAAGCTTTCTCTCTGCCTTGAAGCAGGCTTCATTATCATAATCGATCTGTGCCGTGCGCGCGCACGGGCCAGAAATGCTCAGGGCCCGATCATCGTTCGCGTCTGCACCGGACGTATCCTCCCAATTGGGTGTCCATGTGAAATCAGCAGGATAAATGTCGGGAGTAAGGCGTTCCTCAAATCCATGCAGCTGATCAGGTCCGACGAAATGCATCTTTCCAGACAGACAGGTTTGATAACCGGCATCGCGCAGAAAATGCGCATAGGTCGGGATGAAACTCGAGAATTCCGCTGCGTTGTCATACGCGCCGATGCGCGAGGCAAGCTGGCCTGACGCCATGGAGTAACGCGAGGGGCCACATAACGGAAAGTTGCAGTAGGCCGTTTCGAACACCGCACCGTCACGTGCCAGCTTGTCGAGGTTTGGGGTAAGGCATACAGGATCCCCATAGATGCGCAATGCCTGAGCAAGGAGTTGATCTGTCTGGATAAAAAGAATGTTTGGTTGTTTTTGGGGCATGTCAAATCTTTCGCTGCCAGTGAGTTTCCTCACACTTAAATGGAATGAACGTTCCCTGTGCTATAATTCTTGTGGCTCAGTCGCTTATTTTGCAGAGTGTTGCTTAATCGGGAAATGAAGAAAGTTTCATCATGTCACTGACAAACAACAACGGCTGGAGCTTCTCCAGTCAAGATTTTTCAGGCCCAACCGAACGAATGACAGGTCTGCCCAACATTGCCTACATGTCTCATGAATTTGCAAAATTTGAGCGTGATCATGTTCTAGCAAAAACATGGTTCTGTGCCGGGAACGTAGCACAACTTCCGGCAAATAGCTGGTTGCAACCAGTCGATATTCTGGACCTCCCGCTGCTAATAGTGCGCACCCGCGACGGAGAGATCCGGACCTTCCATAATGTCTGTTCGCACCGCGGCATGAAGCTTGTGCAGCAATCTGGCCGATCAAACGGTATCATTACCTGTCCTTACCATAGCTGGTGTTATGGAGAAGCTGGAGAGTTGCGCTCAACACCCCATGTCAAAGGTGAAGGCAACCATAACGACGATCGCCTGGACAAATCGCTGCACGGGCTCAAAGAGGTTCGAAGCCACATTTTTGCGGGACTAATATTTGTCAATATTTCTGGCGACGCACCTGCGTTCGAAACGTTCATTGAGCCCGTGACTTCACATTGGCATGAGTTCAACTTTGACCTCTATCACCACGGCGGCGAGGAGTCCCACTGGGAAATCACCCTTGAGGGCAACTGGAAGTTTGCACAGGAAAATCACGTTGATGGTTATCATCTGCCGTTCG
Source organism: Rhodopirellula sp. (assembly GCA_003513555.1). Lineage (GTDB taxonomy): Bacteria > Planctomycetota > Planctomycetia > Pirellulales > Pirellulaceae > Rubripirellula. The sequence continues at coordinate 425 of DOPG01000403.1, read as the reverse complement.
TGCATCCTGATCTCAACAGCTATTCTCCGCTGCGCGATCATTACCCGTTAGTTATCGAAGGCTCTGCGTCGGGTCAGGGCACGATTTGCCAGGCGCATGGAGGCGCCATTGGCGACGGTCAGCTGCCGCCCAACCCATATCTGAGTGAGCCATGGCAGAGAGGCAGAAGCGAATTCCTGAGTGTTTTCCCCAATGTTATGATAGGCGTCCACTCTGATCATATCTGGACGGTTCACCTCATTCCAACCCAGGCCGGTCAGACGAATGAGCGCATGGATCTCCATTACTTCGGCGAAGGCGCTACCAGTGACAGATTCGCAGATCTCCGCCGAAACAATCGTGACCGCATGCTAGAGATTTTCGAAGAAGACCGCGCAATCGCCGAAGGCATGCAACGCGGCAGGCAGTCCACTGCCTTTGACGGC
>DOPG01000204.1 GCA_003513555.1 Rhodopirellula sp. | reverse complement strand
CTCTCCAACCAAGCGATGAAAGCTTGTCACATAACAGATCATGTAGATTCAAATCCAGAACCGTCACAACGAGCGTATGTACCCTTGCTGCACACGCGTTGCTGGTAATTCGAGCGTCTGTATTTGCGTTGCATTTCGTGATCGGACAACTAGGCTACACAGAACGCGCAATCGAGGGCCGAGCAAAACCTAACCATGAGCCCCTAGCGATGCATAGCTGATCGCAATGAAACACGACACCGACACCGCATCCAAAGAGCCTCTGCGCCCACGCAATTTACAATTAGACGCGTTGCGGGGATTAGCAGCTTTATCCGTCATGCTCTTTCACTTCACAGCATGGTATGGAAAATCAAAGATTGATGGAATCCTCCGCTTGGACAATTTCATTTCCGAGCCGCAACTCGTGTTCTATTTTGGTGACCTTGGTGTTCCTCTTTTTTTCATGATCAGCGGCTATGTGATCACAGAAAGTTGTGAACGTCGGAAAACGGCATCATCCTTTGCATTCAGTCGCTTCACGAGACTCTACCCGCTGTATTGGTGTTCCATCATCTTGGCAGTGATGTGTTACCTACCCTGCAATGGCAGAACAGTAACTTATGAACCAGAATGGCTCACAATCGCAATCAATTTTTCGATGCTGCAAACAAGCATCGATGTCCAAAACGTCAACGAAGCATACTGGACGCTTTACATCGAACTTCAGTTTTATACTTTAGTCGCATTCGCAATCACAACACAGCAAATCAAACGCCTCCCCCTGCAAGTGCTGGGTTTGACAACTGCTTACGCCATCGCCACCGCATTCCGTTGCTGGGATTGGATCCCGGGCATCTGGCGAATCAAGTCCGTGTTCCCACTCTTTGTTTTCCTCAACTATTTTGCATTGGGAATCTGGGTCAGGCACCTACAGCACCCACAGGCGAATAAGAAACTTGGTTTCACAGCCATCGGCCTTTCCTGCGTGTTCCTGTTCATTCGCCCGGCATATAACCCTTTAGCAGCGACTGCCATTTTCTTTGTTTTCTGGGCCGCTTGCGAACGCAAACTGAACCTACTAGAAAATCGACTACTCATCTCCCTAGGCACAATCTCCTACGCGCTCTACTTGATTCACGGGCCTTGCGGCTACACCATGCTCAATTACCTGCAGACGTACGTGCAGATCGACCTGTTGATCACAATCGCCGTGCTCATCTCAATAATGTTAGCAACCGTGCTTACCTTTGTAATAGAAAAAACGGCACACAAGTTTTTTCACCAATCAACATCAGCAAAGGTACCACCTGCCCGTTAACACCTGCCCCGACAGAGCAAACCGTTTAGCCTTTCCGATTCAGCGAGGGACCTGCTGCTCGAATGGCTTCGCTGGCACCAGCTTCAAACTTGAGAAAGTTCTGCTGAAACAAATCAGCGAGACGTCGCGCACTGCTCTCGTACGCTTCAGGATCTCCCCAAACATCACTGGGCCACAGAATTTCTGAGGGCACTCCATTGCACTCCACGGGCACGTCAAAACCAAACAGTTGATCGGTTCGGCCCTTGCGAGTTGCCAATGATCCGTCATGAATGGCATCGATGATCGCACGCGTATGCTTCAAACTCATGCGGGAACCGGCCCCATAGCCTCCCCCTGTCCAGCCAGTGTTGACGAGCCAAACCTGGCTCCCCTGCTTGCGAATTCGGTCTGCCAACAACTCGGCATATTTTGCCGGGTGCCACACCAGAAACGCTGCACCGAAACAGGCACTAAACGTGGCAGTGGGCTCCGTGACATTCATTTCGGTCCCAGCGACCTTGGCGGTGTAACCGCTGATGAAATGATACATTGCCTGCTCGGGAGTCAGCCTGGAAACCGGAGGCAAGACACCAAACGCATCACAAGTTAAAAAGATGATGTTTTTTGGCTGGGGCCCAACACAGGGAATTTTGGCATTATCGATGAACTCAATCGGATAAGCCACTCGCGTATTTTCAGTGATTGAGGCGTCATCGTAATTGACTTCGTGCGTGGCCTCGTCAAAAACCACGTTTTCAAGCACGGCACCATACCGAATGGCTTCGAAGATTTCTGGCTCACTCTCCTTGCTCAGGTTGATCACCTTGGCGTAGCAACCACCTTCGATATTAAATACCCCATCGTCAGTCCAGCAATGCTCGTCATCGCCAATCAACTGCCGCCGAGGATCCGCGGACAAAGTTGTTTTGCCTGTGCCGGATAGCCCGAAGAACAGCGACACATCACCATCAGTCGATGTATTGGCACTGCAATGCATGCTGAGCACATCCTGTTTTGGCATCAGATAGTTCATGACGGTGAACACACCCTTCTTCATTTCGCCAGCATACTGGGTACCCAGAATGACGAGTTCCCCGTTTTCAATCGACAAATCAATGCTCGTCGTGCTGGTCATTTGGGCTGTATATGGATTCGCCGGGAACGAGCCTGCATTGAAAATAACAACATCCGGTTGGCCGAAATCGTTCAGTTGCTCCTCTGTTGGTCGAATCAACATGTTGTGCATGAAGAGGGCATGGTAGGCACTTTCGGCGATGACGCGCACCTTGATCTGGTAACTAGGATCCCATCCGGCATACCCATCAAAAACAAAAATTCGCGCCCGAGTGTTCAGGTAGTCCAAGGCACGCTGTCGGTTGATCAAGAAGGACCGCTCCGTCATCCGCATGTTGACGTCGCCCCACCAGATATGATCTGAAGAGGCAGGGTCATCAACGATGCGTTTGTCTTTGGGGCTCCGACCTGTCTTGTCACCGCTTCGGGTTGCCAAAGCGCCAGAAGCCGAAATCACTGCGTGATGATCCACAATCGCAAACTCATACAGCCGCGCCGGCGTTGCGTTATGGATGATGTCTTCCACGTTCAGACCGTAGCATGACAAATCGATCGGGTTGACACTCATGACGCAGAATCACCGTGGTTTTTAGACGCGTTCAACACTCGCACAACACGATCAAAGCATGAGCAGCTCAAGATACTTGGCGAATGCCCCAGAGGGTGACCAGAGTTTAGCGCATGTGACAACTCATGACGACCCCATTCAGTCTGCAGGCCGCAGTTGAAAACGCTCGGGGCGAGAGAACTCCAGGTGCAAGACCGACAGTTAGTTCCACAAGAAGTACAGAGAATCTGCAGCCCACGGAATGGTTAGACCGAACAACCTCTTTTGCTGCCACACTCCGCCCTCAAAGAAGATCTCGGTTGGACCAACTTTTGATCCGCTGTTTCTCAAACCACACCCATGGACAGGCGGTGGGTAGCTAATTCGCCCTGCCCGAGACCGTCCCAGTGACGATGCAAGACGCAGATTTTTCTCCAGGCAGGCTGGTAACGATGCGAATTTGCTGTGAGATTCGATCATCACTTCCATCTCCCTTGAAATCGACGGACATCAGATGGACTTTCTTGCGTCCCGTGGGAACCTTGAACTGGAAACGCTGATCTGCACACTGTACATCCATGATTTCAAAGGGCTCGTCACCACGTACGACCAGCCTGCGCGATATCTCACTACTCGGGGCCGTACTTCCCAAGCTCACCGATGCTGGCGAGACACTCACGGAAGGGCGCACCCGTCCAGCGATGGCCATTTCGGTCGTTGGAAACTGCGAGTCGTTACTGATCAAGGTCAAACGTTCCCGGATATCACCTTCCTCCATCGATTCATCCAGCTTGACCGACATGCGGTACTGAACTTGGCCCTGTGACCGCTGCGGTGGATCAAGCCGAACCTCAAGGTGGCGACAATGACTTCTTACATCAGTGATTTGCCAATCGCTGCTGCCGCGATGAGTGATCATGACCGTCTGCTCACGAGTGGTCCCCGCCGCAAGCTCACCGTAATTGATCTCCGGCGGATCAAAAGTAATATCCGTCCGGATGTAGCCGCTGACTTTGAGTTGCACTTCCGCGTACGCGGGGCGATCAAAAACAACGGTAATCGTGGCTGACTTCTGACCGACAAAGCTATTCGTGTTGAATGTTGCTTTCACGGACGCCGTTTCGTGAGTCTTGAGCGTTTTCTGGCTGACGGTAGGTGTCGTACAACCGCAGCTCGTTCGTACAGCTGCAATGTGCACATTTTCTTCGTAAAGATTGTTGAAATCGAAGTGGAAGACGCTCTTGGTACCGCGTCCTACGCTTCTAAAGTCGTGGCTCTTCACTTTGAACATCTTCTCGGCCCAATTTTGGGCCGAGGCTTTCTGCGAGAATGCTGGCAATACGATTCCGAATGCAAGCAAGATCAACGCAAGACCTCGACGCTCGAAACTGACCATTTTGCTCTACCGTTGCTTAATAAGGCAAACCCGCCTAAGACTTCGCATTAAGACGAAAAGCTGTCGGGTGAACGAATACTTCCTGTATTAACGGTTTCGGCTGTTGAGTTGAAATTTTCCAGTAATTCCGCCAATCGTTCCATTGGTAATCCAACAACGTTACTCTCGCTCCCCTTCCTCACAGCCAACCATTCATGACCATCCTGATACCCAAAAGCCCCTGCCTTTCCCTCCCATTTCATGGACTCGAGGTACTCTTCAAGCATGTCTTCGCTGAGTGGCAACATTTCGAGTTGGGTACGGACGACATCAACCAAGCGACGATTTTGCTCGGCAGACCAGAGGCAAACCCCAGTGTAAACATCATGTCGACGGCCACTGAGCAGACGTAAAATTTCCTCAGCGTGCTCTTGATTGCGCGGCTTGCCGAGAATTTGCCCGACACACGAGGCGACTGTATCCGCCGCCAAGACGAAGCCAGTATCGATCCGAGAAACCACATCAGCCGCCTTACGATAGGCGTAGCGGGCCACCATTTGGGGTGCTGTCTCACGACTGCACATCCCACATTCCGCATCTTCACCGGCTACCATCACCGTGAAGTCATAACCAGCAGCCGTCAGCAACTCAGCCCGTCTAGGCGAGCCACTTGCCAGAATCAATGACTCGCTGGTGGGCAGGACGGCGGTCGGCAAGCCATGCATCAGCGAAGCTTTACTTGGTTCACTCATCAGCGACATCACCCTTCAGTAGGCATCAATCAATCAAAATGTGAATCACTGCACCGGCCCCTCTGGCTCTTCTGGTTCATCTTCTTGAGCATTAGGGGGGGTGGGAGGCTCAGAATCGTCGGGGGGTCGAAGATCACCGGTCGCATTAGGACCAGCCATTGGCTCGATCTTCGCCGTTGGATCAGGCACAGGCTCAACGCTGGCAGTCGCAGTCGACTGTTGCCTCTGCTCCAACTGCCGAACCGCACTCTTGAGCGATTCCAATAAACGAGGTACCTGGCCAGCGGAAACAAACACTCGAGCACTCACCGCCGACTGCGGGAAAAAACTGGTGAGGAAATCAAGCCCGAATTCACTGGCGCCGTGCCCGATCATCACACCATTGGCATACACGCCACTAAGCACCTCATCGGGCAACTTTAGATCGTCATAGATCTCCTGAGGTGTAGGGCGGCGAGCTTGGCTTTGATTTTGCGGCGGCGCCACTGGTTCTCCGAACCGGGATTTGTAGAGGTCCAAATTGGTATTGAGTGCATCAATGAACTGGGGCATCACAGGGTGCGGCACGATAACTCGGCGAGCGACACGGTGCGGTCTGCCAATTGTCTGCAGAAAGTCCACCACATACTCGCTCGGACCGGTCATCACGATCGCTCCGGTACTGAAGCAGCCATCAGCAACATGATCTGGAACACGTGCCCTGAGTGCAGGGTTACCCTCATTGGGGTCAGGGCGGTCAGCCGGTGATGGAGAATCCGAGGACATGCGTTGCGCATCCAATGTTACGTGACAAGATTCGTAAACAGATTTCAGAGATGCACCATAAACTCAATTTGGCACAACACCTCAACAGCACTCAATTCTAAGCATCTCAACCGAATCGCCCACCCCGGAAGCTCAAATGCCCCAATCGCTCTATTTTCCCAGAGAATGTTGCATGGAAGGCTGGCCATACCCACTGGACGATAGAACTCTCCCCCGTGCCACCAAGCAGCGCGAAAACGCGTCGTCGGACACTCAATACCTTCGCGGCCCCTACCAAACGAGGCCTGAGTGTGCTCCTCGCAATCACGAGTCGTCAGAAAGCCACACTCACTTGAACTCACAACTCACTT
>DOPG01000297.1 GCA_003513555.1 Rhodopirellula sp. | reverse complement strand
GCGAAGTGACTGCCGCCGTTGAACAGCATCTGGAGAATCATTGTCCTGCTGGCGTGAAGTGGAACTTGGAGGCAGATCATGGAGCTCCGGGAATGTTGGCGGCAACTGACAGCCGTTTTGTTCATGCAGCCAATGCTGCCATCAAGTCAGCGTTTGGTGTTTTGCCTGTGCTGATCCGCGAAGGAGGCTCAATTCCTATTGTCACCCGCTTCCAAGAAGTGCTCGGATGTGATTGTCTGTTACTCGGATGGGGATTGTCCGACGACAACGCCCATAGTCCAAATGAGAAGTTCCGGGTAGCAGACTACCATCGAGGCATTCGTGCCTCAGCCATGCTGTGGGACGAAATCGGTAAACTCAACTAACTCACGAAGTGATCTATGCTTGATCGAAAATTTATCATCCAAAACGCGGATCAGGTCCGCGAAAATTGCCAGCGACGTGGTGTCTCATGTGACATCGACCAGATTGTTTCGTTGGAAAGTGAGCGGTTGGAAAAACTTAAGCTTGCCGAAGAGCTCAACCGCCAAGCTAACGAAACCAGCAAGCAAATCCCCAAGGCGGAGAATGCTGATCAACGCAATGACTTGATCGAGAAAGGGCGGCAACTGAGGCTGGAAAAGGAGGCTGTGCAGCGGGAAAGGGACCAACTTGATGCCACGATCATCGATCTGCAGTCTGCGATACCGAACATGACGCATCCCGATGTGCCCACCGGTGGCGAAGATGATGCGAAGGAGATTTCGTTCGGAAAAACACCTCAGCCAGTTTTTGACTTCGATGCGCTTGATCATGTTGAATTGGGTACGAAGCATGATCTGTTTGATTTTGAGGCGGGGGCCAGAGGCGCGGGGGCAGGATTCTACTATTTGAAAAATGCCGCCGTGCGACTTGACTTGGCGTTGCAGCATTACGCCATCAGCTTTTTGGCCGATCAGGGATTCACACCCATCACAACTCCTGATCTGGCACTGACTTCCATTCTGAAGGGGATTGGTTTTACCCCACGTGGTCCAGAGACCCAAATCTACAGCGTGGAAGATTCGGAACTGAATTTGGTCGGTACGGCGGAGATCACTCTCGGAGGCATGCTTGCTGGACAGACTCTTGATGCGGATCAATTGCCTATCCTGCTTTGCGGATTGAGCCATTGTTTCCGAACAGAAGCCGGCGCTGCTGGACGAGCCACGAAGGGGTTGTACCGCGTTCATCAGTTCACCAAGGTTGAGATGTTTGCATTCGCGTCGGCAGAGTCTAGTGACGAGATGCATTTGAAAATGCGTGATTATGAGTGTGAAATTTTTGATGCTTTGGAAGTTCCTTATCGCGTGATCGATACCGCCACGGGTGATCTCGGTGGGCCGGCTTACCGAAAATTTGATCTCGAAGCGTGGATGCCAGGTCGTGGTGACGGAGGCGCTTGGGGGGAAGTCACGAGCACGAGTAACTGCACGGATTACCAGGCCAGACGCTTAGGAGTCAGGTCCAAGAAAACTGGGCAGAAAGGAACGGAATTTGTCCATACCTTGAATGGGACCGCAGTTGCGACAGGGCGAGCCATGATTGCTATCCTTGAAAACCATCAGCTCGCCGATGGTCGCATCAGCGTACCCAAAGTGCTTCAACCGTGGGTTGGATGCGAGGTGCTAGAACCAAATGCTTGAGTAAGAATTCGATGGGGCTTGACGTGAGATGCTCGTTGCAGCAGCTGGCTTGCGACGTTGATTCTCGAGCCTGTCCGATGGTCAAGCAGTCCTCAGGCCATAATCCCAGACTTGATTGCTCTGACCGCTGCATCTGTACGGTCGGCTGCATTGATTTTTCGCAGCACATGCTGAACATGCTCTTTGACCGTTTCAATACTGATGCAGAGGGACTTGGCAATCTCTTTGTTGCTTAACCCAAGTGCGATGTGACGCAGCACCTGTGCCTCCCTCGCAGTTAACGGAAAATCAGACGGCAAAATCCGTACGTCGACGGTTTCCTGCATGGTTTTTTGAATGAGGCACAAGAGGCTTTGATCATCAGCAGTATTACCCATCGCGATGTGCTGTAGGGTGTCCAACAGTGTTTTGGAGGGAATATTCTTCAGCAGATAATCCGCAGCACCCAGTGCTGCGGCTCGGGCAATGTAGGTCGGATTCTCATATGCGCTGAAGACAACAACGGGTACTGCTGGATGCGATTTGCGAATCTGCTCCAGTAATTTCAGCCCACTGCCATCGGAAAGTCGAATGTCCAATAAGACCAGATCAACAGAGTTTTCATCGAGGCACTTTAAAGCCTCGGCGGCGGTCGGTACCGAACCTGTAACTTGAAATGGGTGCTTGCTAAGAATCCAACTTAAGCCCACGCGGGCAACTTCATGGTCATCGACAATCAGTACATTCCAAGACACGGCTCACTAGCCCTCGCTTTGCTCGTGGGTTATTTGAATCTCAACATTGCCTCGCCACGTGTATTTAAACGCGAGATACCTTCAAGAGTTCACAAACCACGTCCTTGTCGTTACACACGTCTGTGAAGGTGCAACTTTGCCCATCGCAGGCGGCATTCAATTCACGAGACAGCGTGTTGGCCGACAAGTAATCGCGAATTTTTACGCTGGATTGATGTCCAAATCGAAGAAGTGAATCATTCTCGTAGGTACCCCATGTGCAAAGCATGATGCCCGCGCGTCAGGCTACTCGTTTTGACGCAATTTAGGCTGCCCATTGCCCCGGAGTGTGTCAGATCCCAGCGGGTTTTACAAGTGACCCTAGATCGCTAAATCCTTTGCAGTAAGGTGTTTGTGTCTTCTGGTGGGGGTGAGGGATCTGTCATTTTAGGGGGGGGGCTGGTCCGCTGGGCAGTCCGGAATGCAAGGGATTTGTTGACCCTTGTGATTTCGTGACCTAGACATTCGTAGGCGAAGCTGGTGACCGTTGCATTTCGTGGCGGACCAAAGCTCGCGCGGGCTGCTGAATTTTATGGGCAGTCATCCGCTCCTATTTGCCAATCCTTGAACAATTCTGACATGCCTGATTCAGCTTCGATCCTATTAGTTGACGATGATCTACATCTGGTTGAGTCCATGGCTCAATGGTTGCGGGAGATGTCTCATGAGGTGAAAACAGCTGTCACTCTCGGCCAAGCAAAGGCCGCATTACAGCAGGAGACATTTGATCTGGTGATTACAGATCTTCGTTTGGAAGGCGAAGATGGTTTTGAACTGATTGCCTACACCCGCCAGAATTTTCCTGATTCCTCCGTGCTGGTTGTCACGGGATATGCCACGGCTGAGACTGCCGTGCAGGCTGTGAGAGCCGGAGCATTTGACCTGCTAACAAAGCCGCTGATTGACGAGGAGTTGACTCTCGCGATCCAACGTGCCGTGAAACAAAGTGAAATCGCCAAAGAAAATGCGGCGCTTCGAGAGCAGTTGGACCGTCGCAGTGGGCTGGAGAATGTTCTCAGTCATGATTACCGCATGTTGAAAATCTTCGATGTCGTCGACAGTGTCGCGGATGCTAAGGCTTCGGTGCTGATCACTGGAGAAAATGGCACTGGAAAAAGCATGATTGCCAAAGCGATTCATGCCCGAAGTGCCCGCCGGGGTGGACCGTTCGTTGAGGTCGCTTGCGGGGCTCTGCCTGATACTCTGTTGGAGAGCGAGTTGTTTGGGCATGTTTCCGGAGCTTTTACTGGCGCCCATCAAGACAAAGCGGGCAAGTTCAAACTCGCAGATGGCGGAACACTTTTTCTCGATGAAATCGCCACCGCGACCCCTGCCATGCAGGTGAAACTGTTGCGTGTTCTACAGGAATTTCAATTTGAGCCGTTAGGCGGTACCGTTACGGAATCGGTCAATACCAGGGTGATCCTCGCCACCAACGAAGATTTGGCAAAATCAGTCGCGGACGGCGACTTTCGTCAGGACCTTTTTTATCGCGTCAATGTGGTCAATATCGTTTTACCTCCGCTACGGGAGCGGGTAGGCGACATTCCACTGCTGGTCGAGCATTTTCTTCGTGAGGCATCCGAGACTTGCGGTCGACAAATTGATGGCTTTGACCCGACCGCGATGTCAGCGTTGCAAGGTTACTCGTGGCCAGGCAATGTTCGGCAACTGGAAAATGTTGTTGAACGAGCGGTTCTGCTGTCACGTGATGCAGGTTTAACGGTTGAGGATTTACCGCCTGAAATCAGCGGACGCTGTGCCTCGGACTTCGGCGCCATGGTAGCGAATGCCCTTCCTACGCAAACGCTTCCCAATGAGATCAATGGAAAGACACTTCGCGAAGCCCTCGAGGGTCCGGAGCGTGAAATTATCCTGCAGGCTTTGCGAATCCATAATTGGAATCGTGCCGCAACGGCGGATGCATTGGATATCAACCGTACGACCCTCTACAAAAAGATGAAGCGGCTCGGCTTGGACGATCCTCGTTTGCAATTTGCCTAAGGAGGATGCTGCCCGATTGCCAATGACGGCTCTGCTGCTAATGATGGCTCTCCAAGGTATCCGAGGTCGTTCGGCACCTAGAACGCGGATAAAACCTCAATGCGCTTTGCCTGCGATTACTTAATCCCGGCCCCAGGAAATTCTCGTTGAGCAAAATCTGGAACGAGATTTTCGCACGAGTAACCCCGTGCTTCGCGTCATCATGGTCCTGCTTTGCTAGCGATCATTTAGCATCTGGGCGTTCACTTTTACTAATCCTTAAGGTCAAGCTGACCGATACAAACAGACGTGTCTGATTGTTGATTCAGCGTATGACTGGGACGTAGGACGAGTGTCTGATTCTGCCAATTCCCTTTACTCGACTCAAAAACCTGAGTCTGCCTTTGTGCGCTGGGTTAATCAGTGGGGATCGGCAGTGGTTGATGGCATTACCACCATTGGCGACATGACGTTGTTCAGTTGGAAAATGCTGAAATGGCTCTTCACCCGTTTCCCATGCCGAGGCACGGTACTGGTGAATTTCTATCAGGTCGGTGCCTTGAGTTTGCCTGTGGTTGCACTCACGGGCACTTTCATTGGCATGGTATTGGCTGTGCAAAGTTACGCGCAGTTTCACGCCATCGGCTTTGATAGCCGCTTGGGGGGGGGGGGGAAATGCAACCGCGTCCAAAAGTTGGGGCCGGGTTTGGGTGCGGCCATGTTG
>DOPG01000453.1 GCA_003513555.1 Rhodopirellula sp. | reverse complement strand
TGGGGTACAGGCGTGCCTCGAATGATGCGCGATTCTCAGGTCACGATGAACGCGGCTACCCGGATTTGGCTTGATAACTTGGCGTTGTCTAGTGGACCGATGGTTGAGGTCAATACAGATTTGTTAGCAGCCGGGGAAGACCCAACAGATATTCATCCTTGGCGAGTATGGCTAAGGGAGGGTGGTGACGGATCGATGCCTGCTGTGAGGTGGTATCAGCCTATTGCCAATGCGAATGGACTGAATCAGATCGTTGAGTTGTTCAGGCGTTTTGCCGATGAAACAACCAGCTTGCCCAGCTATACCCATGGCGAACAATCTCGAAGCCTGAATAAGACTGCCACAGGAATGAGCATGTTAATGGGAGCTGCCAACATCGCTCTGAAATCGACAATAAAAAACATTGACGATTTTCTCCTCGAGCCTATGATTGAGGCGCTGTTCCATTTCAATATGGAATTTGGAACAAACGAAAAAGCAAAAGGCGACCTCAAGGTTGTCCCAAGAGCCAGCACTGCTCTTGTACAAAAGGAAGTGCAAAGCCAGAGACTCCTTCAATTCTTATCTCTGGTATCGAACCCCATGGACTTGGCACTCGTTGATCGACCTCAGCTCTTGCGTGACATCGCAAAGAGCATGGAAATCGATCCTGATGAAATTATTAAGTCTGAAGAGGTGATTCGAGCTGAACAACAAGCTCTCCAAAATCAAGCTCTCGCCCAAGCAAGCGCAGGCGGTCCTATGGCTGAGGCATCAGGACCAATGGCAAGAGGTGAGCAACCTATTCCAATGTAGATTGGAAGATGCGTGTACACGGCTTGAGCAAGCAGATGAAACAAATTTTAGATTCGAGCAGGGGCGCGTAAGTGAATTACGTTTCCTGCTGGAACTGGAAGAGACGGCGAAAACCGTCTTAGACAAGCAGCGGACCCAAGGTCGGATATCTGCTGTTGACTAACGAAAATCCGAAAAGGACTCGTACAAAAAAATGGGAAGAAATGACCCGGAGCGTTTAGAAGCCGAAGCTAAAGAAATGATGGCGCAGATGATGAATCCAGAACCTGAACCCGAGGCATCGGATACTCAGGAACTCGAGGAAGCGCCTGCCCAAGAAGCCCCCTTTGAACCAGAGGACACGGCTGAATTAGTAGCAGAAGCGGTTCCAGAAGAAGAGTCAGAAAGCGGCGAAGTAGACTCTGAAGCTGATCAGCGAATAGCAAAAGCTGAAAAGGCGATGAAAGGCGCTCAGGCGAAAATGACCAAGGCGACTCAAGAAGCTGCCGATCTGAGGAAACAAGTAAGTTCCCTGATCGAGTCGGTGACTGAGTTAAAAGGTCAACTTGCAGATAGCAAGCGAGACAATGAGAAGTTGCAGCAAGTGCGTGAGGATTATCCTGACGTAGCTGGACCTTTACTTGATGAGCTTGATTCTGTGAGGGCGAGGTTAGACGAACAGGCTGCGTTGGCTGATCAACAGCAGCAGGCACTATCGCAAGAGAACGAGAGGAAGGCAGCGGATGCTCATTTTTCTCGAATTGCTGAAGCGCACCCCGATTATGCGGAGGTGACGCAAACGTCCGATTGGGCGTTGTGGCTTGATGAACAAGGACCAGATGTCCATATGTGGGTCGAGCAAGGCAGCTCTAACGATGTGATTGCTGTATTGAATGAGTTCAAGGCAAGCATGGGAGTCCAGCTTCCAACGCCGCAAGAGAAAGCTTTAGCGCGAGCAAAGGAGGCTGCACAGCCAAAAATGCCCAAAGCGCGAAAAGCTAATGTAGCTGGCGAAAAGAAAACTTGGACTGTGCAAGAAATTATGGACATGCCTCTTGATGAATTTGAGAAGCATCAAAATGAAATAATGAAAGCACAAGCGGAGGGCTCTATTCGCCGTTAATTTTTTACTCTTGTGAGGAAAGGTAAATGGCTTTTTCATTTTTCAGTACGGGCACTACGTCCGAGGTGAACTTCATCCCAGAGGTGTTTTCAAAACTCCTCCAGGCTAAGTTCTACAAAGCATCTGTTCTCCCTGCCGTAAGCAATACAGATTACGAAGGCGAGATCAGCGGTCAAGGCGATAAGGTTACGATTCGTACCGTACCCGCCGTAACGATCAACGACTATGCGGGATCAATTACGACTCAAGAGCTAACGACATCAAAGGTCGAGCTTCTAATCGATAAAGCGAAATACTATAGCTTTAAAATTGATGACGTATTGGCGGCACAGGCTGACATCAACATGCTAGAAGCTGCGTCAGCAGACGCCGCGGAAGGCATGCGAGTTGCTGTTGAGACTGATGTGTTTGCTAACGTATCTGCGGGTGCAACTACGGTTGAATCCAGCACTACTACGATCACCGCATCCAACATCCTTGACAGGATTCTGCTTGCAGCAAAAACGCTTGATGAAGCGAACATTCCAGAGGAAGGGCGATTCTTCATCATGTCTCCAGAGTTTATTTCGATCCTCAAGAAGAGCGAGCTGCGTCAGGCTTATCTGACCGGCGATTCTGTTTCTCCTTTGAGAAATGGGGAGGTTGGCGTTGTGGATCGTTTTACGATTTATCAATCCAACATGCTGTTGGTCGATAGCTCTGGCTCTACCAGTGGTGCAACCAACTGTCTGGCAGGTCATCCGAAAGCTATTTCTTTCGCGTCTCAGTTTACCAATACGGAAACGGTACGCATGGAAAGTACCTTCGGCGATCAGGTCAGAGGTCTGAAAGTATATGGTCAAAAGGTTGTAGTGCCTGATGCCCTGTACACCACTAAATGGACCTAATAACCCTTTGGGGGGTTGGAGGGGACTGCGTTTGCAGCCCCTCCCTTTTTGAGGTTTTAAATGGACGCAGCAACGACTAAAGACGAATTGTACGAACGCGCTTTAAGCGAGTTTGATACCAAACTGGATAGGCGGCTGAAGCTGTCCGATCTTGAGGATCAAATACAGCGGCTTGAAAAGCAGCGGGACAATCCGACTCCCAAGCCCAAGAGGCGAAGACCTAAAACAGTAAGAAACGTCATTACTGGCAACATATTCAGCTATATGGATGTGTTCGCAGGTAATCCTGATCTCGAGGTGATCGAGTGGGAGGAAGAGGATGCCAACGGCTAAAGTAGTCGATGTGATCGATAGAGCTACGATCATTCTGCAAGATGCGACTAGCGTTCGCTTCCCTCTTGTTGAGTTGCTCAAGTTCTTTAATGACGCGCAAAAAGAGGTGGTTTTGCACAGACCGGATGCAAGCATGGTCAACGCGACTTTTGCCTGCGCTACCGGCAGCAAGCAATCGCTGCCATCAGCCGCGTTACGGCTTGTAGATGTTGTCAGAAATACCAGCGGCAGATCGATCACGCAGGTTGATCGTAAGATATTGGATGAAACGCTGCCAAACTGGCATGAGACTGCTGCAAGTAGTGAGGGCATACAGCATTTCATTTACGATCCTGCTGACCCGAAAAATTTTTACATCTTCCCCAAGGGTGCCAGCGGCACTCACAGCTTAGAGATTGTTTACAGTTCAGTTCCTTCCGATATATCGATCAGTAACTTTGCGACTGATACGCAAGTCATTGGCATCGATGATATCTATGCGAACTGTCTGCTGGATTACATTCTGTACCGGGCATACCAAAAAGACAGTGAATACGCGGGTAACGCCCAGAGAGCGGCTATGCACTATCAATCCTTCTCAAATGCTCTGGGGATCAAGACGCAGGCTGATGCGGCTACAGCGCCAACGCCCAAAACACCTGACATGAATGTAGGTCGTATGTAATGAAATTCAGCGACTTCAATATGTTCATCAAACCCGAGGTTCAGGGGTGTCCTGACTTCTTGATCGAGCGATCTGTCCGAGACAGCGCAATCGACTTCTGCTCGAGAACGGATGTTTACATGATCGAGCCCGAAAGCTTGATCATTATTGCTGGGGTGAATGAGTACGCAGTTACGTTGCCTACGGGCACTGAGCTGAATCACATCATTGATATCTACAACGACAAAAAACCATTGAAGCCTGTGAGTTACACAGAGCTGGAAATGCGTTTAGGCGATGAGACAGAACGCGGTACTCCCCACTACTACTCTCAGCGAGACAATACCGACATTTATCTAGCGCCGATCCCAGACTCCGCAGAAACTTTCAAGGTTGTTTACAGCCTCAAGCCCACGGCTACTAGCACATCGATACCCGACACTATTGGGCGTGAGAACAGAGAAGCGATCACTCATGGCGCTTTGTACCGCTTGCAAATGATGAGTGGTCAACCGTTCAGTAATGTCGGTGCAGCTCAAATGAATAATCAGCTTTTCGAGAAGTCTGTCCGCAGAGCGGCGAGACAGGTCAAGTATGGTTTTGCTGGCGGAACGCTCACTTGCAAACCAAGGCTGTTCATCTGATGGCATATCTCACAACGATTGATTTAGTTCAAAACGACCAGCTCCCGGAAATTTCTGTTG
>DOPG01000117.1 GCA_003513555.1 Rhodopirellula sp. | reverse complement strand
GATGCAAGGTGACAGCGACGGGACGACAACCATATTCACTATTGGCATCACATGGGCGGCTTTTGTATTCGCTGTGATTTTGGCTCTGTTTTGTGTCTTTTGGATCTGCAAGCGATGGAAAGACCGAAACCGGAAGTAATCGCCATATTGAACTCGCCAGCCGACGCCCGATCTTCAAGACGGAGCTGTGACCTCGCGTATAAAAAGAACTGGAAGTCGACCTTTTTCGGTACGCGCTTTACTGAAAGGACGAATGTTCTGCGAAGCTACCGTCAGCGGGCATGGTACGGATGAGACGTCTATTCCGACTTTTGCTTAGAGGGTTCATCGCCGCAGCAATCATAACAATAGTTGCGACCGCGTTGGCGATTTGGCTGATGACTCGATCAATTCCAGACTACACGGCAAGTTTCAATGTTGAGGGTCTATCGGCACCGGTCGATATCGTGAGAGACGCTTACGCAGTTCCACACATTTTTGGAACGAACGACCCCGATGTCTTTTTTGGGCTTGGAGTCGCTCACGCGCAAGACAGGCTGTGGCAAATGACCCTTCTAAGAAGAATTGCCCAAGGACGCCTATCTGAACTCTTCGGACGAAGCACTTTGGCCTATGACGATTTCATGCGCAGACTTGATCTGGCCGAGGCCGCTCGTTCTTCGCTTTCCGCCCAGGACGACAAAACGCGTGAAGCTCTCAACGCCTATGCGGAAGGGGTGAATGCGTGGATTGAGGAAATCAACAAAGGTGCGTTGGGGCGAGGTGCACCAGAATTCTTTCTGTTTGAAAGCTCCATCGCGCCATGGAGACCAGAGGACAGCATCGCAATTCTCAAGCTTTTTGCGTTACAGAGCTCGGGTCAATTCCAAGAAGAGGTTTTGAGGGCTCGCCTCTCTATGCTCATTCCCCCCGCACGCGTTTCTGATCTTCTCCCGGCGTCATTTGCCAATGATGATCGCAACATACCAAGGTACTTTGACCAGTTTCCGAATGCTCGTCTCGGCGCCATTCGATTTGAACCCGCTGAACTGAGCAGATTGTCGCCTCTTAGAAGTCCCAATCTCAATTCGTCGATGCTTGCCTGGGCTGCCACCCGCAACCGAACCGTTTCAGGCAACGCGGTAGTTGCCGGTATTTTCGACACTCAGCTGGCCATACCTTCGCTCTGGTACCTCGCTGGGTTGGAGCTTCAAGTCGGTGGCGTCATCGGTGCGACAATACCTGGGTTGCCGGTCATACTGTCAGGTCGTAACAGCAGTCTGGCATGGTCTGGAACCACATCGAACATCGACGACCAGGATCTTTTTATTGAGAAGCTACTCGACACAGGCTCTCGTGAGGTACTGACACCGGCGGGACCCCGGCCAATCGTTTCGCGCCCCTCCGTTATACGCATTCGGGGCGAAGCGCCCGTGACTATTCGCTTGGAGCGAAGCGAAAACGGTCCGATCGTTCAATCTGACTTGTTCGGTTTATCGTCGGTCATTCCAGAAGGGCACATTGCCTCTCTGGCATGGACCGGCCTGTCCACAAATGACACTTCCATAAGTGCGCTCATGGGTTTGATGACTGCAAAGAGTACAGATCAAGGGTTCTTGGCAATGCGATCCTTCATCGCACCCGCTATGAAGATGATCATTGCAGACGAGGAAAATCTCGCAAGTCAGTTTGTTGGCGTCCAACCAATTCGAGATCCTCGAAATGCGTTTGCGGGGTCTATGCCAGCACCTGGATGGCTGTCGGAAAGCCGCTGGCTTGAGACTGGCCCAGGTGACACCTCGGAGGACGCCGAGTTATCCGATCCAAACTCCCAGACACAAATTGATCGCGACATAGACAATCAAGCGCCCTCTCCCGAATTTGTTTGGGCAGACGGACGAAGCTTTAGGTTAGGTCGCCTTACGAGGCTGCTTGAGGCGCGCGACGTCCACACCCGGGACGGTTTCGTTGAGTATCAGAAAGACACTATCAGTCCGGCCGCAAGGGGCCTGTTGCCACTCATCGCCAAGAACTTGTGGTTTTCAGAACCACCCGCGCCCCAAGGAACTCTTGCCCGACGGCGTGCCGAAGCTCTGCAAATGCTGGCAGATTGGAACGGCGACATGAACGAGCACATGGCGGAACCCCTGATCTATACCGCTTGGATGCGCGCCCTCCAGCAACGGTTGATAAACGACGAGTTGAGCAAAATGGCTGAGGGATTGCCTGTCATTCAGACACTTTTTCTCGAGCGCGTGTTCCGCGATGTCGATGGTGCCTCAATCTGGTGCGACGTAGTTCAATCGGAAGAAATCGAGACCTGTGATCAGATCGCTAGCCTCGCGCTCGACGATTCACTGTTATGGCTCGAAGAAACATTTGGGCGTGGCGATTTGAGTACTTTGAGGTGGGGAGATGCCCATCAAACCGCACTTGATCATCCTATCCTGAGTTGGTCTCGAGGTTTCAGTTTCATGTCAAACATTCGACTTCCGTTCTCAGGCGGCGACACCACTCTTTTCCTTGGATTTTCTGCGGGTGCATCCGAGGACCCGTTCCAGGCTGATTTTGGATCGACTTTCCGTGGGGTCTATGACCTTTCTGATCCAAACAGTTCGGTATACATAGCATCAACCGGACAGTCGGGCCATTTTCTCAGCCGCTTTTACGATGATCTTGGTCGATTGTGGCGGCGTGGAGAGTATGTCCCTATGTATCTTGAGCGACAACTCGTGAATGCCGGGTCGGTGGGAACGACAAGTCTGCTGCCACAGCGCAACTGAATGAAATGAAGGCAATCCGGCTTTCCTGCACCACAGATACTTAGAGCTATTGTGCCGCACAATGGCAATCTGGACCATGAAGGCGGGATTGGACCTGTCCTTCTTGAGTTGCGGCTTGGTGGAAAGCTCAAGAATCTGATGACAATTTCGCATACAGGGGTCAAAGTTCGGCACGCCGCAATCGAAGCGCATTCGCAATGACCGATACTGACGACAGGCTCATGGCTGCGGCAGCGATCATTGGCGAAAGAAGCAACCCGAAAATGGGGTAGAGAATGCCAGCCGCGACAGGAACACCTGCAGTGTTATAGGCAAACGCAAAAAATAGGTTCTGTTTGATATTTCGAACCGTTGCTTTTGCGAGCCTGCGGGCTCTGACAATGCCTACCAGATCGCCTCCCAATAGTGTGATGCCAGCGCTTTCGACGGCAACGTCGGCACCGGTACCCATCGCAATCCCGACATCGGCAGCCGCTAGGGCAGGCGCATCGTTTACGCCATCTCCGGCCATGGCAATCTGGGCGCCTTCATGCCTCAAGTTTTCCACCAGGGCTTTCTTGTCTTCCGGCAAAACCCCTGCATGAACTTCATCTATTCCAAGCTTCAAAGCGACGGCTTCCGCCGTCTTTTGATTGTCACCAGTCGCCATGATGACCCTGAGCCCGAGGCGATGAAGATCGTCAATGGCACCGGCCGTGGTTTCTTTGATCGGGTCAGCGACTGCCACGATCCCGGCGAACCTACCATCGACTGCTATGAACATGGCAGTCTTTCCAGAAGCCCTGAGGTCATTTGCAGCATGTTCAGCAACCGAATGGTCCACATTGATTTCGTCCATCATTGCTGGATTTCCGAGAGCGACATCATGGCCGTCAACTTGACCTCTGACACCTTTGCCAGTGATAGCCTCGAAGTTTGTTGCTTCAAAAAGCGACAGGCCTTGCTCTCGTGCACCCTCCACAATCGCCTCCGCAAGGGGGTGCTCTGAGCCTCGTTCTAAGGCTGCAACAAGGGTAAGAACATCATTTTCAGAGTGCCCACCCGTGACCACCAAATCTGTGAGCTTCGGACGCCCTTGGGTGAGGGTGCCAGTCTTATCAACAATGACCGTATCGA
>DOPG01000256.1:9735-10467 GCA_003513555.1 Rhodopirellula sp. | reverse complement strand
TCCGATTCGAGGATTGACGTGCGTCTCGTTTTACCTGCGGCAGGTGGCAATGGCGCGTTGATTCTTAAGTCAGGCGAAATCGAATTAGCGCGTTCAGGTTTCTCGGGTGCGGGCGAAACGGAAGTACCGCTGAGCTTTGAACCAGAAGAATCCGGGTACCTCGACGCTGTCGTCGTGGCTCAGTCCAGTGATGGGAGCGAACAGGAACTCGCTGTGGTGCTGCCAATTCTGCCACCCCATCAGTTGCTCTACCTCGGTGACCGTCAGACGGATGCTGCTGAGAAACTGGCCAGCATGTTGGGTCGCAGTTTCGAGGTATCGACAGGGGAAACCAATGATGCAGGAAAATTGGCAAGCGCACTTAATCGCACAGACTTGGTGATATTGGATGATCAACCTGCCGAACAGGTCAGCTCTGTTGCTGAACAGCAGCTTGTAAAGGCGGTTCAAGATGATGGACTCGGTTTAGTGATGAGTGGTGGGCGAGCTTCGTTTGGTGGCGGTGGATGGCATGATCGACCCATTGAAGGCTTGTTGCCTATCGAACTGGTGCAGAAGGAAGAGAAGCGGGATCCGTCAACATCGTTGGTAATTGTTATCGATACATCGGGGTCCATGAGTGGCGTGCGTGTGCAACTGGCCAAGGAAGTGTCGAGGCTGGCGATGAAGAGGCTGTTGCCGCACGACAAGGTCGGGATCGTGGAATTCTCTGGTGCTAAGCGTTGGGCTGCT
>DOPG01000256.1:0-9538 GCA_003513555.1 Rhodopirellula sp. | reverse complement strand
TCGTGGAATTCTATGGTGCTAAGCGTTGGGCTGCTCCCTTACAGCCAGCGTCGAACGCGATTGAGTTGCAGCGGGCGTTGAATCGTATGGACGCGGGTGGCGGAACGGTGATCCTGCCTGCATTGGAAGAGGCGTTTTATGGTCTGCAAAATGTTGACACGAGATACAAACACGTGCTGGTGCTTACTGATGGTGGTGTCGAAGCGGGTGATTTTGAATCGTTGATGAGACGAATGTCCAATGAAGGCATCAATGTGTCCACGGTTCTTGCGGGAGGGGGATACCACAGTGAGTTTTTGGTGAACATTGCGAATTGGGGTAAGGGACGTTTTTATAATGTGCCCAATCGTTTTAATCTGCCAGAAATCCTGCTCAAGCAACCTTCGACGACCAAACTGCCGTCGTATCGGCCCGGCCAGCATGTCGTGCAGGCACGCGGCGGCCCCGGTTGGTGGGGTGACGTTGATACAAGTCAGTTACCTGAGCTTGCTGGCTACGTTGAGTCAAAGCCGCGAACAGGAAGCGAGGTGCTGTTGGAAACGGTAGCCGAAAAGCATCCTGTGTTGGCAACTTGGCGGTATGGTCTAGGGCGGGTCACTACTCTGACCACCGAACCCCTTGGCGAAGGTACCGAGCCATGGCAAAAGTGGTCCGATTATGGCAACGCATTGGCGCGGATTCTGCAAAGAAGTACAGCGGACACGCGTGATCCTTTCCAATATCACGCTGAGTTTGATGGTGGGGATCTGGTGATTCATGCCGTGCGTCAACAGCCACGTGTAATCGCAACGCCCGATGTAGAGCCTCGGGCGCGGTTTTTTGAATCCCAAGACGAGGTTGTTTTTAGTCGGCGTAGTCCTGATCGCTACCTGGCAAGGATGCCCATTCCACCAATCGGGCAGTCCATCCGCTTGGAAACCTCAGCGAGCAGCACGCCGGAACGCTGGAATTTGATGGCGGTCATGTCGCCAATTGCAGCCGAGGAATTCGTCGATCCCGCAAATTCGATTGATGCTGAAACACTTATCACCCTTACTGGAGGTCAGCGCATGTCGCCTACGTCGCTCTGGTCGGACGCACCTGCCTCTCAAGCAAATGGGAACACGTTGTTGTCATTGTCCCCGTGGTTGTACGCTCTTGCGCTGTTCCTATTCATTGCAGAAATCGTGGTTCGACGTTTGCCTAGACGGGCAACGTCCGTGCCGAAGTCTCTGCGCGCCTCCGCCGCTGCAGCACTGTTGGCAGTGATCCTGCCAGCCCCGATCCTGCCAGTTCCATTAGCAATGGCGCAAGACGAACTGGGCGGTGATGTTGTCGCAGCAGCGAACAAGCTGATTGAGGACAGCACAAAGTCGGGAGTCAATGATCAGGCCGTTGCAGATTTCTTTTCAGCCGCCATCCTGAAAGAGGGGAACTTGCAAAGCACGTTGGATTGGTTGTCGGAATCCACTGATGATCTGACGATAAAACGAAACCAGATCATCGCGGAAATTGAAATCAAATTGGCAGCTCGCCGGGGCGACCTACAACGCGCCTCGGACTTGATGATGGAACTTCTTAAGCAGAAGGACATTGCGGAGTCCCGGGTGGATTTAAGGCTCGTGCAAGCCAAATTCCATGACGCTCTCGGTGAGACAGAAGCCGCGAAAGAAATTTATGCGGAACTGACGAAGGCTGATTTGTCCGAAGCTGACAAGCAAACCGTAAGTTTGCGGCTTGCTTTGATGGGCTTGCTGGGCGACAGCAACGCAAAGCAGGGAAGTGATGCGAAGCCGTTGATCGATTTGGCAACGAATTCAGATGATATTGGCTTCAAGAACCGCGCGGCCAATGTACTGGCCGTGCAAAATCGCCATGCCGATGCGTTGAAGTTGTTCACGATTACGGGAACGGGAACTGGGCGTTTTCGGAGCGCAAGTCGAGTGACTGAGTGGGCGATTCGTGCGAACGAACGTGATCGGGCGATCGAAACGGCTTGGCAGGCCGTCGAATCGGCCGCCCTGAAGCGGGATCGGAATTATGCACTTGCTCTTTTGGTCGAATCGTATCGCCTTAAAGAAAAGACTAAGGGTGTAGAAGCTCTGGTTGACGAGTTCAAGCGGCGTAATGATGAATTCGAACCGATGACGACCGAGATGCAACGTGTCTGGATTGATCTGTTGCGTGAGCTGGGGCGGTATGACGATGCGATCGCTTTGTTTCGAGAAACCAGTGGCGCCTCAAGTAATTTCACCGTTGAAATGCGGCGTGAATTGCTGGAACTGGAGGGTGAGGCTGGGAATATAGAACAGATGCTCGCGACCTACCGCGAGTTAATTGAGGCAGAGCCGGATGAATTAGCGTGGCGGGGAGGACTTACTCAGATCCTGTTGGAACGAGGTGATAAGGAACAAGCAGTCAAGTTGTGGGACAAATATGTGACCCAGACAGATCGTGTTTCTGTGTTGATGAATGCCGCTCAGACCCTTGGTGAATTGGGGTTAGATCGTTTGGCAAGTAAAGCAGTGGAACGCATGTTTGAACTGCGTAGGAATCATGGACAAGCTTTGTTGTATTGGGCCGATCTGCAGCAACGCCGTGGAAATGTTGAAGGCGCGGAAGTGACGTTGAATCGTGTTCAAGCTCTCGAGGACGTTGGTGATGACGTGCGTGCAGAGCTGGCGAGTGCGTTTGAGCGAATTGGGCGGCAGGATAAGGCGATTGAAGTAAATGAAGCGATTCGCGCAACTCGGGAGATTGTGGCCGAGGATTTGGAAATGCGGCTCGCTTGGCTATACAGCGAAGTAGGTGACGAGGATAAGGCATTGGATCAATGGCTGGCCCTGTGGAGAAAAATTACGTCCATTCCCCGCCGCCGATATGTGGAAGATCGATTGATGACTGTCGCAAGCCGATTGGGGACCTTGGCTGACATTGCCATCGAGATTGAGGAAAAACTCTCCGATGGTACCGCGGACTCTCGGGAAGCCGGTTTGTTGGTGAGAATCTATTCGCGTGTCAATGACTCCGTGGCGGCTACGGAAATTTCTGAAGAGTACATGTCGCAGACCGGCAAGGATGTGGTTGAACAGCTGCAGGAGAAGGGTCGCATCTATCAAATCTGCAACGATTACTGGAACTACGAGAAGGTGATTGAGCAGTTGATTGAAGTTGATCCAGAAGGAGAGACTGAATATTTGCGGCAGCTTGCTTTGAGCATGCTGGAGCGCGGCAAGGCACAGGATGCTCGAAAAGTGCTGATGAATTTGAGGTCTGCAGACGACGGAAAAGACTCGATTGGCGGTGAATTTGAAGCCGGTGTTCTTTCGCTCGTTGGCATGAAAGACGAAGCTGCTGATGCTTATCGACAAGCGATCGCAACTCACCCGGACCGCATCGAATCCTATCTATTGTTGGCCAATCTGCTCAAAGAAAATGACCAGACCGACCGTGCGGTTGGAATGTTCCAATATTTGGCAGAGAACGCTGAGCGTGATGACCTGTTTACCATCGCCATCGACGGCCTTTTGAACATGGAGGCAAAGGGTCGAAATATGCAATGGGCGAGACGGATCACGCTTGAGCGTCTTGCTGGACGTGAAGATAAAAATTACCTGTACCAGTTGTTATCAGACCTGTCGTCGGAAGTGAATGATAAAGCCGGACAGATAAGGGCGATGGAAAACTCTTTGGCGGTTTCCGGTAGCAGGCGTTTGTCAGTGCTCCGTGAGTGTATGGAGCTGTCGTCCAAGATCAGGGGCGGTGTGTACTACTCCAGTTCCTCGCGGGGGCCCACCAACAAAGGAAATCTGCCTTTCTTCGCGTTTGGACGGCGTTTGATTGGTCTAAATGAACTGATGCCACCTCAGGTGTTTTTGGATCTTGGCAAGGCATTCCTGGATGATGGTGACACACAAAGTGCTGAACGAACATTTGGAATGGCTCGCAATCTTGCCGATCCACGAAGCTACCAACGCCAGGTCGCGGAGATTTTTGAAAAGGCAGGGAAAATTCCAGAGGCTCTCGCTCGATATGATCGGCTTTTGCGGACCAGCCCTTCCGATGTCGCACTCATGGCACGCGTTGCAAAACTCAATGAGAGTGAACGCAAGGATGCGATTGCGTTCCGGTTCTATCAGAGCGGCTTAAATCTACTATTGTCGCAAACGCCACTCACAACACGCGAAGCCGCCAAGAACAGTCAGAATAGCTATTGGAGTAATAACCGAGACTCATACCAGACGTACTCTGATGAGTTGTTGACGGGTATGTTGGTCACCGTGCCAGATGACGCGGTGGGGGAGATGCTGGCGGAGCAGCGGGAACGACTTGTGGCTGATCTTGAGCAGTTAGCGAAACTGCAAGCAGACGAGAAAATCGCGAGTGAGCTGTCCGAGGCACCAAGGATCGAGAAACGCTTCAACCAGTTACAACGAATGTACATGGCAGTAGCTCAGCTCGAGCCGATTGAGGAAATCGATTCGATGTTATTAGAACGATTTCCTGAGGATGAATCGTTATTCAATAGTGTTGTGAACCTGCGTTTAGGCGCGGGGCGAAGGGACAGTTTGCGGCGGTTGCTAAGATTCCCGGGGCTCACGGAGTCGCAGCAAGCGAAAGTAAACGGTGTGCTTGGTAATGTGAAGGTGGAACCTGGCGATGCTGAACTGAGCCCAACGGCGATGTGGAAGGGCTTGCAGCCCGCTTGGTTTGCAGACGATCGAGAGCGTTCGCTCGAATGGTTGAGGCGTCTGAATCAGAAAAGCGTCTCTAGTAGAAATGGCAGCCCATCCTATGTGGTCGTGAATGGGCGGGCAGTACGGCAGGAACGCTCTAGTTTGGGTGACGTTCGAATGTGGATGCGATTGGCTGTTGCACTCGGGGACGACGGCCTGGCTTTGCAATTGGCCAGAGCAAATATATCACGCCAGACATTTCAGACCCAAAACGCTTTTTACAGCATGTGTCGTGAGATTCTGCCGAAAGAGCGTTTCACTGAACTTGTGCGTTACGCGACGAACTTCCAAAGCCAGAAACCACAGAGGCTGACCAACTACCTTTGGTTGCTATCGGAAATGAGCGATTATGTCGCAGACCTCCAACCCACCGATGGTGAGTTGCTGAGTCTTATTCAGAAGGGCAATCTCCGGCTTGGGTATTCGTTTCCGTTTCCTGTCGCGATGAAGGTCTTTCCGGAATCGATTCGAGCGGATGCCTTCGCAGAGACGCTCGACAGCGTCACTCCGAAGAGTCTGCCACAGGAGTTGATTCGGGTACCGTTCAGTTTCAAAGAGCCTATTGACGAAGCTACACAGAAGGTGATGCTTGCAGCGATGACAGACGGAATAGACGCTGCGTTGCAAGACAATTACCTCCGTTACTGCTCTTACTACATGCCACATAGCGGGACCGTATTGGCATGCCCCGGAAATATAG
Organism: Rhodopirellula sp.; assembly: GCA_003513555.1. Taxonomy (GTDB): domain Bacteria; phylum Planctomycetota; class Planctomycetia; order Pirellulales; family Pirellulaceae; genus Rubripirellula. The sequence goes on along the minus strand of DOPG01000256.1, from coordinate 4,123 downwards.
AATTGGCAACAAAGATGCTGGATCTATTAATCGCTGACAAAGTGATGAAACGTGAATCCAATATTGCCAAAATGGCGCAAATCGTCAAAGGCATGATGCTGTTCCAAAATGGTAGTAAAGAAGATGGGATTGCATTGGTGTTTAAAACCGGATCACCTTTCGAAACCGCCAGTGATAGTTATTTAAGGCGGCTAAGGACTTGGGCTTTCAAAGAACTTCTGACAGATAATCCGGACGCCGTTTGGGAAGCGTTGCAGGGTGATGGCGAGAAGAAAGAATTGTCGGTTGCGGATTATGACAAGCGTATTTCATTAGTTTCGAGGGTTCGCGCAACTGACGTAATGGAGAGCCTGTATGCCGAGGCGCGAGAAAAATTCCCAAAGGAGACCAAATACACGTTGTCTAAATCGCGTTCGTCTGCGAGACCAAAAAATGTGTACCAGGACATTGAGTTGCAGGTGAGTCGCTTAAAAGCCTTAGAAGTGAGAACGGATGTGAGTGACCCTGCCAAGCATGTCAAGGATTTGGATGTGATCAGGTCGCGGCTTTCGACTTTGTGGAATTCAGTTGAACATCGGGTGAATTCCATGGAATACTTGAGGGTGGTTGATGAGCATAAGCGTGAAGCCTATGAGGAATCCCAGAAAAAGAAGCAACCGCAGGAAGCCACTGCCACCAAAGGTGCATCCAAGCCAGCGGTGGATCTGCCTGAGGGAAAAACCGCCAAAACGGTTGTTGGGCCGAAGGCGTTGGACGCAGCCGCGAAGAATGTGGTTGACGCCAAATCCGGGACTGCTAATACCTCGGGGCGTGTGACGGGGGGCTCTGGTAAGGCAAAATCGGGTAAGGCAAGCTCTGGCGTTGCAGCAACGGTTCCAGCAAAGCCGCGGAAGGGAAAAACCACCACCGGTAGTACGAAGGGCACATCAGAATCCAAACCGGAAAAGAAGTACGCCAAAGGTGTTCAGGGTGTCAAGGAAGCACTGGATGCGGGTGATGAGGATGGGGTGCTTCGTGGTATGCGTTCGATGTGGAGAACGCTGCCCCCTGTGACTTCCAGCCCGTACGGATCAAGGGTAATCAGCAGGCCCCTGAACTTTTCGTGGCCTGTGGCAAGAACGACCCCAAAAACAAAAGATGCCGGGGAACAGGATCCAGAACAGGCACAACGCGAATCCGCGAAGAGGGCTGCTGACGCAGCGGAAAAAGCACGTCTGAATAAGCGGGGCGGTTTGTCGACATTCATACCCGCCGCACGGCCTGCCTCGGTCCCTCGCCCCACGGCTTGGGATATGTTGGCGGAGTACCCCTACGCCCTTCCCGAGATGCGCCGCATTGTTCGGTCAAGTTTCCTCGCACCAAGCAATGCGAAGGCAGTGACCCTTGGCCTTCTTCAGGCAGAAAGGCTCGAAAAGGGCGATGAGTTGGTATTATCTGAATTGATCAAGGACATTCAGGAAGGAAGAGGATCGCAGCGTGTGCTCGATGGGTTCTTCAAACTCGTCAGTGAACATCCAGACTTAATCAACCAGTCCAATAAGTGGGTGCTCGATTCATTGGCGGGCCAACTGGGGATTAAAAACGGAAGTGAGGCACAGCGTTTGGCTCCGCTTTACGCACAGGTGGGTGACCTGAATACAGCGGCAATGCTATATCGAGTGAGTGCATTCTTCCCTTCGAAGTCTGCGAGGCATTTTGCGGCTCTGGTGTCTGACGCGAAAAAGTACTACGAGGGTGATGAGTTACTCGAACTTGTCGAATCGATGTTCAATACTGTTTATGACCGTCGGCTTGCTTTGCCCGCAGTGTTGGACTTGCGGCTCGAGTTGCAACCAGCCAAGGATGCGGCTGAAGCTACAAGAAGAGATTTCCCCGGCGAGGTTGCGGTTCATGATATCTATGATGTCGACACCTTGATTTCGGGTGCGACTGTTTTTGCAGCTGATGGCGATTACCAACGTGCGGCGGAGTGCGTTGGAGCATTACTTCGTCAGAGCGGAAAGCCTTTTGTGCCGCGTCTTTTAAACGCGTCTCAGTACTACATGAACCGAAGCAATGCGCGACCTTGGGTGTTGAGCAGGAAAAACTATCTGGACCTGTTTTCCGAAGTTGATGCTGGAGCAGCAGGCAAATTGTCGGAATGGCTTGAGCAGGCGAGCAAAACCGTAAATGCTCTGCGTGCTGACGAATCAGTCAACCGCGACGCGATTGCAGAGGCTTTGCTTACGATTGCGTATCGACAACAGGAGGCTGGAGACGCTGCATCCGCACGTGAAACGCTCGGCGTAGTGGATGAGGCGTTGTTGCAGAAAACAGCCAAGTTGGATCTGGTAGCCGTCGACCTGTTTAGGAAAGCTGGGCTCAAGACGCGAGCTGTGGAGGTGCAGACCCGTATGCAGCAGGAAGGCGACTTGCCATACGTTCGGTTTGGTGAGTTTGTGAGAGATGCCGCGTCGGCGAGTGGCTCGGACACGGCGATCAAGCTTTTTAATCAGCTGGTTGAGTTAAGCATGGCAAGCGATCTGCTGGCAGCAGGTAAAGAATTAGCTGGCAAGGACCAAGGCTTGCTAAAGCGAATGACTGAGTTGGAGTCGGAGAAAGCGGCGGCTGAAGCCGAGTACCGGCGGCGTGCAGAGGCGGCGGGACAGAGAAGAGCAAGTATAAATAACGCCACATCTTCCAAGCCTGCGGCACAGGCGGGTTCCGCGCCCAAGACGATCCGTGCATTACCCCTCCTGCCAGCCATAAAAAGGCAAGGTTCGCCGATTAAGCGAAAGCCAAAAGGACCCTGATTCTCAGGTCCTCCGTTGCTCGTAGAACGCTCGTCGGTAGAGAAATAGCTCTCAAACGGTTGGAAATCCTGCGGCTAGCGTTTTGGATTGAGGCTCGATTCCCAGCTTTGCAGTAGGCCCATCAACTGAAGCGTCAGCTTCGGGTTGGTAGTTTTAAGGTCGTGTTGTTCGGCCGGGTCATTGGAGAGATCAAAAACTGATTTGATCTGATCGGGTTCTCCGGACTTGATCACCAATTTTTGGTCACCATGACGGACAGCTTTCCAAACCCTTTCGCCACGTTTTCCCCGCCAGAAAAGAGTTCGGGGAGAGTTTGGCTTTCGTTCAACAAGGTGGGAAATGATGTCGTATCCGTCGAGTTGCTCGGGCTGATTTTCAGCACCGGCCAGATTCAGGATCGACTTGGTTAGGTCAAACGTGATGCAGACTTGGTCACATGTTTGACCAGATTGTATCTTTGCGGGCCAACTGATGATCAAAGGCACCCGGATTCCACCCTCAAATGTCGTGCTTTTTGCCCCACGCAGTGACCCCATGTTGGCAGCATTTGCAAAACCACCATTATCCGACACAAAAACGATGGCCGTGTTGTCTCGTTGTCCGGCTTGCTCGACTGCATTCACAATCTGACCCACACTGCTGTCAAGCGATTCGATCATCGCGACGTAGGCATCTTGATCGAGGTCCATCCAGTTTTCACTGGTCACGTTCTTTGCGGTATCGGATGGGCCTTGAAATGGAAAATGGGGCGATTCGTGGGAGATAAAAAGTAGATAAGGCTCCTTGGTTTTTTCTATGAACTTGACCGACGATTCCGTGATCAAATCTGTCATGTACCCGTCGCGGTAGATTGGCAAGTCATCGGAAAATAGAACATGAAGGTCACTGGTTTCACGATGATTGAAATAGTGGACGTTACCGCCCAGATAACCAAAGAACTCGTGCCAGCCATGTGTTTTCGGGTTGAACTTTGGTTCGTAGCCGAGATGCCATTTTCCGAGGACTGCAGAACGGTAGCCCTGTTGCGTGACGAGAGTGGGAAGTACGGTCTGATTGGCTGGCAGGCCCAGATCGTGCTGGTTTGCTAAACGAATGGCATCGTCGTACCGTCCGACATTTCCTGTTCCGATCGCACACTCAAGACCACCTGCGAATTGTTGGTACTTGCCAGTCAGGAAAGCCGTCCGTGTCGGACTGCATTCTGGACCGTTTGCATAGTGCTGAGTGAAACGCACGCCGTCCCGCGCCAGTTGGTCAATGTTAGGTGTCTTGACCCGCGGGTGACCATAGCACTGCAAGTCCCCGTAACCTAAGTCATCAGCCATGATGAC
>DOPG01000072.1 GCA_003513555.1 Rhodopirellula sp. | reverse complement strand
ATCATCAGTCCATTGGTCCAGGAACTGAAGCTGTCGATCGCCTAGCAGTTTAAGTTCAGGAAGATCAACGGATGCACGGTCATAAGCAGGGTCATTGATGTGGTCTGGCCGTGGACCCATTTTTGGAATTTTACCCTGCGGCCCACTCTTGAACTTTCGATCTTCAAGGATTGCAAAGTCAATTCCACCCAACAGCAAATTGGTATAGTAAACGCCAATGCCACGCTCAATCGGCGTCGCGTCAAATGGATCAGGCAGATGCCAAGTCTGGCATCGCTGCACCATATTGACGTAAGAGGCAGGGTAGAAAAAACCTCCTGCTGGACCAGCAGGCGTTCTCGCCTTCTTGCCATTCTCACCCCAAATATTTGCTTGTCCAACATCGTGGTCGTCAGGGATCGTGATCGTGGGCCGATCTTTCATAAGCTCACGAAATTGCATGCCAAACTCAAGCCATCCAAAAGTGTGTTGAGTGTGGTGGTAGGACTGATCACCAGCAAAGAACAACAGATCAGGATTCTGCTTCATCAGATTTTCAACCATCCTGGGGCGAGGCCCCGGCGTCCGACTGCTATTACAGGATAGTGACCCCACCACAATCGTTTCTTTATCGATGGGATCCTTCCGTATCAGGCCCTCGAAGGTTGCATTCTCACCGTGACTCAATCGGTAATCAAAATCCCGTGTTGCATCCCAATCCTTGACACGAAAGTGCGCTGACCATCCTGGATACAGAACTTTTTCAACAGCGACTTTCCGCCAAGCTGCATCCCCTGCCGGTCGCACTTCAAGAACCACCTCACGAGACTCATCAGGAAGTAGCGGGAACAGCTGCGCGGTGAGTTTCAATGTTCCGTGTGCAACGGTGTAGACGGCAAACCCAAGCACTTCATCCCTAGGAACCATCAAACGTGGGCCATTGCCGCGTTTACCCTTGGTTTTCCACCACTCCCCGACTGCATCCGAATCAAGTTTTGGAAAGTCTGCCCCAAATGGCTTGTTCGATTCACCCTTGGTGGATCCACAACAAGCCACGAAAAGAAATGCAACAAACAAAGTACGAGAAAGCATCCATCATCTCCGAGTCATAAAAACATCATCAAGCAGCAGTCTACTGAGCCACCATGATACCCCAACCACCACAACTTGGTGTGTCTTGTCTGGCAGAACCTGCCAAGTGATTACGCAACTGCGTGAGACACGCCAATCAAAGGCACTCAATGAGCCAAAGCTCATTTGCCCTGCTACCATCTCAAACTGTGCCTCCAACCTAAAGGCCGACCTTTCCTCAGCTAAAGCATCGACGATAACTGCGGCGGGATACTACGAGACGCAACCGGGGCCGGCCGTCGATCCGGGGCGCAAAGTGTGGGTGCGAATATGTAACAGCAACGACCACTTATCAATTCCAGCCGTCAAACGGCGGCAGTGCCGTTGAAGAAATTCCGGAATAAAAATTAATGTGAAAGCTGGCTCAGCATCGTATCCAGGACACGGTTAATCGTGTCGTAGTCTGTCATGCGTTCGCTCGCATCGCTTTCCATCATGCTGACGATCAATTTGCGTAATGGGTCGGGTGTATCACGCCAATCTGCATCTCTCGGGTCGAACCGCTGCATGGAGCTAATGACAGCCTGAGTACTGTCGCTGTCAAAGGCACGTTTGCCGCTGAAGATTTCGTAAGCCACGCATCCGAGGCTAAAATAATCACTCTTATAATCAGCAGGGTATCCGCGTAGCCGTTCAGGTGCAATGAAACCTGGCGTACCGCTCAATCGTTTGCTGACATCCCGCTCGACGCACAATTCATCAGCCAATCCAAAGTCAAGCAGGTGACATTTAATTGAATCAAGACTCAGCATGATGTTGTCAGGCTTGATATCACGGTGCACAAGCCCGATCTTGTGAACCGCATGTACTCCCTGCAAAATTTTCTTGAACAGCTCTGTTCCCAACTGAAGTGAGACTTGCCCCTGTCGGATGCGTTTTGACAAGGACTGACCCGTCAAATATTCCATTACAAAAAACGGACGACTATCGATTTCTCCGACATCGTACACACGCACGACGTGCTCATGGGACAACCTCGCCATCGCCCTTGCTTCTTCAATAAACGGATCTGCCAATTCCCTGCCAATCTTGACTGACTTCAGCGTTTTGATCGCAACCACTCGGTTAAGAACATCGTCTGCTCCTCGGTACACCACCCCCATCCCTCCGACACCGATGATCTCATGAATCGTGTAACGGCCGAGGCGTTTAGGAAATGGGATGACATGCTTTTGGGAATCTCGCATTCCCGCACCTGCTCGACTTCCGCCAGATGCACTTCCACCAGATACATTGGGGAACCACTCAAAACTCCCTGAATCTGACGCAGGATTTGAATCAGCAGCGCTATCAGAAGCGACAAATGTTTCGTCAAAACTATCAGCTGTCGCGGTTGACCCAAGATTGACACTTGGGAATTCTGGCGTATGGTCTTCAACGACGACACGCTTCGCCTCAAACGTGCAGAAGGGTTGTCCCTGCTTTGCACAAGTGACTTCACGCACGCTGAGATCCTCCTTGTAAAAATCAGCGATCCCTTCGATGATCCCGTGAGCGAGCGTACATAGGCCACGTCTTGAGGAGTAGACAATTTGAGCTTCATCTGCACTCAAGCGAAAGGCTTGGATGTTGGCTGGCTGTGCGGTTGGATTTTGCATCCTAACGGTGCGATGGATCAAGGACTCAACATTCGACAGCAGCTCGAATGTTTTCCAATCAGGATGCAACATCGTTCCTGCAAACGCAATCAACTCAGGCCCGGCGAAGCGTCCGAGGACACGCAGTAATTCGTCCAACTCTACCTGCAACAACTCACATCCGGCCCCCAGCAAGGCGAATACAGCTTCATCGGGGTAGGTTCCTATCGGCGACAGAACCAAACCCGGGTATCCTGCATGCTCCAAAATCGCATCCCAAGCCTCTGGACCATGATTCGTGTCCACGAACTTCTTAACGATACAGCAGATAGATCCATGCATAGCGGGCGGGTGCCATCCAACGGCCGCTCACGAGCTATTGGAAGAACTTCTTTCTTGAGAATCGAGTAAAGTTGGCTTAGACCCCAGGACCACTGAGGAGTGAAGTGCACGTCTCGACACCATTCAAGGTGGAAGGAACGTACAGGCGATACGGCATTTATTTTCTCAACTCGCAACAACAAGAAACGGATGCCGCTCACGATTCTTGAATCGTCCTTATACCTCTCGACAATCAACCGCTGTTTCATCGACGCTGTGACTGGAGAACAGCAACTGCCTATGAGTCTGGCCAATCGGGGTCTGCGATTTGGCGAGCCATGTTGGCCAGCTTGGACTGCGTGTCCAGCATTCGCTGCCAAGACGCCATCTTCAAGACGACCTCCTGACTGTTCTCATCGGTTCGGGCCGCTTCGATGAGACGCTTCAGCCGAGACTGAAGAAAATCGAGGATCTCACAAAGTTGTGCTTTTTGCCCTGGTGATAAGTCTGCAGGAATATCCGGCACCTCCTGTACCTGAATGATCTCCGCAGGATGCGGTGAATTGGGCTCAGCTCCGAGGTTCAAAGCAATCGATCCCTCGCTCTGTTGTTCATCCCGGCTGACGGTTGGATTCTCATTCCCCATCGCTGCAAGTCGTGCCGCAATCTGAGTTTCCGATCCCACCAACATCAAGCTTCGCCCAACCGAAATCAGGTCACCATGACGCAATATTTTCAGTTGGCACTCAACACCATTGACCTTGGTCCCGTTGGTACTGTCGAGATCAGTTAGAACAAGACGATCGTTGTCGCGCTGCACTTTAAAGTGACAACGACTGACACGTTCATCGTTGAGTTGAATCTCGTTGCCTTCCTCTCGCCCAATGGTTAAGGGCGGAGCAAGATCTTCGTAGATCTTGCCGCGGTCGGCTCCGTGAAGGATTTTCAGCGTTACGCCCGACATAGGGCACTCCACAGGTGGGAAAGTCTTCGACGAGGCTAGATAAGAGTGCCCGCCATTATAATCACGTTCCTGACACTAGTCATTCGTGCAATTTTGAATGCGTACTGAATTATACCCTCGAAAAAGCGGGTATTTAGCGAATTTCCGCAATCAAACACTTAAGATAATCACTTTCGGGGCATGAAATGGCGACAGGGTGGTCTGGGGAGGGTCCCCGATTTTCCATCACAACCATGTCTCGACGCCGTCTTCGGCCTACATCCAATAGCATATTGAGGAAATCGGCCCTCGAAACACGACCGGAGCAACTGCAGGTCACGAGGATACCTCCTGGGGCGAGCAGATCTAAAGCGAGCGAGTTCAACCGCCCATAAGCCCTCAAAGCGCTGTCGATTTGATGGCGCGAGCCAGCAAATCGAGGCGGATCTAAGATCACGGCCTCAAATGCCCGCCCCTCTTGGGCAAACTTCTTCAGCGAATCAAAGCAGTCTCCCTTCTCAAAACAGATCGAACTCAATCCGTTTCGCTCAGCTGCTGCCGTGGCTGCCTCCAGAGCGAGTTGGCTGGAATCGATCCCCAAAACCTCGGCAGCTCCCTGTTGGGCCGCAACTAGCCCAAAACCACCGGTGTAGCAACAAACATCCAACACGCTGCGGCCTCGTAGATAGCGAGCCACAGCTAGATGATTGCACCTCTGGTCCAAAAAACCGCCCGTCTTTTGGCCACTCTGCAAGTCGACCACCAAATCCAACTCATTTTGTCGGTACATGACCGGAGATGAAAGCGATTCGCCCAAACAAGTTTCCACCTGATCGACACCCTCATGCTTCGCTGTTCGAGGATCGATACGGGCGACAACCGAGCGCACCTCAAGACTGTGCTGTAAATAATCGAGGATCGATTCCCTCCACCTCAACAATGCTCCTGATGTGAACTGCACCCCAAGACAATCGGCATATCGGTCAACAATCAGGCCGCTCATGAGGTCCGATTCGCTAAACACAAGCCTCTCGGCAGCCTGCTCATCCAACGGATCCAAGACACGTCGACGACGAACCGCAGCATCAATTCGATTCCGCCATAACGTCTCGTCGATCGGAATCGCTGAATCAAACACGTACAATCTGATTCTTAATCGACTAGCAGGATTCAAGATGCCACGTGCGATCCAGTTGCCGTCATGATCAAGCAAATCAATGACTTGGCCGCAGTCCAGATCACGACCGTCCTCGGCCAAAGCATGAGCATGCACCCATGGATGACGTGCCAAAAAAGGAAATTGCCGCGTGGGCTTAAGCCGAAGCGGGATTGGCTGCTCAGAAACCGTCACGGCTAAGCTCTCAAATATTGTTCTTGGGGGGAATTGGGGCACAGCACTGAATAGTGACAAAATATGCTTCTCAGCATAAGTCGTCGATTTTTAGGCCCAAGCTGGCTGATTCTGAAAATCGGGCTGGCGAAGTAACCCGCACATTCGCGAGAATCAGGCCAACTCGTCACATTGGGCGGTTTGAGGTAGAGTCCTATGCTTCCCCAGACGATATATTTATCGAGGTTCGCCGGTCAGATCGACGATCGGTGTCCGTTCGCCAGATTTGAATAGCTAAGAAAGGTCTGATTCATGACTCACGTCGTAGCTGAGCCCTGCTCAGGATGCAAATACACCGATTGCGTGGTCGTATGCCCCGTGGAATGCTTCTACGAAGGCGATCAAATGCTCTATATCCACCCAGAAGAGTGCATTGACTGCGAAGCCTGTGTTCCTGAATGCCCAGTGGAAGCAATTTTCCATGAAGACAACCTTCCAGAAGAATGGAAGAGTTATCTCGAGCTGAACGCCGAAAAGTCTGAGTCAGGTGAGTGCGATGTCCTGACAGAGAAAAAAGAGCCGCTGGCGGACGACTGATTCGGTCATCGCCCCTTGCCTCAACGCAAAAGCTGAGTCTCAGGACCCTGTAGGCTAATCATCATCGGCCGCGGAAACGTCCGCGGCTGCGCCGCAGATATGAGTTTGCTCATTTCAGAGCAACCTCGGCTACAGCTTGAGCATGAAGTAAGAGAAAGGACACTTTCACTTCTTACTGCCCCACAACCTTCAACAGCCTCAAATTTCCGGGAGCAGATTCTGGTGCCGTGATGACGTTAGTTGCACTTGGTGCAATTGGCGTCAAGATAATGATGCTCAAACGTAGGTGGTAGAAGTAGATAAGCTTCCGGCTGACCATCTCACTCAGGCCCTCAGCACATGCTCTCTCGCAGCCAAACTGCGACGGTTCGAGCCACAATCATCAGCGGACAAACTCACCTCTTGTCGGTTTTGTTACCCCGCTAAGATGTACCGCTAATATCTAGCCCGCAGCATGCAGGAATGTTTTCCAGCAAGCATAACGTGGATCTTCCGCCGACTGCTCCAAGATGGGACTCACCCGTGGCTTTCGAGGGCGAGAGAGCAACTGCATTCGAGCTTCCTTGGGAGTACGCCCTCCTTTGCGACTGTTGCATTTAAGGCAGCAGCAAACGATATTTTCCCACGTTGTCGGACCACCATGCGAACGGGGTACAACATGGTCCATACTCAATTTGTGCGCAGGTTGACTCTGTCCACAGTACTGGCAAGTATGATCGTCTCGGGCAAACAAGTTTTTACGGCTGAAACGAACCGATTGAACCGGCATTCTGTCGAATCGCGTTAAGCGAACGATGCGTGGGACCCTCAATTCGAAGTTCACCGCCCTGATGTAATCCTGATCCTCGTGTTTTTCTAGACAAGTCAACTGGCTCAACTCGCACCAACTTGCAAAATCGTAACTTGCGTACTGACCGTTCTCATTCTCGATGACTTCCGCGCAATCACGGTAAAGTAGCGTAAAAGCGCGGCGCACATTGATGACCCGCGTTGTCATGTAGAAACGATTCAATACAAGCACACTTGTTTCTAGCAAACTCTGTGACATGGTCGCTTTGATCCCTGTTTACCAGTGGTAAAAAACGGAGAGTCCTCAACCGCCTCAGTACGTTTCGTCGCAGACTTGCTGGACGACTTCGCTGCCCTCAAACTAGTTTACAGGTTTCCGAATGACCAATTTTGGTACCAAGATCACTTAATCGCGTACGAGTTAGTAGTGTTAACACTTTGGCGGCACCCATGTCGACAATGCGACGGCCTCTTGGGGTTCACCCCATCAACGCTAAAACGTCCGAGCAGCATGAAAAATGTCTGTGAAGGCTGTAGTCTAGCGAGTCACAGATCCTCACCCCTTGTCGAACCGATTCAGACTGGTCTGAATTAACCTACCCTTAACGGGATATTCCATGATTTTTGAAATCCCAATGACAAGCTCCGCTAATCTGGAAATGGCAAATATGTCACTCTCAGCGTTTGTGTCTCCACTTCTTGCCGAATCCAATGCATGGACAGCGTGGCTGGAGCCAACAGGCACTGTGCTGCTAGCGATCACGGTGGTCTTGCTGTGCATGATCGCCTGGGCAGGAAACCTGATTGCCTTGCCAGGAAACTGGGCCGCAGTCTTGATCCTGCTCGTCTATGCATTTGTCGGTCCTGAAACCGGCAATGCCTCCATGGGTTACACCCCCGTGGTTGCGGCACTTTGCTTTGCTCTGCTTGGTGAGGGCTTCGAATTCGTTGCAGCGGCCATGGGTGCTCAAAAAGCAGGAGCCAGCCGAAAAGCGACACTGCTTGCGATGATTGGCTCCATGGCAGGCGCCATGCTTGGTGCCATTGTCGGCTTACCGGTTCCGATTGTTGGGCAAGGCCTCGCCGCAAT
>DOPG01000284.1 GCA_003513555.1 Rhodopirellula sp. | reverse complement strand
TAGCCCCCCTTCGATAATCAACCTGTTCCACGACTGCCTGACCCAGATGCCACTTCCCCACCGCGGCAGTCCAGTACCCGGCATTCATAAGCGGCTTCGTGAATATCGTTTGGTCTTTTGGCAAAGGCAGATGCAACTCGCCCGCACCCGTCGCATGTGGATACCTTCCGGTCAACATGGAACAGCGGCTGGGACTACAGGAGGAACAGGTCAGGTAAGCTCGATCAAACCTCATTCCCTCTGCCGCAAGACGATCCATATTCGGCGTCCTAATGGCGGAGTTGCCATAAGCTCCACAGTCATCCCAAGCCATGTCATCTGCAACAAAGATGACGAAATTTGGACGTTCATGGCCGAGTGCTGAATGGGAAAACCCACTGAAAGAACAGACAGCTACCAACAACTGAACAGCAAGGACACGAAACATCAGGAAAAACTTTCGGAACAGAGTTTAAGTCAAACGGGGCTTATTCCCCCGAGCCAAATCACGACATCACGTTCTTGAGAATGATTTGGCTTCAAAATAACGCCCGCACCGACGCTGGGCCTTCTGTCACATTGTGATGCAACATGACCAACGGAGCAATCAACCAACCACCACAGCGGGAAACAACGCTCAACGAAGCCAGAGAACCTGCGTTGATCGTACAAATCCTGTAAAGAAACTGCGGGCCCAGACCTGACGGGAGTAATTCGGTGGCTGGGAGTTAGAAAACGAAAAAACGGCAGCGTGTTTCCACGCTGCCGTTCTGAGTTTTCAAATTTTGGCAAAAGAATCAGCCTCGGACTACTTGGCACCCACCAGTTGCTGCTTCTTCTTTTCTTCGATGATCTCTTCCTGAATATTTGACGGCACCTGTCGATACAGAGCCAGTTCCATCGTGAAGGTACCCTGTCCCTGAGTCAAACTACGAAGGTCAGTGGCGTAACCGAATGTTTCAGCAAGAGGCACTTCAGCTTTGATCACGCTGACCTGCTCGATGATGTCATTGCTGGTCATGATTCCACGACGGCGGATCACGTCACCAACCACCGTACCTTGGAAATCTTCCGGGCATTCGATTTCGATATTCATGATCGGCTCAAGTAATTTCGGTCCCGCTTTCTTGAAGTACTCGCGGAAGCAGCCTTGAGCAGCGGTGTAGAAAGCCTTCTCCGAGGAGTCAACCTCGTGGAAACTTCCGTCGTCCAACGTGATACGTGTTCCCACCACGGGGTACTCTGCGATGGGACCTTTTCCAAGGCTGTCACGGAATCCTTTTTCGACGGCGGGGATGTACTGCTTAGGAATACGTCCACCAACGATGTTCTCTTCGAACTCAAAGCTGTCTTCGCTATCTGACTCAATCGGTGAAAGCGTCCCCTTGATATGAGCAAACTGACCGGAACCACCAGATTGTTTTTTGTGCTTGTAGTCGTAGCTGATCTCCTTGGTCGGACTTTCTCGGTAGCTAACCTTGGGAGCTCCCACTTCGATTTCCACACCGTACTCGCGACGGATTCGCTCGATGTAAACCTCAAGATGAAGCTCGCCCATTCCGCTAATCAGGATTTCATTGGTTTCTTCATCAGTGAAAACGCGGAACGTTGGGTCCTCTTTGCGGAAACGCTGCAGGGCTTTGCCCATTTTGTCTCCATCGCCGCGACTCTTGGGCGAAACCGCAATTTTGATAACCGGATCAGGCACAAACATGGTTTCCAAGGTGCATGCATCGCGTTCGATACCGTAGGTGTCACCACTGGCTGAGTCGATTCCCATAACAGCGATGATGTCACCAGCAGACGCAGATTCAACCTCTTCTCGTTTATCGCTGTGCATGCGAACGATACGACTGAAACGCTCTTTACGCCCAGTACGCTGATTAACGTAGGTTCCACCTTTTTCGATAGTTCCCTGATAAATTCGCATAAAGGTCAACTGCCCGAACGGATCGTCAACAATTTTGAATGCCATGCCAACGAAGCTGCCGTTTGGATCAGGCTTCAGCTCGATCTTTTCTTCTTCATTCTTTGGATTACGCCCATAGATGTCACGATCAAGAGGGCTTGGCAGGTATCGGATGACGGCATCAAGCATCGGCTGGACGCCTTTGTTTTTGAATGCTGTCCCCATATAGACGGGAGTTGCACCGCCAAGTACGGCGTCACGAGTGACGGTGTAGATCAATTCCTTGGGAATTTCTTCTTCACTGAGCAACATTTCCATCATCTCATCGCTGTACATCGACAGCGCTTCAAGCATTTTGCCGCGTTTTTCTTCGGCTTCGTCCTGAAGCTCCGCTGGAATTGGTCCTTCGACCACCTCTTCACCTTCGTCACCAGCGTGCGTCAGAGCTACCATCTCAATCAGATCGACGACACCCTGAAAATTATCCTCAGCACCGATTGGAATCTGCATCAAAAACGCATCAGCACCGAGCTTGTCACGCAATTGATCAACCACGCGATAGGGATTGGCACCGGTACGATCCATCTTGTTGATGAACGCAAGGCGAGGCACTTGGTAGCGTTTCATCTGCCGGTCCACCGTAATGGACTGACTCTGCACACCACCGACGCTGCAAAGAACAAGCACAGCACCATCGAGGACACGCAGGCTGCGTTCCACCTCAACTGTGAAGTCAACGTGACCAGGTGTATCGATCAAGTTGATTGGATGATCTTTATAGGTGACGCTTGTGGCGGCACTCGTGATGGTGATACCCCGCTCACGCTCTAGTTCCATGTGGTCCATGGTGGCACCGTCACCATCACCCCGAACCTCTTCGATCTTGTGAATCCGTCCGGTGTAAAAAAGGACACGCTCGCTCAAGGTTGTTTTCCCTGAATCGATGTGCGCGCTAATCCCGATGTTTCTCAGTTTATCCAGACTCATAACTTTCACCTGAACAGGGCTATCGCTTCCGGCTTCGATGGAGATACGACGAACAGACCGTATCAAATAAAAATTTCAATCGATGCTGAAGGAGAGCTCAGTTTTGTTTGGGCGTGGTTCACGCCGGGGGTTGTGGATGGCTATTCTTACTTACGATGTTGTTCGAGGCGCTCGCCAGCTTGGTTGCCCAGCTATCTGACGATCCGGTGTGTGCAGAACTTTCAATGCAGCTCGCTTCGCCCGCCAACGTCGAGGTCGCGACCAAGGCGACTTTCGATCGCAGCGGATGCCGCCAGCCTGAACCGCTAGGCGTACATCGAGTGCATCAATTCCCTGCACCCGTCCCCTCAACTGAGCCTCGTGTTGTGCCAGCAGTCGTGTGGAAGCTGCTGGCCGGGACGCTTGCAAAATCATGCAAACAGAGATGGCAACAAAAGTTTTTCCCGCCATTCTGCGTGCAATGGACGATGAAACGAGTGGATGCCGTGCTAGGCCCGAAGCCCTCCAGACTGTCCTGGAACACCATCTGCATAGCCGAAAAACTCCCATTCATCGAAGCATTTGGGAAATATGGCAAAGGTTTTTGGTTCGCGAAAGGGCAAATCTTGGTCCAATTTCCCCTTGCGACTAAGTTTCCGCGGGGACATACTCTGCCCTCGGTTGTTCGCAAAACCGTTATGAACACGGCGCGGATGGCCTCATGATGATCTTTTGGCGAGTCGATAGTCTGTGATTGTCGGCCGTTTAGACCGTTCGCCTCTCTATTTGAGACACAAATGCCTCCAAGACCAATGAGCACGCGTAGCCGTGCCCGAAAACGCTCCCGTGTTCGCTCAAGAACCCGTAAGAAGGATCCCATTTTCGTCGATGGCCATCGGCCTCGACCAATGTTTGTCGACTATAAAGACGTCGAATTACTGAAGAAAATGGTGAATCGCCAAGGCCGTATCGTGGGCCGTCGTAAGAGCGGTTGTACGGCTGCCAGCCAGCACGCAGTCACCGCCGCAGTGAAACGCGCTCGTTTCATGGCATTGCTGCCATTCGTCGGCGAATAATCAGTTGCTCCGGATCACGAAAGCCCTCTGCAAAAACTATTGTCTGCGAGGGCTGCAGTGAGGAAGTGACTGGACGTTCATTGCCATCCCTACCCGGAATGACAGAATCACCGGGTATTTCTGCTGGTGGATCAGAGTTTGCTAGACCCGAGTTTTGCAAGAGATACAGGGACCAAAAGATCAGGGACTCAGGGGCAGTGATCAAATCCTGATTCACGGTGACTGAGCGCATCTGTCTCGCAGGGATGATACCGACTCAATGGTCCAGGAACCCACTGGGCAGGGGCTACCGGCGGTGACGCTTTCCGCGACTTCCGATGTTGGTAGATCTGCGATTGGCGAATTGCCGACGTTCACTCAACTCACGGAAAACAGCACAGGAATTGCGATCGTTGCCGAGCTTAATCGCATAGGGAAGCCTGCAACCACCCTTCTTGCAGGTCACCGAATAACGCCAGCGAGACTTAAACCCCATGGTTTCAACTCCGAGCGCTGACACCGTGCGTCGTTGAGCTGGCCCTAGCAAACGCGGATCCTTTTTACGGATCATTCCACCAAGTCGCCCCATTGCCTCACTTTTCAGGCCCGGGCTTTCAATAGCCGTTTTGGCTTGCATTTCGTGAACTTCGTTGCACAGGCCACCGGCTTGCGTATCGGTTAAAATCACGCTGGTTACTGAAATCCTGTTTTCCAGCCCTTGTCGAAGCCGTCCCCAAAAGTTGCCATGACTTTTTCAACTGAACGCAGAATTGAGTTTCGAGACACGGACGCCGCTGGAATTGTTCATTTTTCTGCTTTTTTCCCGATGATGGAAGCGGCCGAGCATGCAATGCTCCGCTCGCTGGGAATTCCTGTTCTGCCAGACTCGGCGACTCAACTGCCCGATGGCACTGCATTGCCGCCGGTGACTTGGCCCAGAATTGCAGCAAACTGCCGTTATTGTGCAGCCGCTCGATTCGAAGACATTCTCCGCATCGAGGTTCGAGTCACGCGGATCGGTAGCACGAGCGTGGAATACCAGTGCCGATTCCTCCGAGCGGACGAATTGATCGCAGAGGGCACACTGACGGCGGTGTGCTGTTACTTGAGCCATGACTCTGAGCATGGCGCGGGCAGCCATCTGACCAAGACGAAGATTCCAGAATCAATAAGAAAGCTGCTAGCCCGGTACCAATGATGGCAAACCTTTTTCGGCTAGCGTGCGTAGCAGACCTACACTAGGTGTATCGCGAACGGCATTTGCCCTGAATTGTGCGTCTAGATCAATGATTTCCGGGCGAGTGATGGCCTGGTGCCTTTTTCTCCCGTCTTCTCGTTTTCAATGTTTGAGTGGCTCGGAATGACGTCTTGCCTTGCTGAATTTACGGTTGGATCCACCGAAATGTTGTCCTTTGTTGGGCTGATGGACCAAGGACTCCTGCTGGGCCAAGCGTTGAAGTGGCTTCCCACGTGGCTGACACCTCTTTGGTTGATCGGCGTGGGCCTCGGAATTGGTGCGTTGGTCTCCGCCGCCGTTTTTGGCTTGCTCGCCCTTCTCTCATATGTGCCGGGTATCGGCACTCTGGCTGATTCGCCAAAACGCGGGATCACGGCTTCACTGGTGATGGGCGGCTTGATCGCAATCGCCTTGTGTGCTGTTTACATTCCTCGCTCAACTCAATACGGCGAGGCTTTATTTCTGCCACTGTTTTGCATCGGTGTCGTATTGGGATTTGGCGTGATCTACGGTGCTTGGCATCGCACTCGCGTGGAATGGCTTCAAATTTTGTCGGAGGGAATTGTTCCTTACCTGCTTTCCATCGCTGGGGCATTTGTGCTGATTGCGGCGATTGCGACGCCCATGCTGACCGATCCCATGTCGTTCATCGAAGCCGTTCCTCAAGTCAATCTGGTGGGAGATGGTACGGTTCGTCGTGTTGTTGAGATTGACGGCAACAGCGTTGACACCGAAGTCGATCTGGCTCCATTCGTTGCAGCAAACATTGACTACAACTTACGATCCGCAGCGGAATTGACGATCGAGAGTGATCGAACCATCTTTATTGCGGATGCCGCCGATGCAGCGAACTTCCTCAGACCGCCGACACGCGTCAACGCGGACGAAAAAATCGAGTTCCGATCAGAGAACGGCGAGAGCCCACCGGTTCCCGGAGACCCAACTCTGCTGCACATCCAGAACCGCGAGTTGGACAAAGCGACCGTTGCTTTCACTTTCAAGTACGTGCCTTTGGTCCCCCAAGCATCATCCATCGTGCTGCTTGCAATTCTGTTTTTCCTGACAACCACAGCGATCATGGTGTTCAGACAAGCCGCACCCCGAGTCTGGGCACTCGCTCTGTCGACCGCCAAGAACGAGATGGCTCAACCGCTGTACCTGCTGCTGCTCACCATTGGTTTGGTCGGCGTGTTGCTGTTTGCCATTTACCCCTTCAATACACTGGGCGACGACATCCGTCTGTTGAAGGATAGTGGTGTGACCTTGATCATGATCCTGTGCATGGTGCAGGCCGTGTGGAGTGCCGGAACCAGCGTCAGTGATGAGATTGAAGGCCGGACAGCCCTGACGGTGCTTAGCAAGCCTGTAAGCCGGCGTTCATTCATACTCGGAAAGTATGCCGGTATCATGCTATCGGTATTGGTACTGTTTTTGATCATCGCCTCAGTCCTGCTGGTCGTGATCAGCTATAAGCCAATCTATGATGCCCGAGAGACCAGTCGTGGCGACACGACTTGGCAGGAGAGTCACGAAGAAGTCATGACAACCGTACCTGTCTTGGGTCTGTACTTTATGGAAACGATGGCGATTGGGGCTGTGGCTGTGGCCTTGGCGACAAGGCTTCCCTTGTTGGCCAATTTCATCACCTGTTTCGTAATTTATGTGATTGGCAACCTAACCTCTCCGTTGGTGGCATCGACGGAGGGTAATAATGAGCTCGTGGGGTTTGTAGGCAAGCTGATAGCGGTGGTCGTACCGAACTTGAATATTTTCAATGTTCAATCGGCGGTTGACGCAGGAAATCAGATTCCAGTGCTCTACTTGGCGGGTGCCTTCAATTACCTTGTGTGTTTCACCGTCGCAGTGTGGATGCTCGCGATGCTATTATTCGATGACCGAGACTTGGCTTGATTTGCGAGACTTAGGCGACGAATTTGAATGAGCCTGCGGCATTGCTCGTTCCTCAACTCTAGTCGCATTTCCGTCTGCTCCAGGTCGATCTCTCTCAGGAGCTGACAAGATTGAGTCGATTCAACACGCTGACGAGACTGCGATGCGAGCCTGAGGCACGCGGTTTTCTGCTCTCTTATTTTTGGTCCGGCTTGGCAGGCTTGCTAGTCCCGACCCTCGTGATTTTGGTCGGCATGATCGCGATGCTGCTGAACTCCAAGGGACTCAAGGAACCTACCGTTACGCTGGGTACACACCTGACAATTCCTTTAAGCGCAGAATTCATTTCGCAGAAACCACTCATGCAGCTGACCCAACTGGTTGGCTTCACGCTGCTGACAGCAACGATTTTCGCGGGTTGTGTATGGCTGCAGCGACGAACCGCTGATACCCGTTCAAATCAGATCGTGAAATCATTGCATGGCCGCATCCTCAAGCAAAGTTTACGACGTGCAGAAGTGGAGGGTGCTGCTGCTCAACATGTGCGTGCCGATGACATCATTGGCAACCAACTGCCCTGCATCCAAACCGGACTCTCTCTTTGGTACCAGTCGGTTCCCCGTAGTTTGCTGACTCTAATCGGCTGCGTCTTCCTGGCATTACTGGTCAACGTTTGGCTGGCAGTATTAGCTGTGATCAGTGGCGTGCTTGTCCGTCGTTTTTTTCGCAGGCTGCACCAACAAAAAAATTCAGAGCTAACACACTGGGAAGTACCGCGTGCACGGCAGCGGATGGCGTCCTTGGTGGGACAGGCTCCGCTGTTAGCACGTCTCCAATCGCAGGGAATCGCAGATCAGGCGTACCAGCAAGAACTCGATTCAATGTTTCGAAAACTGGACATGCAGCACAGTCGTCAGGCGCGTATCTGGCCTTTGGTATTCCTGGCAGTCGCGACCGCCATTGCGGTAATGGTTCTCGGGCTCGGCGTGAATCTTTTAGGAAGCGACAGCGGCCTGAATGTGCCTGCGGCGTTCGTTCTTGGCTTGGCCCTTGCTGGGGCCGCATCGGCTGCGGGGCAACTGCAGAACCTTGGCAGCCAACTGACGACAAGCGGTGAGTCTAGCGATGCAATTTATCGCTACCTCAAACGGAGTGATGAAGTGGCTCCCAGCGAACAGCGAGTCGGATTGGCGGGCCTGCGCGACACTGTCGAAATACGCGATGTCACCCTGAGCGACTCCAACGGTGAACAGATCCTCAGCCACCTCAGTCTGGAACTCTACCCTGGGCAACTGATCGCGTTGCTGGGAACCGAACAAGTATCAACGCGGGCGCTGACCGAGCTACTGATGGGTTTTGGACTGCCGGGCGAGGGCCGTGTTTCGATCGACGGTATCCCATTGCGTGATATTCACCCGCAAGCTTTGGCAAGAAATGTGATGTGGATCGAGCCGGATGGACCGATCTGGGATGGAACCATTCTCGAAAATTTGTCGGGTAACGACAGCGGCATCAGTAGCAGTGATGTCTTTGACGCTCTACGCGAAGTCAATGTTTACGAAAGAATTCAACGATTGCCTGAGGGCCTTAACACGATTGTCACCGCGACCGATTCGATGCTCGGCGTCGAAACCACTTACGGCATCGCGGTCGCACGGGCTCTGCTGCACAAGCCGCCCATCCTTCTTGCCCTGGAACCACCACCACCGGCTGAACACATGGCAGAAGACCCCTGCTTGAACGCCTTTAAAAAGCTGGTGCGTCAGGGCACGCTCGTTGTACTCTTGCCTCGCCGCTTGCCGTCGCTGCGGTCCGCAGACCGCGTGATTCTGCTCAACGGAGCACGACTGGCAGGGGAAGGTGACCATGGTGAACTGTTAGCAACGAGCGATCTGTATCGCCACCTGAATTACCTGCTATTCAATCCCTACCGACACCAGAAGCGTCCAGCTGATTCCGCAAACGAAGGTCGCTAACGACCTGAGCTGAAAGTGGCGGTAGGCCTCGGCGGCACCCTATCACCAAGGAAGTGGATCATGCCCGGTGCCTTGCCAGTTTCAGCCGAGTGGCGTCATTCCAGGGGTGCAAGAAGCGGCATGCCAGATGTGAATGAGCAGCGGCGGCCGCTCGGCTCGGCAAACACTGGCGTGAGCCGACGCGCCTGGAAAAGATAAGCCAACGGCTTCAAACGTTGGCAGGACGCCCAGTTGTCGGGCGACCACCACCACCAGCAGGTGGCCTCTGAGGCGTATAGAGGCAGCAATCCACCGGACACACATCATGCCATGCTCCCAGTTCACCAACTGCGGCACGACCTTCTCTACCTTCCACTCGTTCCTGCACGAGATCACTGATCATTTCGACAAAGCCAGTTTCGATTCCAGCCGTCCGCGTCCGGTGCATGCGAATGCTTCGCTCTTCACAGACCTGAGCGGCTTCCTCATCAAGATCAAACATGACCTCCATGTGATCGCTAATGAATCCAATCGGAACAACAATGATGCTGTCAAGTTTCTGCTCGTCATCGCGAGCCTTGATTGCGTCACAGATATCAGGCTCAAGCCACGGTTGCTGCGGTGGACCACTGCGGCTTTGGTAGACAAGATCCCATTGGCTGACCCCACACGATTCAGCAACCAATCGGCATGTCTCCCTAAGCTGCTTTTCGTAATCACAATTCCCAGACATTGACAGTGGAATGCTGTGAGCAGTGAACATGACCACAGATTGCTCAGCGGTGTTGCCTAACGTTTCGATCGACTCTCGGAGGTTGGCTGCCATCACCTCGATGAATTTGGGATGATTGAATCCCATGCGGACCTTTTCGATCAGCGGAGCGTCTTCCCCAACTTCTTCCCGTGCCGCAATGATATTTTCACGATACTGGCGACATCCGCTGTAACAGCTGTACATACTGGTGAAGAAGGCGATCGCCCGTTTACGCCCATCATCCCTCATCTGCCGGATGGTGTCTGGTAGCAGCGGGTCCCAATTACGATTTCCCCAATAGATTGGCAAATCGACTCCGACACGCTTGAACTCGGATTCGATCACCCGAAGAAGATCGCGGTTCTGCTGGTTGATTGGACTGACACCACCAAATTTCTTGTAGTGCTCGGCAACCTCCAGCATCCTTTCCCGCGGGACACGTTTACCGCGCAGGACATTCTCGAGGAACGGCATCACGTCCTGCTGCCCCTCCGGACCGCCGAAGGAGACGAGAAGAAAGCAATCGTAGGGCGGCAATTCGGATGTCATAGCAGTATTGGGTTGCAGGTTTGCATAGCTCGGAATCAGTTACGCTTGCATTATTGCCACCCATCAAGACCTGCCGCTAGACGGGTATCATAGGGCGGGGTGAACGTCAGGCCCGCTCATCTTACTGGTGACGCAGCATGACTGCTGCCGATCATCCTCTAACCAACCACTGATTTTCGCAATGCTGGCGTACCGAATCTGACCGTTTTGCCTACGACAGCGCACCGCAACATGCTCAGAGCTTGGCTTCTGGGACCCAACCGTTTTCAAAATCACATGCTGAACGCTGCTGCCCGAAACAAGCTTCGTCCATGAATCAATGCACTGCCGTATGATCGATCCGGACATTCCCCAGCCAATCGTCCAAGCCGTAGTGAATCGCTGTGGCATCATCTCCATCCGAAAACTCGCTTCGGGTTTCAGTGGTAGCACCGTTGCCCACTGCCGGGCAACTGACGGTCGCGAATACGCGCTAAAGCGTTGGCCCGATGCCTTTTCGCGCAACCGCATTGAATCTATTCACCGTGTCATCCGCCACGCGTGGAAGGAAGGCTGTGAAATCATCGCGTTGCCAGTGGTCTTCCCACCGCTAACCGGCTCAGCGCTAACCGACAAACTGCCACCAGATTCGGTGGACACCGTCCTCTCATCCAACGGTGAATCCTGGGAACTTTCACATTGGCGTCCAGGTGAGCCGCTGACCACCAACGCTGATCTGGACACCATTCGTCGGGGTGCGGAGGCCATCTCGCGATTCCATGGTTGCACGGCATCACTGGGATCATTGCATCAATCGCCTCCCATCATTGAGGAACGCTTGCGAACCCTCGCCTCGAGAAGACGCCATTTTCCTATCCCCATCCAATCGATCCACCAAGCGGATCTCCCCCCTGAGGTTGCGACTGCCCTACGAGATGCCGCGAATCTATTGCACTGGAAATGGGATGAAGCCTGCGCCCAAATCCACCGTTCACTAACCGAACACTTGGGGTGCAAACTTGCTACTCAATACGTTTTGCGCGATATCCATACTGAGAACCTTTTATTCTCGGCGGAAAAGCCGAGCGGATTGATTGATTTTGATGCTGTCCGCGTCGATACACCAGCTTCGGATCTGGCTCGCTGGGCAGGTAGTTTCCTACCGGGTCAGCACTCGAGCGAAGACATTTGGGAAGCGGTTTTCTCCGGGTATCGCGAAAACACTGACAACACCGCACAGGCCGCTACCGTCAAACTGGCGACAGATCTCTGTTTTGCGGGCACTTGGCTCAGTCTGGCGAATTGGCTGGTGTGGTTGCTGGTCGAACGGCGTGATTTCGACGTCCCACCGGGGATACTGGCGGAGCGAATTTACAGTCTGATTCGGGTGGCGACGCCTCGCAGTTGAACCGTGACTGAATATTGACCCGGAAATCCCGGGAGGCGTAGAATACTTGTCAGACGATTACCACTGCGAAAACGAGCGAAAACGAATGACTTCTTCCATGCGACGCTGGATATCAAGCCCCTCGCACTGGCTACCCATGCTGGCCCTGCTGGGATACTGCTGGATCGCTCCTGCTCAGGCTCAGGACAACTTTGGCGGGGGAGCTGATTTGTTCCCTGATTTTTCGCTAGGTGGTTTTGGTGATGAGACTACTGAACCAGTCCAATGGCGGGCCACCTACACAATCGATGCCAGCGGCAAAGGTAAGCTGGATGTAACCGCAACCTTGGGCAGTGGTTGGCACATTTACTCCATGACACAGCCGGCTGGTGGTCCCACACCGACCACCTTGTCTGTGAAGTCGCCGTCCGAGATTAAGCTAACTGGAAAATTCACCCCGGACCGTCAGCCGCACAGCAGTGTTTCGACGGTCTACAAAGGCCTGACTGTTGAAGAGTTCGAATCCAATGTGACATGGTCGGCAACGATTCAGGCGCCTGCAGGATTCGATGGCAAAATTTCAGTCCAAGTCGATGGTCTGGTCTGCAAAGAAGCATGCGTTCCCGTCGGTGAAACACTCGAGGCCATCGCAGTCAACGAATCTGGTGATGATGTCTCATCAGGCCAACTGACGTCGGACGTCAATACAGAATCATCACTTTTCAGCGAAGTCGCGAAACCATTCCGCGACGGTGAATATGCCGTGGAATGGACCGCCTTTGTTTTCCCGGCGACCGTCAAGGCAGGTCAGTGGGGTGAGCTGATTTTCACGGCGACCCCAGATCCTACCTACCACGTTTATGAAACAGCCGTCGATGATGCAGATCTCTCGACCAATTTTGTGGTTACAACAAAGTCTGGCTTGCAAATTGGAAAACCAGTTGCAAACGTACCAGTAACACAAAAGCAAGGTGTGCTGTCCTACGGCTACTTCAAGGGGAAGGTGACCTGGCGTATCCCATTCATGGTTCCGACCACGACAAAGCCCGGTAGTAAAACAATCGAAGGGATGATCGCTTATCAGGCCTGCACCGACGGCAGTTGTCTTCAGCCACAAGCACTCAAATTCAAAGCCCCGTTGACCATCGCTGCCTCGAATATCGAAAGCCCCGCAGCGGTCATGCTGACCTCAGGCAAATCCAACGATGCCAAGGATGCTGCGGCTGAAACACAGTGGGTCGACCCGATCACAAAACCTGCTGATGCCCCCAAGCCACCCACCACAGATGACATTTCATCCACTGGCGGTGGCACGGACGCCAACCCAACACTGCCGGGGGGACCTGCAGCAACCACTGACCCCAATGCAAAACCTGATACAGCCGGTTCGAGTACCGTGGCCTCGAACGACAACACAACAGCTGCAAATGACGCACAAGCTGGTTCAAGCACTGCCTTCCCGGTGATTCTGTGCTTCGCGTTTATTGGCGGATTAATTTTGAATGTGATGCCATGCGTGCTTCCTGTAGTCGGCCTCAAGATCATGGGTTTCGTCAACCAAGCCGGAGAAGACCGCAAACGAATCCTGACACTCAACGTGGCTTACATGGCTGGCATCATGGCAGTCTTTGCTCTGTTGGCTATCGTTGCAGCAGTGACAAAATTTGGTTGGGGAGAACAGTTCACTTACTTCCCCGTCCGCCTCGGTTTGACACTCATCCTGTTCGCTCTTGCACTGAGCTATCTGGATGTATGGGAAATCCCGGTTCCTGGTATGGCCGCGGGCAAAGCCTCACAGGATCTACAAAATCGTGAAGGTTTCTTTGGTGCGTTCTCAAAAGGCGTCTTCGCCACCATCATGGCAACGCCATGCAGTGGTCCATTACTCGGATTCATCCTTGGGCTGACACTGAATCTTGCCCCAGCCCAGACAATCGCCATCTTCCTGACCGTTGGACTGGGAATGTCATTTCCTTACCTGCTGATCGGATTCCGACCAAAGTTGATCGCATGGTTACCCAAACCTGGCGACTGGATGGTTACGCTCAAGCAACTGATGGCGTTTCTGTTTCTGGGCACAGTGGCCTTCTTCTTCTCGCAATTCAACGACACCCAAAAAGTTCCCGTCTTCGTCTCACTGATCGCTGTTTGGTTCGGATGCTGGATCATTGGAAAAGTCCCTAACTACGCGGACCTGAATAAACGCATTTCCGCTTGGGTTGGTGGCATCGCAGCCGCGACTGCGATCAGCATCGGTGCGTTTCATTTCCTCGAACAGGTGAAAGAGCTTGACTGGAAGGACTACAACGAAGCTCAGTTGCAACAATTGCGAAGCGAAGGCAAGACCGTGATGGTCGACTTTGGTGCAAAGTGGTGTGTCAACTGCATTGTCAATTACGAGGTCGCGTTGAACACAGCCAAGACCCGAAAAGTAATGGACGAACTGGGAGCTGTCGCAATGTACGCTGACTGGACCGATCCGGACGAAAAGATCAAACAGAAGCTCAGCGAACTGGATTCACGGTCGATTCCCTTACTGGTCATTTACCCCGGAGACCATAGCAAAGCCCCAATCATCATGCGTGACCTCGTAACTCAACAGGCAGTGGTCGATGCCTTAAGACGGGCAGGTGCCAGTGTCAGCAGTTCTTCCCTGTCGTTTTCGGCGCGTGACCAAAACATCGCCACAATCGCTCCATAGTGATTCGAAACCCCACACGGATCCTGCGAAGATGACCTTGCTCGACGCTGATGATACGATCGTCGCGATTGCCTCTCCGACGTCACCTGCACCTCGTGGGGTTGTTAGGATGTCCGGCAATGAAACCTTGAACATCCTTCAACTGATGGGCGTCCCATCCGCGGAAATCAGAACACCTCGACGCCTTGCTACCCATGTTGAGCTTGGCAGCCCTCTTGGGAAGATCCCCGTTGATGCAATGGTTTGGCCGACCCACCGCAGCTACACCGGGCAACCCTCAGCAGAGCTGCATACCTATGGTTCACTGCCGCTACTACGAGAATTAGTGGACAAAGCGGGTCGCTGTGGCGCACGACCAGCCCGTCCCGGTGAATACACGATGCGTGCCTTTCTGGCCGGTCGACTCGACTTGACGCAAGCCGAAGCGGTGCTGGGTGTCATCGAAGCAGAACAGCGTGGAACGCTCGACCACGCACTGAGACAACTCAGCGGCAACCTGTCCCAACCTTTGGAACGAATGCGAAGCACGTTGCTGGACCTGCTTGCTGATGTCGAAGCCGGCCTTGACTTTGTGGATGAAGACATCTCATTCATCAGTGACAAGGATATTCTGGATCGCCTGTCTACCATTGCCGTTGAGCTCGAACAAACGCTTCGTTTGATGCAGAACCGCGGCGGCGGATCTGCTCGTATCACAGTAGCACTATGCGGCCCTCCCAATGCAGGCAAAAGTTGCTTGATCAACCGACTGGCTGACCAGCAAGTGGCGATCGTAGCCCCGATCGCTGGCACGACACGTGACACAGTGACGGTTGATGTCGAGCTACAAGGCAATCACCTGACCCTCGTCGACACGGCTGGCATCGAAGAAGCAGAAACTGAAGTCTCACTACAGTCACAAGCTCAAGCACGGCGTTCAACCAGTGAATCCCGTGTACGACTGTGGTGTGTCGATTCCACAAGTGATGAGTTCGCCGCAAACGCTACTGAATTAAAGGAACTTGCGAAACGCACGCGGAAACCGCAGACGATTGATCTCTGGATCGCGACAAAAACGGATGCAGCCATCAACTCGACGCCGACATCCGACCCCAACTTGCCTTGGATTCAGTGCAGTGCGTTGAATGGTGATGGGATCGACCGCCTAAAAAAATCAATCTGCGAGAATCTAAAGCAGCACGATGCTGAAGAGATAGGTTCGGTCGTTGGCACGGCTGCCCGCTGCAGCCAGTCACTTCATCAGGCGATCGCCGCAATTCATCAGGCAATTCAATTAACCGCTCATCAGGAAGGGCATGAGTTCGTTTCTGCAGAATTGCGAACCGTTGCCCAATGTCTTGGTGAAGTAACAGGTACTGTTTACACCGACGATATCCTTGATCGTGTTTTTGGTCGTTTCTGCATCGGCAAGTGAGAAGGCCTGACGCTCATGCCTCGATCCAAAGTGTCAAAGCCCCGCACGAGGGACGTCCTGACAACGCAACATGCGAGTCCCTTGGGCCCACTTTGGTCAAACTGGACAAGCAAGGGTTTGCATCAACTAAGTTGGCAAACACCAGCGAGCGACCATGCCCAACAGGACACACCGGTCTCTAACGAGCAGGTCGACATGCTGGACACAATGCTCCAGGATTACTTCGAAGGCAAAAACGTCCCTTGGCATGACCTTGTGCTCGACCGCACGGACTGGCCCCCCTTTACACAACGGGTTTACGAGCACTGTCGTGAGATCCCCTTCGGCAAGACAATCACCTACAAAGAACTTGCGGGATTGGCTGGTAATGAAAGAGCGAGTCGTGCCGTGGGAGCAGCCATGTCACGCAATCAGATCCTTTTAATAATCCCCTGCCACCGCGTCGTTTCCACCTCAGGCAACCTGCAAGGATACAGCGCCAAAGGTGGCATCAACACGAAACATCTACTGCTGGAACTGGAGCGTCAGGGCCAGTGGCCCCACGATCTTTTTGACAAAGCATGAAACAGATGATCGTGGCCACCCAACCCGTTAAAAACGCAATCAGTGCCCAAGGCAACCACCAAGGTTGGTAGTAGAATTCCACCCACCATTGCCCCTTGGGCAAGATCACTCCCTGAGTGATTCCGTCAACGCCGTGCACCTTCACTGTCCGCCATGATTTGCGGTCAAATTCAAAAAACATGGCATCCTGCTGGACCGATTTAACACGTGCATGCCAATTGCCATCCTGAATGGTGGGTCGTGTGATCAACAACGGAGTTTCAGTTTGCACCTGGTAGACTGCCGACTCGGCTTGTTGCTGTAATCGCGTCGCCTTCCAAGACGCTTTTGAAGCAACACCGGCCTTGCCGGTCTGCCAATCGTCAATGGCTTGGGCATCCCCCACCAACTGAACCATAGGAGTCTGACGTTTCGTATCACGCTGACCATTTTTATCAATCAGAAATCCTGCCTGCTGAAATCGATCAATCAACATGGCGGGGGTTAAACGCTCGGAATGGAAATCCCAAGTCTGATAAGCGTCTAAATCACTCTCTTGTCTTTGAAAGCTTGAGGACAGATCGACCAAATCCAGTTCCTTACCTTGCACGTTGACCGCATCGACGCGATCGGAGGCATGTACGAAACCTTCGATCGCCAACCAACCCCGCAACGACCTCCATAACCGGACTTGCTCATTGACTTCCAAATTGGAAGTCAATTGATTAATTGCCTGCC
>DOPG01000314.1 GCA_003513555.1 Rhodopirellula sp. | reverse complement strand
GCATTCACACCGTGTCCCGCATCACCTTCACGCCGATTCGTTACATGCCACATGTTGAAGTCAAGGGGTGAAAATGCCAGACCCTCGACATTTGTTTGCCCAGTGCTCATGGAAGCGCTATCAGCGATCCCATCATCATCGGTATCAAAGATGGGTCGCAAAGCATTCTGAAGCGTTGCTGCAGATGAAAGATCTCCCAACAGTTGGGCCGGATCAATCGCATGAAGGGTACCGCCACTTGTAATGGCAAACAGCGTATTACTGTATGTACCACCCTCAACATTTTGAGGCCCAAGTGCTAAGCCTTGGAATTCAAAATCCCCGGCCAGCAATCCGCCAAAATCAGCACGTGCCTGCACGGCACCGGTGTTGTCATCGATCAGGATAAGTTCACCTGCATCGGTCACACCAAAAAGCAAGTTTCCGTTGAAGTCAGCAAATGCAAGCCCCGTGACTCGGCCATTGAGTGGACCAGCAAGGCCCAATGCCGGCACCGTGGGTCCATCGAGTCCTAGGATGCCGTTGTACGTTCCCGCAACAGTGCCATCGACATCGGCTGCCTGACCAGGGCCAGTCAGACCGTCAGCGACTCTCACATTAGCCACGACCATCTGACGAGCTGTAGCGTCGCCATTGATGAGGTCAACAAGGCCACCGGCCGTAGGATTGGGATCATTATCAAGATTGATGTTGATGATGCCGGTAGCTGGATCCGCATTAATCGTCGAATTCGCAATATTTCCTTCGTTGATGTTGATCGTAAAGTTCCCATCAGTACCGGGAATTTTTGAAACAACATCAACAAGAGCAAGATTGGGAGTGGCATCCGCGAAAGGAATTGGCAACAAAAGGCTGGCATAAGTGACGCCTGGGGGTTGTATGTCACCCTTCAAAGTGTTGTTGCTGTACAGTTTGGAGTTGGGCTTGGCCACTGCGGGATTCAGTGAATCCGTCTCATGCACGGCATTCAGCGTTTCGTACTGCCCAACACCTGTGCGACGGAACGTAAGAGCCCCCGCCGCGTCGCTGGTGGCTACCGTGTCGAGTGCAGCATTGGAAAGATTGAGCGTCGGATTTCTTCCGACAATCCCATCAGACTGCACGTCAAACAACGATCCATCTTCGGGATTTATTTGTACAAGGTTACCAACCTGATTATCGGCTCCAACCACGCTCTGGTAACCAAAGAACCGACCATCGGAACGCATCGCCACATCTTTGATATTGCCTGCGGCATTTCCGACTAGGGTTGAATTGCCATTTTCACCTGCAAATGGATCAACGGTGTGCAACGCACCGGCAGACTTCACGTACAACGCCACATCAGAAAACTCATACGGCGTCACATGGTTGTCAAGTGCCGCAACATCAACGAGCAGATCACCGGTCGGATCGATCTGATTCGGCAAGGGCAGTTTGTTTGGATCCGGATTCGCCACGTAACCCGTACTGCCAATATGATCCTCGACCACGCGTTCTACCGAAGTGACCGGCTCTAGACGCACAAGGCCATTGGCTGCGTTACCACCGGTAAAGACACCATTCAGGGCATTGGGTAAAGAGCCTTTGCTCATGACGGCGACGGAATACTGAATCCCAGGGCCCGCGTCCAAGTGAATCGGACCGATATAGGCATCTTTCTTGCCCAAAGATCCACGACTCAAATCGGTGGTTGCTGTGCTGGGGACAGCCGGATCACTGGGTTGATCATCGAGGATGTCAGATTCACGTCCGATGAAAACCAATTCCTGATTCTGGTTGTAAACGGCAACGGTAGTATCCGTCCGGACTGCATTATCCGAGTAGTCCAGATCGAAGACGACACCAATGCTGTTGGGTCCATCTCCGCCACCCTCGGAACGCGTTTGATTCAAGTCAAATCGATACCAGTCAACATCGGTAAAGGAAGTCAGCTCACCGCCAATATTAAGGGCAGCCACATCTGTTTCGAGCAGGTTCACAAGTACTTGGGAATTTGCGAAGGCATTGTTGTTGCCCGGTAGCTCGCCTGCTTCACCAACTAACGGGCTGTGAGCTGGCAAACCTCGTACATCAATCCCCGTGCTTGCGAAGCGAATATCGGCATACCGAACTGTGGATCCCGGGAATTCTTGCACCTGATCCAAACGGACCTGCAACGAATACTGACCACTGCTTTCGCCACTCATATCCGCAACACTCGCAGCAGTTCTTGGATTACTGCGAACACGAATGAAATACACACCTTCCTGCCCCTCCGTCCCTGGCAACACATAATGAAGGCCGGGATCACGGAAATTCTGGGTGTAGTGGTCACCACCAAGATAAGCATTTTGCGTCAGCGTCTTCGCATCGACATCATTTCCGGCACCGGGATTGCCTGAACGCATGGATCGAGCCAACACGACACCTGTCAAACTGACCACTTCAACAATCGCATCAAGCGTGGTGTCGGTATTATCGACATCGATCCAGATTGGAGTACCTGCAGTACCAGTGAACGAGTAAACATCAACGTCTTCGGTATCGTCAGGACTGATGAACCCGTTTACCTGAAAACCCAAACGCCGATTTTCGTCACCACTTATGCGGTCGGGCGCGAGAACGCCAAGAAACTCGGAGGCAACCGGGCTGGCGTTGACGTCTGCTCCGAGGGTGATGGGATTCTCAAGTTCACGCAGAACAGCAACGTTTCGATCGTTACTGAATTCATCAAACAGCAATCCACGCCATCCACCCGACGCGCCAGATGTAATGGCTGTACTGTTGTTGGTGTTGAACATCACCTCACCGGCAGGGGTATATCCAGCACCCACGCTATCATCACCAATATCGGTCATAACAACGGGATGACCCACTGTCCCCAGCACGTGAAGCGTGCCACCCAACCGATCATTGATATCTAGCGGAAAACCAGTGGCTGTGATTCCAGCATTGTTTCCGCTCAACTTGACGATCAGACTTTCACTGTTACTGCTTTGGAGAGTTAATCCACCAAGCGAATGAAGGTTAGTAACAGTGATTTCATCTTCCAGAACATGAACGATATCGCTATCGTCCCAAACCCCGGCCGTGTTCATCTGTTCTCCGCGAACAACCAGACCGTTGATGCCATTATTCTCCATTCGGTTCAAGCGAACGAGCGGACCATAGTTGGTATCAAACTGGAAATACCGGTCGGCTGATCCGGTTGCGCGTCCCGAGTCACGAGAGATCTCTGCACGAAGTGAATTCGCATTGATGTCAATCGCGTGACCTGCGTTATCCGCGATCGTATTATCGACAATAATGGGCTGTGCGCCTCGAACATAAATAGTCGCCCCGGAATTAGACCCGCGGCCATTACGGTTACTGTTATCAGCACCGTCCTCATTGAATTGCAGCAAGCTGTTCGCAACGCGAATGTTCGCCTGATGGATCTCAATCGCACCGAAGTTCGCATCACCACCTTCGATTGGTGACAAACCGCCACCAAACAGCAGGATCGAGTGGTCGAGACTGCCGGAGGTCATTTGCCCAAAGTAGAGGCCGGACCAATCACCGGGCGCGGGGAGTGTATCCGGCGTACTGTTGGTATCGAAGTTGCCACTACCGCCGTAACGATCATCGTAAAGCGAGGTTAAAACAACCGGTAGATTTTTGTTTCCCTCAGCAATCAGAGCAGCCGCACCGCGTTCCACTTCAATTCGCGACTCAGCAAACTTAACAACGCTGCCGGGATCAATTACCAGCCGACCAGCCACGCGAGAGGTCAGGTTTCCAACCGGGTCAAGCTGAACACCTCCCGCAGCACCTTCGATAATCAGATTCTCGGTAAGAACATGCGGGATATCAATATCATCGAAGCGGCCAGCGACCGTGAGCTTATCAATGGTTGCTCCCAGTTCCGTTTCGACGCGAATGAACAATCCATCAATGGTGTTTCCGACCAGGAAATTCCCATTCAAATCGGGTCCAATTCGCTCTCGGTTGCCATCAAAGAAGCTTTCCTCAAAGCTATCTGGGCTTGCTGACAATGCAGAGTCATCGCTCTCGGTAATGAAGTTGAAGGAAACAGTGGGCCGTGCGTCAATCATGTGAACCGGCGAGTAAACCGATTCCTGTGCAGCCACGAATACTTTGCCGCCAGCATGCTTGATGTCGACGTGGTTCACGTAGTTCAGGAAAATACCGTGATCTTCAAGATCAGAGTCCGCTCGAAATACGATCCCACCATAGTCACCGGAACTTGGGCCGACTCCGACACCGTCTGAATCGCCTCCCACGGAATCATCGAGGAAAGACCGCAAAAAGACCGAGTGCTCAGGTGTACCGAGGACCTGGATAGATGATTGTGACCTCGAGATCGTGGCAGCAGATGTGCCGGCATCAAGGTTCGCTTTACGCAGCTTAAGCAACGCACCTGCGTGTAGCATCAGGGTTACACCCTGGGGCACAAGCACTTCCGCGCCATCTTCAAGGGCCACACCAGTTACATCCAAGCCGACTTCGTAAGCCTGATTGTCTTCGAGCGTGTCAAGGTTCTGATCCAGTCCACCGCCACCAATGACACGTACAAGATTCGGTGTTTGCAAAAGGGTTTCGGAACCCGAGAGGTCCAGTGTATCGATCTGGTCCAACTGGACCAGATTATCTGCTAACACCGCAGTCACTCCGCTTGAGGCGGTGATTTCACCTTCCACCTTCGAAGCCACCTCACTGGGCAGCGTGTCACCTGTCACATTAATCTGGCCCGGACCTGTACCAAACTCAAACGTGGTGCTTACACCCAATGGGTCCTTCACGCTGAAGCTTTGCCCATGCAGAAATGTGTAATCAGTCTGACCGATGGGCAGTTCTGGGATGACAATCCGAGTGCCTGCTTGCCGCAGCGCAACTCCAAGGTTGTCGTAAGGATCAGTGAGTGTGCCGGACCCATCGACCAAGCCGGTAGTATCGTTGACCTTGTCTACATAGATCGTCGTCGCTTGATCACTCGCTTGGAACCAGAAAGAGAAGACGCCGCCTGGCCTGCCGTCAGCATCCCCGTCAAAGACCGTTCCACTCGTATCCCTGATTGCCCCCTCAACGCTCTCAGCATCGAACGTGATTTTCAATTCGTAATCACCGTCAGTGAAACCACCGTAACCAGAGTCCGGGACGAGCGGGTCATAGTCTGTATTCCCGGTGCTGGTAACCCCGACGAAATAGTCTCCGGGCTCTGCATCAAAGCCAATGAATGCATCGTTACCGAAGTACTCATCATTTTGCGATACCAGCTCAACAGTACCATTGTCATTCTTTCGATAAAGATTCAAAGCTGTATTGAGAAGACTAGGAGTACCCAATCGCTCCGCCGTCGTTTCAATTTTTACCCGGCCTGGCTCCGACACCTTGAAACGGTACAGATCAACATCGGTACTGTTAGAGGGGACAAATCGTTGCAAGTGCGTGATGTCGTGATCACCGGGATAAACCGCAGCATTAGGGTCAGAAATGTAGTTCAGGCCCATCGTTGCAGCGATGCCGTAAGCATGCCCCAAGCGAATCGCATGTCCGATTTCGTGGATGAGTACTCTCGAAAAACCGTCTCCGAAAGCTCTGTTGGAATTGTCCCAAACATTACCATTCATAACGACACCGCCTGGGCCTCCCCAGCTGGTGCCGCCGTTGGGATCATCATCGGGTACAAGTGATCGTGTGTCACCCTTGCCAATCCATGTGACTTGAGTTCCAAACGGATTAACAGCAGCTCCGAATATTGTCTCGGTTGACTCGATGAACTCGTAACCGGAGACCCTGCCATACAGCTCGAACGCCATCCGGGCAATATCCTTCTCTGACTCAGTAAGAAGGTTTGTGTAAGGACTACCCAGCGGGTCTGTTCCCATTGTATCGGGGAAGTAATACACAATCTTTTCAATCGCTTGCGGAGCAACGGGATTAGTCCCAAGCCCTGGAGCATGATCATCATCAGGAACGAACTGCCGATGCCCTGGCTCATCACTACTACCGGGGCGTGGTGGCAGTGGAATAGCCTGCGGTTCAATGCTTGCGACAACCGTCAAGGAAGCCGCACCCAGTTTTCCAAGATCTGTTGCATCTGATGTCGTTGTGTTGTCATCATCAGGGTTTACCGGACTACCGCTAACTGACAGGTCGATGGAATAGGGACCTGTCTCACCAATGGAACTCGTGACTTCAACGAAATAGGTACCATCAGGTACGGAATTGAAGGTTATGCTCGCTGTCCCGCCAGCCACCGACACATCCAAATCTTGCTGGACCCCACTCGCGTCCAGTAAACGGACCCGCAAACCCAGTGAAGCCACTTGCGCAGTGACATCCACCTGCACAGTAGCTCCGGCACGCAAGTCGAGTTCATAAAAATCGATATCTGCCGGGTTTGTACTTTCACCATTGAAGTCACCGAGGTACCCAGATTCAGCATAATCATGATCATTCGTCAGCAACCCCACCTGCGTCGCGTTCGCAGACGTCGAGTTATCAAATTGCGGAGTGCCGACATCCAGACGATAGTTTCCTTCCGGGATATCAGTAGCAAAAAACAAAACTGCGGTATTGTTGACCGAGTCGTAGGTAACGCTTTCCGGAAGCATTGTCAGATCATCAGCGTCAACGTCAGTCGCGTTTGTGTTGACAAGCTGATAGTAGGCAGGATCGGTGACTTGAGCTTCTTCCAAAACCTGATCGTCAAAATAGACTGTAATCTGATTTGACGCCTGACTGAGAGTGCTGAGCCGAACCACCTCAATCGTCCCGTTACCAGTCGTACGATCAATCACCTCCAGCAAGTCAACCTGCTCTCCGGCAAAATGACCTGTGAAGAGGAATGCGCCAGGACCCACAATTTCAATATCACCCGGTTGAACATTGGGCAAAGCATTCAATGCACCGAGAATTTGCACATCATTATCAGCTACGTTAAGCAGTTCGGTTTCTTCTCCACCAAACGCCAGGCGGTACTCGCCGTCCGCTCCGCTGAAAACCAACTCTTGTGTATTACGGCTCACGGGCTGCGGCACGACTGACACAATTTGTGCGCCACGATCAAGTCGGAAAGTCAATTCAAAGTTTTCACCAGCATTGAAAGCCTCGCCCGCCTGACTCGCGAGTGGGTTATCACCAGCCCCGATGATTCGAATCTGATAAAGATCATCTGGAAATGCTACAGACGCATCTTTCGCATTAAAGGAGGCACTGCTAGCTGCACGGACAACTATTCGTTGCAAATTGTCAGGGTCCGTATTCCCCGGTTCGGCGAGGCCGACGTAACCCAAGTCGACTTCAATCTCATTGCCATCACCAAACGTTCCGTCAGTACCACTTCGAAAAAGCTTGATAGTGTCCGGATTGATTGTCGCTTCATCGATCCCCACTCCACCTTCGAACAACAGGTTGAATGTTTGCGGAGCGGTATGGAGGGTATCACCCTCCAGCAGTAATTCACCAGCATCGGGTCTAACCGCAATCAATCGCGGGCCACTCAACTGATCCGAGATAGAAAGTGAGTACAGTTGCGTGGGCGTCTGGTCGCCCGCGGGAGGCGCCGGCCCAAGCACTGCCGTGCCAGACACCTGTACCAAATAAGTCCCTGTCTCAGTCAGGGTTAAGCCAGAGATAAACTCCCTCGCTCCTAACGCCGTTGCATTACGCGACTCAAGCAAGCCGCTCGGACCGAATACCGTGAATCGCAGATCGCTGTTGAGCTTTGTGTTGACCGGACGGATAGCACCACCTTGACGACCTACATCATACAATTCACCGACAGGTGAAACCGCAAGACTGACCGAAGTCCCTGCAGTTGCATCGAAACTGTACCAATCGGTGTCGTTATCCTGATCGATTGAAACATTGTCGACAGTCAACTGGGTTCCGGTGTAAGCACCAAGATTGGTCGCTGTCAGCGATGCATCATTGTCACCGAAACGATCTCCATAGAGACTTTGCGCCGCCAGCAGGTCGTCATGCTGCGCGCCCCGATAAGCCACTGAGATAATTGGCTCCATGATCTTCGTCTGATTGACGGGAATCACATGCCCCAGACCTATACCGTGGCCAATCTCGTGAACCAAGACGTTGTGCAATGCACGATTGGGTCCATTGGGACCATCACTGCGGTTCTGGTAAAAATTATCGGTGGTGTCAATCTGCATGTCACCATCCGTTCCAGATTGCCCTCCCGCGCTCGGGAAAAAATTGAATGCGAGAGTGCCACTGTTCCCATCAATAGCAGCCCCAAAGATTCGGATATCTGGCCTCACGCCCAAAACGCCACGAGAAGCTAATGAACCCGACTGTTGTACTCCATCGTCATTCGGTTCGTATTCCAGATTGAGTCCGGTCAACTGCGACCACTCTTGGTAGGCTGCACTGACCAATGGGAACCATGAGTGGCCTGCGATCGTTGTTGATCCATTATCGCCGTAGATGCCATTCAGAAACGCGACCAAATTGCTGGCATCGCCATCACGATTGAGCGTTCCATCGGGCACAATGCCCCAAGTAACGGTCGCCGCGTCACCGATATTCGGACTTGGCCCTCCCACAGGGTTTGTCCATCTCTGCCCGCCCAAATTGATATCACCGGAACCATTAGACCAATCGAATGATGAACCTGGAGCCAATGCCCCCGCAAACTCTGCAGCTAACAACTCGCGCCGTTCCAATGTCTCAAGTCGAAGCTGCCGAGACGCTGGTAAAAGACTGCGTTTGCGAGGGTTGCGTCTTTTGCTCATGGGGGAGATCACCTGAAAAGAGTGCCAAGAAAAACGACAAAATCAATAAAAAATAAGAAAGCAAATCCCGGAACGACCGACAAAATCGTCAGTACACGGAGCCCAACCAATTTAGTTTGAGCGTCAGCGTTTATCAGCAAATCCTGAGAAAAAGACCCGTTTTTTCTAAAATCCCCATTAAGAATCTGCCAAGCAGGCAAGTAGGGAGGCGCCACGCCGCCATTTCCAAGATTGCTCTGGCAACCGTCGAGCAGGGCTGGGCAGACAAAAAGAAAGAAACGGTACTTCATGTATTTACAAAACCCGACTGGCAACTTGAGTTACCAGCCGGGTTTAGTCGTGTTTCGCAGTGCGCAGGCGATTCAGCGTTAAGACGATTCAGCAGAGCTACGCCAGAGGCGGACACCCTGCATCAGCCCACTCGCTACTCAATCGTTAGAGCTATATCGATTTCATCGAGCACGGACGCCAAAACCTCATCAACATCGTCGGCCGAGACAGCCTCAGCAGAATCAGTCGCTTCCATGCCTTGAACAACTGACTCAAGTGCGGCGGTGTTCAAGTCAAGACCATTGGTCAAAAGCTGATCCAACGGCGATGCAAGTTCGAGATCATTCGCCAACTGCACGTCACGGACAGGCAAGCCACTGCGGTTTGCCGCAGCGAAGCTTGAAGTCACACCAAGCCCAGCAAGATTCTGAGGAGCAAACTCTCCTTCACCGCTACCACCACCAAGTTCGGCCAGTTCGTTCAGCACAAGCAGAGCATCCAAAGGCGAGACCGCACCGTTTCCATCCGTATCCAAGAAGTCCGGTGGCGCGGTACCAATCACACTCACAGGAACGTTCGCACTACCTTGAACATCCAAGAAGTTAATGATCCGCAAAGCATCCAACGCCGTCACAAAACCATCGGCATTCACATCATTTGCCAACCCTGGGGTCGGATTCTGATAAGCCGAAGCCTCAAAGGTGATGGTTACGGTGGCGTCATTGCTTTGCCTATTCGTGCTGTCCACGATGTTGTAAGTGAAGGTATCTGTTCCACCAATCGTTCCTTGATTATTGGTATAGGTGAACGTTCCGTCTGGGTTTACGACGACGGTACCTTCAGTTGGATTGACGACCACACTGCTAAAAGTGATATCGTCACCATCGGGGTCATAGTCATTACCCAGCAGTGCTTCACTCAAATTCGTAACTTGCAGTGCTGAGCCAATTGGAACGGTATACCCGTCATCCACTGCAACAGGGAAATCTTCCTCACTGGCGACTGTCAGTCTGAAATCATGCCCAGCATTCGGTGTTGAAGAATCCTGATCATCGGCTTCCAATCTGAAATCAACGGTGCCGTGCTGATTCGGCTGCAGGATGATTGTCATCAAATCCCCTGCAAACCTAATCTCCCGTACCAACTCATGGTCTTCAATCTGACTCGCTGAGGGATTCTCCAAACTCCCCAATTCGGTCACATGATAAATCATCGTGTCACCATCGGGGTCACTGAACACAGCCGACAGATCCTGAGTCACTTCGGTATCTTCATCGCCCGCTACAAGAAAAGGATTCTGAAGCGTGATGACCAACGGCCCGTCTGGCGTATCATTCAGCGTTACCAAGATGGTTGCTGTGGTTGGAGCTGAAACTCCATCAGTTGCGGTCACCAACAGGTTTGCAGCACCGCTCTCAAACGCTGCCAAGTCGAGAGTAAGCACATTCGCAGTAATCGACTGGTCAAACAGTGGCGTTGTGGCCGGACTCGTTGACGAACTGTAAGTCAAAGCTACACCTTCAGGATCACTGAACCATGAGTTCAAATCATAGGTGAGAGTTGCGCCCCCAACCTTTGCCTCATCACGCGTAATCGTTGAGACACCTGCAACGCCTTCGACGCCCAGGAAGACCGGGCTATCATCAACCCCAGCCACGATAATCGTGACCGTTGCGGGCAATTCGGATTCAAGGCCAGAGGAATCCACCGCGGTGTACATGAACGTATCCGTGCCACTGAAGTTCGGCGCTGGAGAATAAGTCAACAGTTCGTTTACAGAGTCATACACCACGGTGCCACCCTGGGATGTGTCCTGAGGGAAATCATCTGTCTTCAGTGCTAGAGTTTGGTCCTCATCGCCAGGTCCACCGTTATCGTTGTTGAAGATTCCGTCGACACCATTGACGTTACCAATAAGCGGAATCACCAGATCCACGTTTTCTGTTGCGTTATAACTGTCATCTTCGGCAACGGGTGGATCATTGACAGCGACAAATGTGATATTCACGGTGCCCACATCGAGCGACTGCTGCGGAGTGAAGCTTCCACCTGGTTCATCAATCACGATGTACGTGAAGGAGTCAGTGCCCAGTCCTACATTCTGGTTATAGTCTTCGGGCGGTGTATACGTGATGGTCGTCCCATCGGCAGAGACGGTCACATTACCGCCTTGATCTGAAAGATACACCGAGCCGTCGAAGGTTCCCGCCTCGAGTATTTTCATCGGCTGATCCATCTCGTCGACTGACGTCACGTTACCGGGGATGTATTTGCCATCGATGAGAGACTGACTTGGGTCAACATCAGTGATATTGAACACTGCTGGTTCGTCCTCATTGATTTCCCGTGCCACCACCACCGGAGGGTTAGTTGCCACAGGAGCGTCATTCACTGCTGACACGTTTAGAGTAACAGTCAGTGGAGTTGAATTGACGAGTTGCAAAGTGGGATCGGCAGGCTGATCAGCGACACGAACGGTAAAGGTCACCGGACCATTGAAGTCTGGCTCTGGCTGGAAGTTTAACGTGCCGTCCGAATTTACGTTCAGCGTTCCTGCATTGACTGGGGCAATCGGCCCACTCGTCCCGTCTGGATCAACCTGCAGCATTTTATCCACAAAACGGTCACCCACGTAGATCTCAACCCCATCGGGGTCACTGACGTTAATTCCGTCCAGCAGGCCTGC
Source organism: Rhodopirellula sp. (assembly GCA_003513555.1). Taxonomy (GTDB): domain Bacteria; phylum Planctomycetota; class Planctomycetia; order Pirellulales; family Pirellulaceae; genus Rubripirellula. The sequence continues at coordinate 2,917 of DOPG01000314.1, read as the reverse complement.
TGCGTTTGGACCAACGCCATTTGCAACGAAGATGCCGTCTTCTTTCAGGTCGGCGTGATCGTAAACAACCTCGGGATTCTGGATTTCCGGCGGTAAGCCAGGCAGGAGTCGTATGGAGTAATCCTCAACTTCACCACTTAGGGCGAGCCCATCAGGCCCCAGACCACCCTCTTTCGAAACTCGGAACCTCGCGTAAGTGGTCAAGGCTGAAGCTGGAATCGGGGTCGTTGGGGGAACAACAACATTGAATATCCGCGTGCTGGTCCCGCCGGTATCGGCAAAGACATTCGAAACAGCACCCGTTTGATTCGCGGGCAACAACTCGTCACGCACCGCCTGTGTCGCTGGATCAAACGACATCGGGAGGATTTGCTCGCCCGGATCATCCCAGTCACCGTCTGCATTGAAGTCGATCCAACCCTCAAGGACTCCTGCCCCAGTAACAGCGACTTCGATGGGCAAGTAGATGGCGTGATTCAAAACTCCAAGAGGATTAAAATCACTGATAAAGCTGACCCCATCTTCATCATCCGCACTGATGTTTACCGTCGCCGATAACGCATCTCCAGAAATCACGACCGAAGCAGGATTGAACTTGAAATCGCTTTCAGATCTTGCTTCGGCAATGGCAACCTGAATTGCCTCTGCAATGGACAAAGCGGAGTCATTGACAGCAGGGCGAATCGCGAAATTGTCTTCATCAAAGGCACCAGAGTTGTCCGTCAGCACATCAAACTCGAACGTCGCTTGCGCGGTCCCCAAATCAAGGGTAAACGTATCCCCATCCCAGAGATCTGGATTTGAACCCCCAGGTGTGGTAATCGTGATTTCAGCACCCCCGTTGGCGAGGGCAGTTGAAAACAGGCTCATGCTGTCATGCTCAACCGCGATCGCCACATCATCGCGGTTAGCGGTGATGCCTGGCAGACCATCCAAGTTGGCGTCAATCGTATCACCCAGCAGTGGGCCATTGCCGACGACATGCCTTGGTCCGTTGCTAACCAACTTGGTTGGGTATCGTCCATTCACCAAATTGACTGGATCAGGTGCATCAGCAAAATCCAATTGGGCCGTTGGCATCAGAATGGTGAAGCGTGTAGAGAAATCGGGGCGATTCGCTTCCAGCTTATTCCCAGCGATGTCTTGGACACCTGGCAATGAGAAGTTGGCGACAGTACCGCCTACAGCAGCTACACCTCGGAATAACGAAGCATTCGAAACGAAGAATGTGTCGCCACCCCGATCTTCCGCTGACAGCGAAGTCACAGCGGTTTCACCCGGCACGTTCACCGAGTTGATTGCATCGATCATTGCCAACTTGATTTCGTTGGTCCCGAACAAAGGTGAATAACTAATGGCCGTTGCACCGCCAGGAACACCAGATTTCTCTAAAGTCGGAGCAGCAGAAATATCAACCACCGTGCCAGGCTTATCATTCAGCAAGACCTTGCCATTGGCAATTCCTGTTGCTGGATCAAGCTCCGCAACCGCTTCCACCGAAAGCCCCAACTTGTTGCTATTGATAGTTGAAGCAAGAGCAAGTGCAACTTGCCCCGGCGTACTGTCTGCAATGAATGGCACTGCGATATTACCGGTTGCGACACCGCCTCCAGCAGCCACTGCCTCGAACTCGTAACTGACAGTGATTGCACCCTGGCTAATCACCAAAACTTCACCATCATTGACAATTCCACGCTTCAGCTCAGCTCCATTAAGCCCTGGAGCAGATACCCCTGTACCAAGGGGATCAAAAATTCCGTTAATGTTGACACGTGACTCGCTGATCCGCCCCAGAGAAACTTCACCACCAGGCAGGGCAGTTGCAGTGATGCCAAGATTGGCGACACCGTTTACGACCAACGCAAGATTGGTAGCAACGGTATCAACGAGGTCAGTCAAGTTATAAGGAACTGGTACGGCAGTTGGGATCGTGACACCTGATCCATTCACGTTGAACTCAAAGATCACTTCATCGCCGTTGTCAGCAGTCAGCACCATGACACTACCATCAAGGATGCCAGCACCACCAACCAGTGGCAGTCCCAGAAGCACTGGCCCGGCAACTTCGACAGTCGATGGTCCACTGACCGATGGCGATCCGGTGACCTCCATGGAGTTGGCATCCACCGTAAGCCCAAGACCTTCTTCACCACCCACCTGCAGCACACCACCAGCAATCACTTCAACCAGCGCCGGATTCAAACCAGCGACCGGATTAAGACCCTGAATGGCATTCGCTACCAATGCGGCGAAGTCATCGCCCGTCGTTGCTCGATTCAGATCGATGGCGATATTCGGTGCAGTGACACCATCACCGACTCCTGGATTGATTTCATTGCCCAAACCGTCACGTTCGTCGGTTCGATTAATTTCAAATACAACAGGATCAGAAATTCCATCCGATGGTGTAATGACAATTGTCTCTTCATCAAGAGCTGGTCGACTCAGGCCTACCAACGCCAATTGGCCCTGTTCAACCGAGGCCGCACCATCAAGCGGAAGATTCAGATAGACGGACAAGCCATCATCCTCAATCGATGAATTCAACCCGATTCCGGCATTGTCAATTGCATCTTTGATCGCAATTGCCGTATCGGCTGCTGTCTCACCATCAACCACGGCAACCATCTGATTCAATGGTGAAGCGATACCATTACCAGTGTCGAACTCAAAGGTAACAGGTCCGCCACCTGCGTCGATCTGGAATGTATCCCCGTCGACAATTCCACCCAAGGCATTGACCCCTTGAGTGGGGACGCGAAGCGCAAGGGTTCTTGGCAATTGCTGCATGCCAGTGTTTTCAGTTGATGCTGTTGCGCCTGGTTCGGCCCCCAAAACAACGCGGACGCCCTCGCCCGCTACATCGAGGTCCAACAGGCCATTGTCAACTTCATTTTGGATAGCTGCCCGAATGGAC